>NZ_JBWKYU010000007.1:0-292871 GCF_059423925.1 Pseudomonas sp. GW458-11-26-14-LB4
TGTCCCCTTCGTCTAGTGGCCTAGGACACCGCCCTTTCACGGCGGTAACAGGGGTTCGAGTCCCCTAGGGGACGCCATTGCGGGAATAGCTCAGTTGGTAGAGCACGACCTTGCCAAGGTCGGGGTCGCGAGTTCGAGTCTCGTTTCCCGCTCCATATTCACAAAAACGCCGCTCAGTGATGAGCGGCGTTTTTGTATGCGCGTTTTTTGGGCGGGCTGTGCTTTGTTACAACTTTCCTACGGTGAATCCGTGATTTGCGGAAGCGTCTGACAGCCAGCCCTCGATCGATTCTGAGATAACGTCCGCCCCGTCAGCCTTGATGGCTGAAGCGGGGGTGATCGAATTCGAGGATCTCACTTAATGTCACAAACGATCAGACCTCCCGGCCATCTGCGCGAGATTCGAGCAACCGCATGGCTGTCGCTTCCGTTGGTCATAGGGCACCTGTGCGCAGGGCTGATTGCTTTCGTGGATAACCTCATCGCGGGCAATCACGGCACCGATACCTTGGCTGCCGTCACGCTCGGCACGGCGTTGTTGTGGCTGCCGATGCTGGTGCCAATCGGAACATTGATTGCGCTGACCGCTTCAGTCGCCCGTTTACACGGCGCGGAGCGAACAGACGAGATTGGGCCGATCTTTCGCCAGGCCATGTGGTTGGCGCTGTTCATGGGAGGGCTGATGTTCGCTTTCCTGAGCCTTGCGCCTCATCTGCTCGCACCCGCCGGGATTGCACCGGAAATTATTCCGGGGGCACAGGCCTTTCTGCAGGCTGTGCGTTGGGGAAGTCCGGCGTTGACCCTGTTTTTCTGCATGCGCTATCTGTGCGAAGGAATGCACTGGATGCGTCCGACCATGGTCTTCGGTTTTGGTGGTCTCTTGTTTCTGGCGCCAGTGGGTTATGTGCTGACCAATGGCAAGTTGGGTTTCGTGGAGATGGGGGCTGAAGGACTGGGCATCGCGTCGGCCTTGATGATGTGGCTGCAAGCGTTGCTGTTCGCTGCGCACCTCTGGCGAGGCAAGCGGCTGGCGCATTTGCAGCTGTTTGCCCGCTTTGATCCGCCGCGTCTTGCCGGCATCGTTGATTTGTTGAGGGTTGGAATACCGATCGGCATCGCGATTTTGACCCAGGGCAGTCTGTTCATTGTCACCTCGCTACTGATTGGCCGCCTCGGCTCGACTTTTCTGGCGGCCCATCAGATCGCGGTGAATCTGGCTCAGCTGTGTTTCATGATCCCGGTGGCCGTAGCTGAAGCCACGACCGTTCGGGTCGGTCATGCGTTGGGGCGGGGGGATTTCAAAGGCGTCCGGCAGGCTGCCGGGGCGGGCTGCGTCATCGTCCTGGTCGCGCAAAGCGTTTCGGTACTGATCATGCTGTTGGGCAATGAAACGATAGCGGGTTGGTACAGCGCGGATGTAGCGGTCACCGCGCTCGCCTCGACGCTTTTGCTGTACGCCGCAGCGTTACAGTTTCCCGATGGGTTGCAAATGCTGTCCGCCGGCGCCTTGCGCGGTTTGCAGGACACTCGTGTGCCCATGTGGCTGGCGATTTTCTGTTACTGGGGTGTCGGCTTGCCGTTCGGTTGCCTGATGGCGTTCGGGTTGGGCTGGGGACCGCAAGGCATCTGGCTGGGGCTGATTACGGCATTGACGCTGGCAATGCTGCTGATGGGGAGGCGGTTTTTCGTGTGCAGTCGAATGGGTGTGGCGGTCGTCGACTGAATTGAAAAGGCCCGTCGGTGGGAACCGACGGGCCTTTGTTCATTGTGGCGTTGACGTATGGATCACAGTTTTGGCAATTGCCCGATGCGTCCCATCATTTCGGTGACGATCTGCAGGTCCAGCAAGAACTGGTCAACGGTCTTGAACTCGCCATCGGTGTGACCGGTGTATTTGACCTCAGGTCGTGCCAGGCCGAATTGCACACCGTTCGGCAGTTCATGCACTGAGGTGGCGCCGGCCGAGGTGCCGAATTCGTGTTTCATGCCCAGATTCTCGGTGGCCACCGCCAGCAGCGCCTTGACCCATTCGCCTTCAGGGTTGCGGTACATCGGTTCGGCGATCGAATAGTCGAAGTTCACCGCGACATGGTTTTTCTTGCTCCAGGCTGCCAGTTTGTCGGCGATTTCTGTCTTGAGCAGTTCCGGCGACTTGCCCTTCGGCACGCGCAGGTTAACCGCGAGTTTGAAGGTTTTGTCGTCCATGCCGACGTAGGTCAGGGAAGTGGTCAGCGGGCCCATGAAGTCATCGGCGAAACCGACGCCCAGCTTGCCGCCCTTGTAGTCCAGGCCCCAATTGTCGGCGGCGTAGTGCGCAGCGTCGGTGATATGGTTGTGCTTGAGGGCGATCTTGCCGTCCACGCTGTGGATGAAGTCGAGCATGCGGGCAACCGGGTTGACGCCGGATTCAGGCTCGGACGAGTGCGCGGAAACACCGGTGACGGTGAGTTTGACGTCTTTGCCATCGACCTTGGCGTTCACTTCGAAATCGCCGCCATTGCGCTTGGCGTATTCAGCGCCGGCCTTTTGCAGGCTGGCCGCCAGGTCGGCAGGTTTGTCAGTCACCAGGGTGACGACCGAAACCGATGGAATCTGGTTGGTCGCCAGGCCACCTGTCATCGAGGTGATTTCCGCGCCTTTGCCCTCGGCCTTGCGCTTGGCGAACCTAGCCATGACGGTGCCGTAACCTTTCTCGGCAATCACCACCGGATAGCCACCGTCCAGCGCCAGGTTGTACTCCGGCGTCGGGTTGCGTTCGAAATAGTAAGGAATCGCGTCACCGGTGGTTTCTTCGGTGGTGTCCACCAGCAGTTTGAAATTGCGCGCCAGTGGCAGCTTCTCTTCCTTGATCACCTTCATGGCGTAAAGCGTTACGACGATGCCGTTTTTATCGTCTTCGGTGCCACGGCCGTACATGCGGTCGCCGATCAGTGTGACTTTGAACGGATCAAGTTTGGTGCCGTCCTTCAGTACCCAGTTTTCCGGCGTTACCGGCACCACGTCGGCGTGAGCGTGAATGCCGACGACGTCCTTGCCGCTGCCGTCGAGGGATATTTCGTAAACGCGGTTGTCGATGTTGCGGTAGTTCAGGCCGAAAGACTCGGCTAGAGCTTTGATCTTGCCCGCGATCTTGATGAACTCGGGGTTGTCGTGCTGATCGACACCGTCCTTGCGGTAGGTCGGGATTTCCACCAGTTCGCGCAGGGTTTCCAGCGCGGCTTTGCCGTACTTCACGCGAGTGTAGAGGCCGAGCAAGCGATGGATCTCGTTTTGCTGTTCGGCGGTCAGCGTCTTGTTATCGAGGAAGGCGCTGATGGCTGGACGCAGATCGTCGGTCTTGCTCAGGTCGTTCTTTGCCAGATCACCGAGAAACGCTCTGAAATCACTGACCTTTGCCTCGTTGAATGTCTTGAGGATGGTCGCGCTCTGCTGCTCGGTCAGGTTGGCGTGGGCTGGCAGTGTGACGGACGAAAGGCTGGCCAGAATCAACGTCGAGGCGGCCAGTTGCTTGAGTGAAAAGTCCATTGCTAAGGGCATTCCTTTGCAGGCAGTGAGTAGGAGGTATCTGATCGAAGCGTCAGACGGTTTCGCAAACTAACACCACCAGCGAGTGATAGGGGAGCCCCCGAAGTGAGACACGTCGCAAAAATGACACTGAATCGAAAAAATAGGATTGAGGCCTCTAGGGCAGGACTTACAACGGATCCCGAAAGCAAAAGAGGCTCGCCAGCTTGACTGTGCGAGCCTCTTTTATGGGCGCAGATTACATCGACAACACCAGACGCCCGGCAAACAGGATCAGAATCACCCCCATGCTGCGCTCGAACCAGTGGCCCATGCGCATGAACAGCACGCGCACTTTGCTGCTGGAAAAGAACAGCGCGACGATCACGAACCACAACGCATTCACCCCGCACATCCACAACCCGTACAGGGCCTGGATTTGCAGCGGTGTGCTGGCGCTGATGATCGTGGTGAAGATCGCCAGGAAAAACAGCGTGGCCTTGGGGTTGGTGGCGTTGGTCAGGAAACCGGTGGAAAACGCCTTGAACAGCGATTGTTCAATCAACGGTTCGTCGCTGGTCTTTTCGCCTTCCATTGTCGTCTTGGGTTTGCTGCGTATCAGGCTGACGCCGAGGTAAAGAATGTAAGCACCGCCGACCACTTTGGCGACGGTCAGCAGCCAGGGCGTGGTGTGCATCAAGGCGCCTACGCCCAGCAAGGTGTACAGCACGTGCACGGAAATTCCCGCGCCGATGCCCAATGCCGTGCAGATGCCGACCAGTCGACCGAAACGCACACTCTGGCGGATGGTCACGGCGAAGTCCGGGCCGGGAGCGACCACGGCCAGAAAGTGGATGGTGGCCAATGCCAGAAACTCGCCCAGGTAATTCGATGTCATTTCAGCTCCAGAAAGTCAGGGGTGAAGCATTGCCGCGATAGCCGACAAAAAACGAAAGGCTCAAGCGCGGATCGGCCACGCCCGGCGTTACCGAGTGCATGCGACGCGAATTGAACATGATGAAATCCCCCGGTTCCGGGCGTACTTCGAGGGCGGGCGGGCCAAGCAGCGCCGGGTCGATGCCGTAGCTGTCGCCGCGCATTTCATCGAAGCGGTCCGGGGAAATGTCGTCTTCCCACATCTGCAATGCGCCGCCTTCGGTTGGCATGTTGAGGTAGACGTTGCAGGCGAACTGCGCCTCGAGGCTGCGGGCCTGAAAACTTTCCGGGGCGTCCTTGGCGAAGATGTCGTGATGGGCCAGGAAGCACACGCCCGGTTTCACTACCCGGGACAGGCCGACGTACATCTTGCGACCGTAAAGGTTTTCCAGGTGGGCACCCGCCGGCCAGGATTCGTCGAGCATGCAGCGCAGGGTGTCGACCGGTGACGAATAGGGCGCGCAACGGTTACGCAGCTCGGCGATGTTGCTGGTGGCGCGCTCGAAGTAGTCTTCGATCAGCAGCGGCTGGTTTTCCGCCTCGTAGAACGCCATGCCGATGCGGCCGATGCTGGGCGCGTTGATGTAGCCCTCGAAGCCGGGCGCGAGGATCTTGTCGCCAATCTGGATCGCCTGCGCCTGGGGCAGAAAGCCCTTGACGCGGATGGCGAGGACTTCTTCGTTGGCCAGTTTTTTTATGCACGTCTCATCGAGACGCTCGACGTCAAGCATCATGGTTTCAGGTCCATCTATCGAATAGTCAACGGAACCGGCGAACGCGGTTCCCCCGGCGTCGGACGCTGCATCTGGCAGCGCCCGAAATCCTCAATCCACGCTGTAGTGGACGGACAACGTGCCTTTCTTCTGCGAAAGGGACGCGATCGTGACTGTGCCCAGATCCTTCAGGCTGCGTACATGGGTGCCACCGCAGCCATAGGCTGGCAGTTCACCGAAACCGATTTCCCGTGCGCCTTCGCGCAGGGACGTCAGGCGTGGCAGATCGTGTTCGATCCATTGCCCGATGCCGTATTGAACGACTTGTGCATCGACTTCCTGAGCCGAATCTCCGGGCTTGAATTGCACCCGGCCCTCGTCCGGCCAGTGATGGGCCTTGATCGGCATCCAGCCCATGGCCTGGACAAAGTGGCCGATCAAATGCCCGGCAGAGTGCATGCGGGTGTTGAAGCGGCGGCGTTCTTCGTCGACGCGAATCTGGGTCATGCCCAGTGGCACCGGTTGATCGACGAAATGAATGATCCGGTCCGGTTCCTGAACGACGCGCAGAACCTGGCTGTCGCCAATCCAGCCGGTATCACAGGGTTGGCCACCGCCCTGGGGATGAAAAAGTGTGGCGCGCAACACAACGGCGAATTCGTTCTCGTGGGGCGTGCAGTCGAGGACTTCCACATTGGCCTTGAGGTCATCACTATGGAAAAAGAGGCGAAGCGTCATATTCCATGCCCTTATTAAAGTTTCTTTTTTAATTATATGAATCGTGCAATAACGTGATAATCCGTTCAAACATCAAAGGACTGTTGCGCTGTGAGCATAAATCTTCCACTGCCGCTGCTCGGTGAAATGGCGATTTTCGTCAAGGTCGTAGAGACCGGCAGCTTCTCCGAAGCCGCTCGCCAATTGGGCTCATCGCCATCGGCAGTCAGCCGCAGCATTTCCCGGCTGGAGAAGGCGCTGGCCACGCGGCTGCTGCAACGCACCACGCGCAAACTGCGCTTGAGCGATGGCGGGGAAGAGGTGTTCAAACGCTGTCAGGAAATGGTCAGCGCGGCGAAGTCGGTGATGGAGATCAGCGGCCAGTTCACCCACGAAGCCGAGGGGCTGGTGCGGGTCAGCGTGCCGAAAGCGGTTGGGCGCTTCGCGATTCATCCGCACATGCCGGAGTTTCTGCGGCGCTATCCGAAGGTCGACGTGGAGCTGTTGCTGGAGGACCGCCAGGTCGATCTTATCGACGACCATGTCGACCTGGCCATTCGCATCACGGACCGTCCACCGGCTGGACTGGTGGGACGACAACTGTTGACCATCGACCATTTGCTCTGCGCGACGCCGCAGTATCTGGCCGAACACGGGACGCCGACTCATCCCCATGACTTGCTTAACCACAGTTGCATTTACCTGGGCGAAACCCCGAGCGATGCGCGCTGGAAATTCAAGAAAGGCACGAAAGCCGTCACTGTCGGCGTGCGCGGGCGGTATGCCGCCAATCACACCGGCGTGCGTCTGGGCGCCGTGTTGCAGCACATCGGCATTGGCAGCCTGCCGTATTTCACCGCGCGTTATGCCCTGGAGCAGGGGCTGATCGTGCAGGTGCTGCCGGACTGGACGTTCCTGGCGTCGTACCACGGCGGGTTGTGGTTGCTGCACTCGCCGACGCGTTATCTGCCGCCGAAGCTGCGGGTGTTCATCGACTATCTGGTGGAGTGCCTGGAGAAAGAGCCGACCCTGAGCAAGCCGGCAAAATCCGGCGGTTCAAAACCGTTGGCGGAGTACGAATTGCCCGAGAGTGAAGGGTTGCTCTGACCCGATAAAAAAAGGCCCGCATGGATCACCATGCGGGCCTTTTTTATCGGGCGAAAATCAGTGCTTGCTGTCCTGGGCGGACATCGCCAGCAGCTGTTTTTCCTGGTTCCAGTCGAACGGTTCATCGTTCTGTTCGGCTTCGTAGCGGCGTTCTTCCAGCGCCTGGTACATGTCGATTTCTTCGTCGGACAGGTAATGCAGGCAGTCGCCGGCGAAGAACCACAGCAGATCCCGCGGGATCAGGTGGGCAATTTGCGGGTAACGGGTAATCACTTGAGTCAGGATGTCCTGGCCCAGGTATTGGCTTTCGATCGGCTCGATCGGCAGGGATGCCAGCAGTTCGTCGAAACGCTCCAGGAACAGGGCATGGCTTTCTTCGGGAACCTGATCGGCCTCACCTACGGCGACCAGGATACTGCGCAGGTGGTCGAGCAAAACCAGATGATCGGCAACGACGTTGGACACGAGATAAGTCCTCAAGAGCAAAACGGGCGCGGGAGTATAAAGCCCCTGCGCCCGTTTTTCACTGATTGAAGGGATCAGCGGATTTTGCCGTCCGCCGGTTTCAGTTGCTCCTTGTCGAAATCATCGACATCGATCACCTTGCGTCGAGCCGCTTCGGCATCACGCAGGGTCTGGGCTTCCACGGCCTGCAACACCCCGGCTTCCAGTGCGGCATCGATGGCGTGTTCGCCGGCGACCGGTTTGACCTGACCGCTCTTGAGCGAGGTGTGCAGTTTTTTGTGCAGCGGTTGCGCAGCGTTCAACTGATCGCAGGCGTGCTGCAGCGCACCGACCGCATCGTCGGCCGATTGCGGGCGATAGCAGCCGGCAAGCAGTTCTTCCAGCGCCGGATCGCCCTTGGCCCGGCCGATGACCGCAGCCACTTCGGCACCGAGTCTGTCCGACGGGCCTTTGTGACGGCGGCCGAACGGGAACACGATCACTCGCAGCAGGCAGCCGAAGACCCGGTTCGGGAAGTTGGTCAGCAGTTCATCCAGCGCTTTTTCCGACTGGCCGAGGCTTTCTTCCATGGCCCATCTGAACAGCGGTTCCATGTACGCCGGGGAATCGAGGTCGTGATAACGCTTGAGCGCCGCCGAGGCCAGATACAGGTTGCTCAGCACATCACCCAGACGCGCCGACAGACGCTCGCGGCGTTTCAGTTCGCCGCCCAGCAGCATCATGCTCAGGTCGGCGAGCATGGCAAACGCGGCAGCCTGACGGTTGAGGGCGCGGAAATAACCTTGGCTGAGTTTGTCTCCCGGTGCATGTTCGAAATGGCCGAAGCCGAGGTTCAGCACCAGCGTGCTGGCGGCGTTGCTCACGGCAAATCCGATGTGCTTGAGCAGCAGGCCATCGAATTCCTTGAGCGCCTGGTCCTTGTCCTCGCGTCCGGCGAGGGCCATTTCCTTGAGGACGAACGGATGGCAGCGGATCGCGCCCTGACCAAAGATCATCAGGTTGCGCGAAAGAATGTTCGCGCCTTCCACGGTGATGAAGATCGGTGCGCCGTTCCAGCTGCGGCCCAGGTAGTTGTTCGGGCCCATGATGATCGCCTTGCCGCCGTGCACATCCATCGCGTGGCTGATGCACTCGCGACCGCGCTCGGTGAGGTGATATTTGAGGATCGCCGACAGCACCGAAGGCTTCTCGCCCAGATCCACCGCGTTTGCGGTCAGCATCCGCGCAGCGTCCATCATCCAGGCGTTGCCGCCGATCCGTGCCATGGCTTCCTGAATGCCTTCGAACGCTGACAGCGGCACGTTGAATTGCTCGCGAATCTGCGCGTATTGCCCGGTCACCAGACTGGTGAACTTGGCCGCGCCGGTGCCCACTGCCGGCAGCGAGATCGAACGCCCGACCGACAGGCAGTTCATCAGCATCATCCAGCCTTTGCCGAGCATGTCCTGGCCGCCGATGAGGAAGTCCAGCGGGATGAATACGTCCTTGCCGGAGTTCGGGCCGTTCATGAACGCAGCGCCCAGCGGCAGGTGGCGGCGACCGATTTCCACGCCGGGGGTGTCGGTCGGGATCAGCGCGAGGCTGATGCCCAGGTCTTCCTTGTCGCCGAGCAGGTGATCCGGGTCATAGGCCTTGAAGGCCAGGCCGAGCAAGGTCGCGACCGGGCCGAGGGTGATGTAGCGTTTTTCCCAGTTCAGGCGCAGGCCGAGAGTTTCCTGACCTTCCCATTCGCCTTTGCAGATGATCCCGGTGTCGGGCATCGCACCCGCGTCTGAACCCGCGAGCGGGCCAGTCAGCGCAAAGCAAGGAATGTCGTCGCCCCGGGCCAGCCGTGGCAGGTAATGATTGCGTTGTTCGTCGGTGCCGTAATGCAGCAGCAGTTCGGCCGGGCCGAGGGAGTTGGGCACCATCACGGTAGAGGCGAGGTCGCCGCTGCGGGTCGCCAGTTTCATCGCCACTTGGGAGTGGGCGTAGGCGGAGAAACCCTTGCCGCCGAACTCCTTGGGAATGATCAGGGCGAAGAAACCGTGTTCCTTGATGTGAGTCCAGGCTTCGGGCGGCAGATCCATCGACTGACCGATCTGCCAGTCGGTGACCATGGCGCAGAGCTCTTCGGTCGGGCCGTCGATGAACGCCTGTTCCTCTTCGCTCAGTTGCACCTTGGGATAGGACAGCAGCTTGTCCCAATCCGGACGGCCGCTGAACAGTTCGCCGTCCCACCACACCGTGCCGGCGTCGATCGCGTCGCGTTCGGTCTGCGACATCGGAGGCAGGGTTTTCTGGAACCAGCTGAACAGCGGCGCGGTAAAGTGTTTGCGGCGCAGGTCAGGCAACAGCAACGGGGCGGCCACCAGGGCCAGCACGACCCAGAAAATCAGCAGCAACCAGCCCGGTGCATGGCTGAAAATCCCCATCGCCAACAGGTAAGCGGCGACGATACCCAGTGCCGGCAGCGGGGCGATGCGCCGGTGGGCCAGATACGCCACGCCGACGATCAGAACCAGTATCCACAACAACAGCATATTTAATCCTCCGTGAACCAGGGCGAACCGACCCTCCAGAGCTTAGACGGCATCTGCAAAACGGGGCGGTCAGAGCAAGGTGATTGAAATCGTGGGAAACCCCGGATGTCTTTTGTAGGTTCGGTGGGCAACACGCGTGGGAAATCGTTCGCAGCTTCCGCGTCTTTGCGTGCATGTTTGGCCGAAACGTCGTTATCTCTGTGCTGAACCTCTCGCTAGACTCGGGGCTCAATCAGGAGAATGTCGTCATGCACGAGTATCTGAGCCCCGGTCGCTTCATCGATAGTGACCACCCCTCGGTGGTGGAGTTCGCCGAGCAGCACCGTGGTGCCAGCCGCGATCCGCTCGCGCAGGCGGTCAGTCTTTATTACGCCGTGCGCGAGGCGGTGCGTTACAACATGTACACCTTCAGCCGCGACCCGCAGACCTTGCGCGGCAGCTACGCGCTGGCGGCGGGTGAGAGTTATTGCGTACCCAAGGCCACGTTGCTCGCCGGTTGCGCGCGCCATTGCGGGATCCCCGCACGCATTGGTCTGGCGGATGTGAAAAATCATCTGTCGACGCCGCGTCTGCTTGAACTGCTGAGAAGCGAAGTGTTCGCCATGCATGGTTATACCGAGCTGTTTCTCAATGATCTCTGGGTGAAAGCCACACCCGCGTTCAACCAGAAACTCTGCGAAATGTTCAACGTTGCGCCGCTGGAATTCGATGGCGTAAACGACAGCGTTTTCCACCCGTACAACAGCGATGGTGCGCTGCTGATGGAGTACCTGGTCGATCACGGCCAGTTCGCCGATGTACCGGAATCTTTTTTCTTCGAACATCTGCAGAAATGTTATCCGCACCTGTTCAACGATCAGCAGACGCCACTGTCCGGTGACATGCGCGGTGATGTCGGCCGCCTCTGATCCGGCGTATGCTGCCTGCCCATTTACTGGAAAAGAGGCGGTCATGCTGAAGATCTGGGGTCGCAAGAATTCGTCGAATGTCAGAAAGCCGTTGTGGGCTGCCGAAGAGCTCGGGCTGGCCTACGAGGCCATTGATGCCGGTGGCGCGTTTGGGGTGGTCGACACGCCGGAGTACCGGGCAATGAACCCGAACGGGCGGGTGCCGGTGATTCAGGACGACGGTTTTGTGCTGTGGGAATCCAATGCCATTGTGCGTTATCTGCTGGCAAAGCATGCAGCCGATACTTCGTGGTACCCGGCGGATCCACAGACCCGCGCCACCGCTGACAAATGGATGGACTGGACGACTTCCAGTTTTGCCGGACCGTTTCGCACGGTGTTCTGGGGCGTTCTGCGTACCCCGGCAGACAAGCAGGACTGGCCGGCAATCCATGCGGCGATCAAGGAATGTGACGGCTTGCTGGCGATGGCCGATCAGGCGCTGAAGGATCAGCCGTATCTGTCCGGTAATGAAATCGGCATGGGCGATATCCCGCTCGGCAGTTTCATTTATGCCTGGTTCGAGATGCCGATCGAGCGCGCGTCACAGCCGAATCTTGAAGCCTGGTATGCGCGGCTGAAGCAGCGTCCGGCGTATCAGAAAGCTGTCATGACCGCGTTGACTTAATACCTACTATCGACACACTTGACTGTACTTGTGCGGCGACGGCAAGCACCATTGCGCTCTAGCGCTGCGGTTGTCTTCCTCGCCGCCGGCCTTTTATCAGTCCTTTTTTCTTTACTGGGTGCGTAAATCCGATATGAGTTCCGCTCTGTCCATCCGGCAGCTAACCAAAACCTACGGCAACGGGTTCCAGGCCTTGAGTGGTATCGATCTGGACGTCGCCGAAGGTGACTTCTTCGCCTTGCTCGGCCCCAACGGCGCCGGCAAATCCACGACCATCGGCATTCTCTCGACCCTGGTCAACAAGACCAGCGGCACGGTGAATATCTTTGGCCACGACCTGGACAAGAACCCGGCGGCGCTCAAGCGCTCCATCGGCGTGGTGCCCCAGGAATTCAACTTCAACCAGTTCGAAAAGACCTTCGACATCGTCGTGACCCAGGCCGGTTACTACGGCATTCCGGCGAAGATCGCCAAGGAACGCGCCGAGCAGTACCTGACCCAGCTCGGCCTGTGGGACAAACGCGATGTGCCGTCGCGTTCGCTGTCCGGCGGCATGAAGCGTCGCTTGATGATCGCCCGGGCGCTGGTGCATGAACCGCGTCTGCTGATCCTCGATGAACCGACCGCCGGGGTGGATATCGAGCTGCGCCGTTCGATGTGGACGTTCCTCACCGAACTGAACCAGAAAGGCATCACCATCATCCTCACCACCCACTACCTGGAAGAGGCTGAGCAGCTGTGCCGCAACATCGGGATCATCGACCACGGCACCATCGTCGAGAACACCAGCATGCGTCAGCTGCTCGGCCAACTGCATGTGGAAACCTTCCTGCTGGACCTGAAGAACGGTCTGAGTGTCGCGCCGCAACTGGCGGGCTACCCGGCACGGCTGCTGGACGGCCATACCCTGGAGGTTCAGGTCGACAAGTCCATGGGCATCACCGCGTTGTTCGGCCAACTGGCCCTGCAGAACATCGAAGTGCTGAGCCTGCGCAATAAAACCAATCGCCTCGAGGAGCTGTTCGTGTCCCTGGTGGAGAAAAATCTGTCGAAGGTGGCGGTATGAGTTCGGAGCTGCGCCCCAACCTCGTTGCCCTCAACACCATCGTTTACCGCGAAGTCAGACGCTTCACCCGGATCTGGCCGCAGACTCTGCTGCCGCCGGCGATCACCATGGTTCTGTACTTCGTGATCTTCGGTAACCTGATCGGCCGGCAGATCGGCGATATGGGTGGCTTCACCTACATGGAGTACATCGTGCCGGGGCTGATCATGATGTCGGTGATCACCAACTCCTACGGCAACGTGGTGTCGAGCTTCTTCGGCAGCAAGTTCCAGCGCTCCATCGAAGAGCTGATGGTGTCGCCGGTGTCGCCGCACACGATCCTGATCGGTTACACCATTGGTGGCGTCCTGCGCGGCCTGATGGTGGGTGTGATTGTGACGATCCTGTCGCTGTTCTTCACCCATTTGCAGGTACACCATCTTGGCGTGACGGTGCTGGTGGTGGTGCTGACGGCGACGATCTTCTCGCTGCTGGGCTTCATCAACGCGGTGTTTGCGCGCAACTTCGATGACATCTCGATCATCCCGACCTTTGTGCTGACCCCGCTGACCTACCTGGGCGGCGTGTTCTATTCGATCACCTTGCTGCCGCCGTTCTGGCAGACCGTGTCGCTGGCCAACCCGGTGCTGCACATGGTCAACGCTTTCCGTTACGGCATCCTCGGTGTGTCGGACATTCGCATCGGCATCGCGATCACCTTCATGCTGGTGGCGACCGTGGTGCTGTATATCGGTTGTTCGCGGTTGCTGGTGAGCGGGCGCGGCATGCGCACCTGATCCCTTCAATGCTGCAATGAAAAACGGCCTCCCACAGTGGAGGCCGTTTTGCATTCACGCCTGACGTCTTTTCTTGCGCCGCGCCCATTGCCGGGCCACCCACCAGCGCCAGTACATCATCACCAGACAATAGGCGAGGGCGCCCAGTGCCAACCCGACCACCACCGAACCCAGCAGGAACGGTTGCCACAAGGTCGAGAGCTCACCGCTGATCCATTCCCAGGTCAATTCGTCGGGGAGCGTGCGGGCGGGCACATCCATCAGCCAGGCCCCGGCCTGATACGTGCAGAAGAATACCGCCGGCATGGTGATCGGATTGGTCAGCCAGACCAGACTGACGGCAATCGGCATGTTGCCGCGCACCATGATCGCGAGGACGGCGGCCACCAGCATCTGTGCGGGAATCGGCAGGAACGCGGCGAACAGGCCAACGGCCATGGCCCGGGCCACCGAGTGTCGGTTGAGGTGCCAGAGGTTCGGGTCATGCAGCAACGTGCCGAGAAAGCGTAAGGATTTGTGTTCCCTGATGCTCGTCGGGTCGGGCATGTAACGTTTGAATAAGCGCCGGGGCATAGGGCTTCTCGGTCGGTTAAGGCGGCAAGTATGTCTGGATTCTATGAACCGCCCATTCAGACTTTGTGACAATTGATAACGACGCGCGTGCCCCGCAGCCGCTATGCCTGAAGGTGGGACTCTCAAGGACGGGCTTATGCGCACAGGGATGATGGCGCTGGCGGTCGGTCTGCTGGCTCCGGTTTTTTTGCCGGCCTTGCCGCTGGTCGGGTTATTGCTGGTGTTGCCGTGGGTGGCGCTGATGCTGCTGCCGTTTCGCAGCTACCCACTGGCGTTTTTGCTGCTTGGATTTACATGGGCGGGTTTCAACGCGCAGATGGCGTTGAATGACCGGCTGCCTTCCCGGCTGGATGGCGAAACGCGCTGGGTGGAAGGACGGGTCGTCGGCTTGCCGCAGAATGCCGAGGGCGTCGTGCGCTTCGAACTGTCCGATGCGCGCTCGCGTCACGAGAAACTGCCGTCGCTGATGCGTCTGGCGTGGTACGCCGGGCCTGAGATCAAAAGTGGCGAACGCTGGCGACTGGCAGTCAAGCTCAAGCGCCCCGGTGGCCTGCTCAATCCGGATGCGTTCGATTACGAAGCCTGGCTGCTGGCGCAGCGCATCGGCGCCACCGGGACGGTGAAGGATGGCGAGCGCCTGGCGCCGGCGCAGTGGGCCTGGCGTGACAGCATTCGCCAGCGCCTGCTTGCAGTGGATGCCCAGGGACGTAACGGCGCCCTGGCTGCGCTGGTGCTCGGTGATGGTTCGGGGCTCAGTCGCGAGGATTGGCAGACCTTGCAGGACACCGGCACCGTGCACCTGCTGGTGATTTCCGGCCAGCACATCGGGCTGTTGGCGGCGTTGATGTATGCGCTGGTCGCCGGGTTGGCGCGGGTCGGGATCTGGCCGTTGCGTTGGCCCTGGCTGCCCTGGGCGTGCGGTCTGGCGTTCGCGGCGGCGCTGGGTTACGGCCTGCTGGCCGGGTTCGATGTACCGGTGCGGCGCGCCTGCGTAATGGTTGCGCTGGTGCTGCTGTGGCGATTGCGATTTCGCCATCTCGGTGCCTGGTGGCCGTTGCTGCTGGCCTTCAACGGTGTGCTGTTGATGGATCCGCTGGCCAGTCTGCGCCCGGGGTTATGGCTGTCCTTTATCGCGGTCGCCGTGCTGATCTTTACCTTCGGCGGCCGTCTGGGGCCGTGGCGCTGGTGGCAGACCTGGACGCGCGCGCAGTGGCTGATCGCGATCGGCTTGTGCCCGGTGCTGGTGGCGCTGAGCCTGCCGATCAGCCTAAGCGGACCACTGGCCAATCTGCTTGCGGTGCCGTGGGTCAGTTTTGCGGTGCTGCCGCCGGCGTTGCTGGGGACATTGCTGTTGCCGATTCCCTATGTCGGGGAAGGGCTGCTGTGGCTGGCCGGCGGACTGATCGATGGATTGTTCCGGGCGCTGGCCCTGATTGCCGGGCGCTGGCCGGCGTGGGTTGCACAATCGATGCCGGGCTGGATCGTGGCGCTGGGTTGCATCGGTGCAGTGCTGTTATTGCTGCCCCGAGGCGTTCCCCTGCGTCCCTTGGGCTGGCCGTTGCTGCTGGTGCTGGCATTTCCGCCTCGAGAACGCCTGACCGAAGGCGTAGCGGATGTGTGGCAACTGGATGTCGGCCAGGGTCTGGCAATTCTGATCCGCACCCGGCATCACACCTTGCTGTACGACAGCGGCCCGCGTTTCGGCGACTTCGACCTCGGCGAGCGAGTGGTGCTGCCGGCCTTGCGCAAACTGGGGGTGGAACACCTCGACCTGATGCTGCTCAGCCATGCCGATGCCGATCACGCGGGTGGCGCACTCGCCGTAGCGAAAGGATTGCCGGTCAGCCGGGTCATCAGCGGCGATCCGCCGGGGCTGGCCGAAGAGCTGAATGCGGAGGCCTGTGAAAGTGGTCGGCAATGGCAGTGGGACGGCGTTGCCTTTCATCTATGGCAATGGGCCGACGCCCACGACAGTAATCAGCGTTCCTGCGTGTTGCAGATCGAAGCCAACGGCGAACGATTGCTGCTGACCGGCGACATCGACAGCGCTGCCGAACGGGACCTGCTCAACAGCGCGCTGGCAGTTCATACCCAGTGGCTGCAAGCTCCGCACCATGGCAGCCGCAGTTCCTCATCGATGGCCTTGCTCAAGGCTTTGCAGCCCCACGCCGTGCTGATTTCCCGAGGGCAGGGCAATTCGTTCGGTCATCCGCACCCGACGGTCATCGCCCGTTACCGCAAACAGGGCATACACATCCATGACAGCGCCGAGCAGGGCGCCATTCATCTGCAACTGGGGCGGTTTCAGCCGGCCCGGTCGATGCGTCAACAACGCCGCTTCTGGCGCGACCCGCCGTTGCCGGGGGCGGAGTACCGTTGAGCACGGTCGTCGGGGCGACGGGTCTTTATCGCGAACCGGTATGGTAAAGTGGCGCACTTTTTCGAGGGGGCTGTCACTGTGTGGGAATTGGTCAAATCCGGCGGCTGGATGATGTTGCCGATCATTCTGAGTTCCATCGCCGCCATGGCGATCGTCGCCGAGCGCCTGTGGACCCTGCGCGCCAGTCGCGTCACCCCTGAGCATCTGCTGGGTCAGGTCTGGGTCTGGATCAAGGACAAGCAGCTCAACAAGGAAAAACTCAAGGAATTGCGCGCCAACTCGCCGCTGGGGGAAATCCTCGCCGCGGGCCTGGCCAACTCCAAGCATGGTCGCGAGATCATGAAGGAGTGCATTGAAGAAGCGGCCGCCCGGGTCATCCACGAGCTGGAACGCTACGTCAACGCGCTGGGCACCATCGCCGCCATGTCGCCGCTGCTCGGTCTGCTGGGCACGGTGCTGGGCATGATCGATATTTTCAGCGCCTTCACCGGCTCGGGAATGACCACCAATGCTGCGGTGCTGGCCGGCGGTATTTCCAAGGCGCTGATCACCACCGCTGCGGGCCTGATGGTCGGTATTCCGGCGGTGTTCTTCCACCGTTTCCTGCAACGCCGCATCGATGAACTGGTGGTGGGCATGGAACAGGAAGCGATCAAACTGGTGGAAGTGGTGCAGGGCGACCGTGACGTCGATCTGGCCGGGGGCAAAGCGTGAAATTCCGTCGCAAGCCCCGGGAAACCATCGACATCAACCTCGCGTCGCTGATCGACGTGGTGTTCATCCTGTTGCTGTTTTTCGTCGTGACCACCACCTTCACCCGCGAAACCCAGTTGCGCGTCGATCTGCCGGAAGCGGTCAGCGGTTCGCCGGCCGAGGATCAGCAGGTCAAGCAACTGGATGTGGCCATCAGCGCCGAAGGCGTGTTCTCGGTGAACAACAAGATTCTGCCGAAGAACGATCTGGCGACCCTGATGGAAGCCATGCAGAAAGAAGCCAACGGCGACACCAACATGCCGTTGTCGATCAGTGCTGACGGCAAGGCTCAGCATCAATCCGTGATCACCGCCATGGATGCGGCCGGCAAGCTCGGTTTCAGCCATCTGCGCATGACCACGGTCGAGGCGGCGCCCAAATCCTGATGGCCATGTCCGATCGTCTGCTCGCCGCGTGGTATCAGGGGCACCCGGCCCTGACGCTGTTGCGGCCGCTGGAGTGGCTGTACCGCCGCGTCGTGGCCGGCAAGCGTCAGCGTTTTCTCGACGGCGAGGGTGAGATCTATCAGTCACCGGTACCGGTGATCGTGGTCGGTAACATCACCGTCGGCGGCACCGGCAAGACACCGATGATCCTGTGGCTGATCGAGCACTGCCGACGCCACGGGCTGCGGGTCGGCGTGGTCAGCCGTGGTTACGGTGCCAAACCGGTGCAACTGCCATGGCGGGTCGAAGCTGACCAGACTGCCGACATCGCCGGTGACGAACCCTTGCTGATCGTGCAGCGCACCGGCGTACCGCTGATGATCGACCCCGATCGCAGCGCCGCCGTCAGAGCCCTGCTGGACAGCGAGCCGCTGGACCTGATCCTGTCCGATGACGGCATGCAGCATTACCGCCTCGCGCGGGATCTGGAACTGGTGCTGATCGACGCCGCCCGTGGCCTTGGCAATCAGCGCTGCCTGCCCGCCGGCCCCCTGCGCGAGCCGGCCGAGCGCCTGCAAAGCGTTGATGGTGTGCTGTTCAATGGCGCCCTTGAGGATCGCGACGGCGGATTCGCTTTCCGTCTCAAACCGTCGGCGCTGGTCAATTTGCGCAGCGGCGAACGCCGGTCGCTCGATCATTTTCCTCCCGGTCAGGCCGTGCACGCGGTGGCCGGGATCGGCAACCCGCAACGTTTCTTCAATACCCTCGAAGCGCTAGACTGGCGGCCTGTGCCCCACGCGTTTGCCGATCACGCCGAATACAGCGTGCAGGCCTTGAGTTTCACGCCGTCATTGCCAGTGGTGATGACTGAAAAGGACGCGGTGAAGTGCCGTGCCTTCGCCGCCGATGACTGGTGGTACCTGGCGGTCGATGCCGTGCCGTCGCCGGCCTTCGTGGCCTGGTTCGACACGCAACTGATGCGCCTGTTGCCGGATCTTCTTTTGCCTTAATCCGTTTTTATCCAGGGAATGTTCATGGACACCAAACTGCTCGACATCCTCGCCTGCCCGATCTGCAAAGGCCCGCTCAAGCTCAGCGCCGACAAGACCGAACTGATCAGCAAGGGCGCCGGCCTGGCGTACCCGATCCGCGACGGCATCCCGGTGATGCTGGAAAGCGAAGCCCGCACCCTGACCACCGACGAGCGTCTGGATAAATGACCACCGCCTTCACCGTTGTCATCCCGTCGCGATATGCCTCGACTCGCTTGCCGGGCAAGCCGCTGCTGGATATCGTCGGCAAGCCGATGATCCAGCACGTCTGGGAACAGGCCAGCAAAAGCAGCGCCAGCCGTGTGGTCGTGGCCACCGACGATGCGCGCATTGTCGAGGCCTGCAAGGCCTTCGGCGCCGAAGTGGTGCTGACCCGTGAAGATCACAACTCCGGTACTGACCGTCTGGCTGAAGTGGCCGCGAAGCTGGGTCTGGAGCCGGATGCCATCGTGGTCAACGTGCA
This sequence comes from Pseudomonas sp. GW458-11-26-14-LB4, assembly GCF_059423925.1. Lineage (NCBI taxonomy): Bacteria > Pseudomonadati > Pseudomonadota > Gammaproteobacteria > Pseudomonadales > Pseudomonadaceae > Pseudomonas > Pseudomonas sp. GW458-11-26-14-LB4. Next base: position 18,989 of record NZ_JBWKYU010000007.1, read on the forward strand.
GGGTGACGAACCGCTGATCCCGCCGAGCGTGATCGATCAGGTCGCCGACAACCTCGCGGCCCACACCGAAGCGCGCATGGCCACCCTGGCCGAGCCGATCGAAGACGTGGAAACCCTGTTCAACCCGAACGTGGTCAAGGTCGTCAGCGACCTCAACGGTCTGGCGCTGACCTTCAGTCGAGCGACCCTGCCATGGGCCCGCGATGCGTTCGCCAAGAGCCGCGACGTGCTGCCGGAAGGCGTGCCGTATCGTCGCCACATCGGCATTTATGCCTACCGCGCAGGCTTCCTTCAGGATTTCGTGAGCTGGGGGCCGTGCTGGCTGGAAAACACCGAATCCCTCGAACAACTGCGTGCCCTGTGGCACGGCGTGCGGATTCACGTGGCTGACGCGTTGATCGCGCCGCCGACGGGGGTCGACACCGCCGAAGATCTCGAGCGCGTCCGTCGCCTGCTGGAGGCCTGATGCGCGTTCTGTTCGTGTGCCTGGGCAATATCTGCCGTTCGCCCACCGCCGAAGGTGTGTTGCGCCACAAGTTGCGTGAAGCGGGACTGGCGGATCAGGTCGAAGTGGCCTCCGCCGGCACCGGCGACTGGCACGTCGGCAATCCGCCGGACAAGCGCAGCCAGGCTGCGGCCAAACTGCGGGGTTATGACCTGTCGGCGCAACGCGCCCAGCAGGTCAGCCGCGCCGATTTCGCCAGCTACGACCTGATCCTCGCCATGGACAACAGCAACCTGCGCAACCTCAAGGCCTTGCAACCGTCCACCGGCAAGGCCGAGCTGGATCTGTTCCTGCGCCGCTATGAAGGCGAAGTCGATGAAGTACCGGATCCGTATTACGACGGCGATCAGGGTTTCGAGCAGGTGCTGGATCTGATCGAACGTGCCTGCGATCAGCTGTTGATCGAAGTGAAGGGGCGGTTATGAGTTTGCAGGTGCAACCGCAGGTTTCCCTGAAACCCTTCAATACCTTCGGCGTCGACGTTCGCGCGCAGCTGTTTGCCGAAGCCCACAGTGACGCCGATGTGCGCGAAGCCCTGGCTTACGCGACTTCCCACGATGTGCCGTTGCTGGTGATTGGCGGCGGCAGCAACCTGTTGCTCACGGCGGACATCCCGGCGCTGGTGCTGCGCATGGCCACTCGTGGCATCCGCGTCATCAGCGACGACGGCAACCGCGTGGTGATCGAAGCCGAAGCTGGGGAGCCATGGCACCCGTTCGTGCAGCACACGCTGGCGCAGGGTTTTTCCGGGCTGGAGAATCTCAGTCTGATCCCCGGCACCGTTGGCGCCGCACCGATGCAGAACATCGGTGCCTACGGTGTCGAGATCAAGGATGTGTTCGCCGGCCTGACGGCGCTGGATCGCCAGACCGGCGAGCTGCGCGACTTCAGTCTGGAAGAGTGCAACTTCGCCTACCGCGACAGCGTGTTCAAGCAGCAGCCGGGTCGTTGGCTGATCCTGCGGGTGCGCTTTGCACTGGATCGAGTCGCGCATCTGCACCTGGAATACGGTCCGGTGCGTCAGCGCCTGACCGAGCAGGGTATCGAGCAGCCGACGCCGACGGATGTCAGTCGAGCGATTTGCAGCATCCGCAGCGAAAAGCTGCCGGATCCGGCGGTGCTCGGCAATGCCGGCAGTTTCTTCAAGAACCCGCTGGTGTCGGCGGCCGTGGTCGCACAGATCAAGGCGCAGCACCCGGATCTGGTGGCTTATGCGCAACCGGACGGGCAGATGAAACTGGCGGCCGGCTGGTTGATCGAGCGCGCCGGCTGGAAAGGTTTCCGTGAGGCCGATGCCGGCGTGCATAAATTGCAGGCGCTGGTGCTGGTCAACTACGGCGCGGCGACCGGGCTGCAATTGCTCGATCTGGCTCAGCGCATCCAGAAAGACATTGCAGAACGTTTCAATGTCGAGCTGGAAATGGAGCCCAATCGCTATTGAGGCTACGCTTTCAAGGCTGAACCCAAAGCCCTGCACTATTTAAAAAAGTGCAGGGCTTTTTTGTTAATCGCGGGTTAACGTAGCCAGCTAACGATACCAGTCATTTGCTCCACCAAAGGCCCGGTGCAGACGTTCCCGTCGGCACAAGAGAGCCTGATTAGCCTGAGCCGATCTGCGCGAACCACCACCGTCCCTGCGGTGGCAGATGGCTCGACCCCATAACCTCCATGAATATGCGGGCGTGCCCATGATTACCCTGAAACTCAATGGTCAAGATCATCCACTCGATGTCACCGAGGACATGCCGCTGTTGTGGGCGATCCGTGACGTCGCCGGTTACAACGGCACCAAGTTCGGCTGCGGCATGGGCCTGTGCGGTGCATGCACCATTCATATCGACGGCGCGCCGGCGCGCAGTTGCATCACCCCGATCGGTTCGGTGGTCGGGCAGAACGTGACCACCATCGACAACCTGCACGCCGATCCGGTCGGTCAGATCGTCCAGCAAGCCTGGCTCGACACGGCTGTGGCTCAATGCGGTTACTGCCAGGGCGGGCAGATCATGTCCGCCACCGCGTTGCTCAAGACCAACCCGAATCCGAGCGATGAGCAGATTGAAGAGGCGATGGTCGGCAACATTTGTCGTTGCGGCACCTACAACCGGATCAAGACCGCGATCCGTCAGGCCTCCACTCACCTGAAGGAGGCCAAGGCATGAGCCGTCTACCGAACGATTTCGCCCTGAGCAACCTGAGTCGCCGGGGCTTCCTCAAGGGCGTCGGCGCCACCGGTGCGTTGGTGCTGGCGGCGAGCTGGGGCTGGCAGGATGCGCTGGCCGAAGACAAGCCGAAGCAGTTCGGTGCCGACGGCATGCCGAACGGCTGGATCGACGATCCGAAGGTCTACGTCAGCATTGCCGCTGACGGCACGGTGACCGTGGTCTGCAACCGTTCGGAAATGGGCCAGGGTGTGCGCACCAGCCTGACCATGGTGGTCGCCGATGAGCTGGAAGCCGACTGGGCGCACGTCAAGGTTCAGCAGGCGCCGGGTGATGAGGTGCGCTTCGGCAACCAGGACACCGACGGCTCGCGCAGCATGCGTCACTGGTACGAACCGATGCGCCGTTGCGGCGCTGCCGCGCGGACCATGCTGGAGCAGGCCGCCGCCGCGCAGTGGAAGGTGCCGGTCGGCGAATGCCGCGCACAACTGCATAAAGTCATTCACACGCCGTCCGGGCGCGAGTTGGGTTACGGTGAGCTGGCCGTTGCGGCCAGTGCGCTGACGGTGCCGGCCCGTGACAGCCTGCGGCTCAAGCAGCCGTCAGAATTTCGTTACATCGGCAAGGAAGGCACCAAAGCCATCGACGGTGCCGACATCGTCAATGGTAGGGCGGTTTACGGGGCCGACGTGCATTTCGACGGCATGCTGTTCGCGGTCATTGCGCGTCCGGCGGTGTACGGCGGCAAGGTCAAGTCGGTCGACGACAGCGCCGCGCTGAAAGTGCCGGGCGTGCTCAAAGTCATCCAGATCGAACCCCGGCCATTGCCTTCGGAATTCCAGCCACTGGGCGGCGTGGCCGTGGTGGCCAGCAACACCTGGGCGGCATTGAAAGGTCGTGAAGCGCTGAAGATCGAGTGGGACGATGGCCCGAACGCCACTTATGACTCGGTCGCCTATCGCAAGGAGATCGAAGCCGCTTCGCTGAAACCGGGCAAAGTGGTACGCAACACTGGCGACATCGACAAGGCCATCGGCAGTGCCGCCAGCACTCTGGAAGCCTCTTATTACTTGCCGCATCTGGCCCAGGCACCGATGGAGCCGATGGTTGCCATCGCCCGTTACAAGGATGGCACCTGCGAGGCGTGGGCACCGAGCCAGGCGCCGCAGGTTACCCGCGAGCGGATCGCCGAACGCCTGGGGCTGCCATTCGATAACGTCACCTTTAACGTGACACTGCTCGGCGGTGGTTTCGGCCGCAAGTCCAAACCGGACTTCGTCGTTGAGGCTGCCGTGCTCGCCAAGGAATTTCCTGGCAAAGCAGTGCGCGTGCAATGGACCCGGGAAGACGACATCCACAACTCGTATTTCCACACCGTATCCGCCGAATACCTCAAGGCCGGCGTCGGCAAGGACGGCTTGCCGTCCGCCTGGCTGCACCGCACGGTAGCGCCGAGCATTACCGCGCTGTTTGCGCCGGGCATGAATCACGAAGCTGCGTTCGAGCTGGGCATGGGCTTTACCAACATGGCCTACGCAATTCCCAACGTGCGCCTGGAAAACCCTGAGGCCACGGTGCACACGCGGGTGGGCTGGTATCGCTCGGTGTCGAACATTCCCCATGGTTTTGCGATTCAGAGCTTTGTCGACGAACTGGCGCACAAGGCCAAGGAAGATCCGCTCAAGTATCAGATCAAGTTGCTCGGCCCGGATCGGCAGATCGACCCGCGTACGCTCAGTGAAGAATGGAACTACGGCGAATCCCCAGAGCGTTATCCGATCGACACCGGGCGGATGCGCACCGTGCTCGAGACTGCGGCCAAGGCGGCGGGTTGGGGTCGTCAACTGCCCAAGGGTCGTGGTCTCGGATTGGCGGTGCATTACAGCTTCGTCACCTACGTGGCGGCGGTGATCGAAGTCGAGGTCAAGGACGACGGCACGCTGATCGTGCACAAGGCCGATATCGCCGTGGATTGCGGCCCGCAGATCAACCCGGAGCGGATCCGTTCGCAGTTCGAAGGCGCCTGTGTGATGGGCCTGGGCAATGCCGTGTGGGGCGAAATCAGCTTCAAGGACGGCAAGGTGCAACAGGACAACTTCCATATGTATGAAGTGGCACGCATGTCGTTGGCGCCGAAGGAAGTCGCGGTGCATCTGGTAACGCCGCCGGGCGAGGTGCCGCTGGGTGGTGTCGGCGAACCGGGCGTGCCGCCGATTGCGCCGGCGCTGTGCAACGCGATCTTCGCCGCCACCGGTCAGCGCATTCGCAACCTGCCGGTGCGCTACCAGTTGCAGGGCTGGCAGAAGGCGCAAGCGTGATGGACAGCGCCGATCTGAATGTCCTGCGCAGTGTGCTCGAATGGCGTCGCGCCGGGCAGCGGGTGATGTTGTTCAGCGTGGTGCAGACCTGGGGCACCGCGCCCCGGGCGCCCGGCGCAATGCTCGCGTTGCGCGAAGATGGCGTGGTGATCGGTTCGGTGTCCGGCGGTTGCGTCGAGGACGATCTGATCGCCCGGCTGCACGACGGACGGATTCCCGCCGACGGGCCGCCGGTGCAGTTGATCACCTACGGCGTGACGCAGGAAGAGGCGGCGCGTTTCGGCCTGCCGTGCGGCGGCACTCTGCGCCTGACCGAGGAGCGAGTCGGCGATCCGGCGTGGGTCGCCGAGTTGCTGGATCGCTGCGAAGCCCACGAAATCGTCGCTCGCGAGCTGAACATCGGCACTGGCGAGGTGGTGCTGCGACCGGCCGGCAAGACCGACGCATTGAGTTTCGACGGACAAACCCTGCGTGCCATTTACGGCCCACGCTGGCGCCTGCTGTTGATCGGCGCCGGGCAGTTGTCGCGGTATGTGGCCGAGATGGCGCGGCTGCTGGATTTCGAAGTGCTGATCTGTGATCCGCGCACCGAGTTCGTCTATGGCTGGGAAGAGCAGCATGGGCGGTTTGTGCCCGGTATGCCGGATGAAGCGGTGCTGAACATCCAGACCGATGAACGCACGGCGATTGTCGCGCTGACTCATGATCCACGGCTGGACGACATGGCGCTGCTCACGGCGCTCGATTCCAAAGCGTTCTATGTCGGTGCGCTCGGCTCGCGGGTCAATAGCCGCAAACGTCGGGAAAATCTGGCTGAGCTAGGCTTGTCGGAAGCGGCCATCGCCCGTTTGCACGGGCCGATCGGTTTGCATATTGGCAGCCATTCCCCGGCGGAAATCGCCTTGTCGCTGTTGGCCGAAATCGTCGCGATCAAGAATGGTGTCGAGCTCAAGCAGAAGAAAACAGTGGAGAGTGTATGAGCCGATCCATCGGAGTGATTGTGCTGGCGGCGGGCGAGGGCAGCCGCTTTCGCGAAGTGGCGGGTGCCAACAAGGACAAGCTGCTGGCCGATTGCACCGGGCGTGATGGCGCGGTGCGTTCGGTGATCGAGCAGGTGTTGGTGAACCTGCCGGCGAGCCTCGACCAGCGAGTGCTGGTGACGACCGAGGCGCGCCCGCAGGCAATGCGCATGGCGCAGGCTTATGGGTGTGACATTGTCTCGATCGAATCCACGGGAATGGGCGACAGCATCGCGGCGGGTGTGGCGGCTTGCCCGGATGCCGATGGCTGGCTGATTGTGCTGGGCGACATGCCGTTCATCCTGCCGTCGAGCATGGAACGGGTCGTGGCGGCGATTGCCGAGGATGCGGTCAGCGTACCGACGTTGAACGGTGACTATGGGCATCCGGTCGGGTTTGGTCGATCGTTCGCAGCGGGACTGATGTCTTTGTCCGGTGACCGCGGCGCCAGACCGCTGTTTGCCCAAGGACGAGTGATTGAAGTCGCGGTGGATGATCCGGGTGTGTTGTGGGATATCGACGTGCCGGATGCGCTGGTTTTCCCGCCATCCTGAAAAACCTTGAGGCATAAAAAAGCCCCGCCTGGATCACCAGGCGGGGCTTTTTATTGGCTTTGGAATCAGACGAGAGGTTTAGGCTCGTGTTCTTTTTCCTGGGCCTCTTCGTGTTGCTCGACCGCTTCCTGAACGGAGCGTGGTGCTTCGGCAATCACGGCCTCAACGGCAACTTCTTCAGCGACAGGGGCAGGAGCTGCCTCGACCACTTCGGCAACCACTGGCTCGGCAGCGACTGGAGCAGCAGCGGCAGCCAGTTCGGCTTCCTTCTGCAGACGCTCTTCTTCACGCTTGCGACGACGCACTTCACGCGGGTCGTTTGGTGCGCGGCCGCTTGGGGTCAGGGCGCTGACCGGCGCGACAACTGGAGACGCTTCAACTACCGGGGCAGGTGCTTCGGCGACAACTGGCGCTTCAACCACAGGGGCTTCAACGACCGGTGCCGGTTCGGCAACCACTACTGGCTCGGCAGTCTTGGCTTCTTCAACAACAGGTGCTTCAACCACTGGCGCTGGTGTTTCTGCGACAGCTGGCTCGGCGACCCAGTTGAATGCGGTCTGTTCTTCGCGAACTTCACGCACGGTTTCGGTCACGGTTTCAGCGACGGTTTCGACAACCGACTCTTCAACTACGGCTGGTGCTTGGAAGGTCACCGCTGGTTCGGCAGCCGCTTCAACCTGAGGCTGAGCTTCGCGAGCCGGAGCCACTTCGACTTCCGGAGCGGCAGCTACTTCTACCGGAGTGGTTGCTTCAACAACCGGCGCTTCTACTGGAGCAGTTTCCAGTGTTGCAGCGGTAGCGCGTTCAGCTTGCTCGTGGGCCTGAGCTTCAGCCGGAGCGCTGATCGCGGTGCTGGCAACTGCAGCGGTAACAGCCAGACCAGCAGCCAGATCGGCAGTGCTTGGCGCCTGGGCGTTTTCGCCGGACTCGGATTCTTCCGAACCTTCGATCACGTTGCCGTTGGCATCACGCTGACGTTCGCGACGGTTGCTGCGACGACGCTGACCACGGGAGCGGCGGCGTGGACGATCGCCTTCGGCGTTCTCCGAACCGTCTTCCGGCAGTTGCTCTTCGTTGGTGGTGATTTCTTCTTCAGCGACGGCAGCAGCGGCCTGTTCGGCACGCGGTTGACGCTCTTCACGCGGAGGACGTGGCGCACGTTCTTCACGCGGCTGACGGGCCGGACGCTCTTCAGCGGTGGCGGCGGCAGCAACGGCCGGAGCGGCATCCAGAGGTTCGCGCAGTTCACGTACGCGTTCTTCACGCTCGCCACGCGGCTTGCGATCTTCACGTGGAGCACGTGGTGCACGTTCTTCACGAGGGGCGCGTGGTGCGCGTTCTTCGCGGGCTACCGGTGCTTCGTCACGGGATTCGCGCGGCTCGCGGACTTCACGTGGTTCGCGCGGCTGACGCTCTTCACGCGGCTCACGTGGGGCGCGCTCTTCACGCGGTGCACGTTCTTCGCGCGGCTTGCGTTCTTCATCGCGGCGACCGTTACGGTTGCGGCTCTGCTGACGACCGTTGCGACGCTCTTCGTTGCGGGCCGGACGCTCGGTGGCTGGTTTTTCAACCACAACCGGAGCTACAGGTTCTTCCTTGGTGGCGAACAGGCTGACCAGCGACTTCACCAGGCCTTTGAACAGGCTTGGCTCTGGCGCGGCAACCGGAGCAGGTGCCGGGGCCGGAGCGGCGACTTCGGTCGGAACCGGAGCGTTGGCGCGGGCCGGAGCGGTCTTGACGGCGGCTTCCTGGCGCACCAGGGTGCGGGTCGCGGCGGCTGGCTGGACGTCTTCGACGTCGGCGGCAGCGGCAGCGATTTCGTAGCTGGACTGGTTGGTCGCGGCTTCCGGGCTGTCGTCACGCAGACGCTGAACTTCGAAATGCGGGGTTTCGAGGTGATCGTTCGGCAGGATGACGATGCGGGCGCGGGTGCGCAGTTCGATCTTGGTGATCGAGTTGCGTTTTTCGTTGAGCAGGAACGCGGCCACCGGGATCGGCACTTGAGCGCGAACTTCGGCGGTGCGGTCTTTCAGGGCTTCTTCTTCGATCAGGCGCAGGATCGCCAGGGACAGCGATTCGACGTCACGGATGATGCCGGTGCCGCTGCAGCGCGGGCAGACGATGCCGCTGCTTTCGCCGAGCGAAGGACGCAGGCGCTGACGGGACATTTCCAGCAGGCCGAAGCGCGAGATGCGACCGATCTGCACGCGGGCGCGGTCGGCTTCCAGGCATTCGCGGACTTTCTCTTCCACGGCGCGCTGGTTCTTGGCAGGGGTCATGTCGATGAAGTCGATGACGATCAGGCCGCCGATGTCGCGCAGGCGCAACTGACGGGCGATTTCTTCAGCCGCTTCAAGGTTGGTCTGCAGGGCGGTTTCTTCGATGTCGCTGCCTTTGGTGGCGCGCGCCGAGTTGATGTCGATGGACACCAGGGCTTCGGTCGGATCGATGACGATGGAGCCGCCGGACGGCAGTTCAACGACGCGCTGGAAAGCGGTCTCGATCTGGCTTTCGATCTGGAAACGGTTGAACAGCGGAACGCTGTCTTCGTACAGCTTGATCTTGCTGGCGTACTGCGGCATCACCTGGCGAATGAAGGTCAGGGCTTCGTCCTGGGCTTCAACGCTGTCGATCAGCACTTCGCCGATGTCCTGGCGCAGGTAATCGCGGATGGCGCGGATGATCACGTTGCTTTCCTGGTAAATCAGGAATGGCGCGGAACGATCCAGCGAGGCTTCTTTGATGGCGGTCCACAGTTGAAGCAGGTAATCGAGGTCCCACTGCATTTCTTCGCTGCTGCGGCCCAGGCCGGCAGTGCGCACGATCAGACCCATGTCGGCTGGAGCGACCAGACCGTTCAGCGCTTCACGCAGTTCGTTGCGCTCTTCGCCTTCGATGCGACGGGAGATGCCGCCGGCACGCGGGTTGTTCGGCATCAGAACGAGGTAACGACCGGCCAGGCTGATGAAGGTGGTCAGGGCTGCGCCCTTGTTGCCACGTTCTTCTTTTTCGACCTGAACGATGACTTCCTGGCCTTCGCTCAGGACGTCCTTGATGTTGACGCGGCCTTCAGGGGCTTTCTTGAAGTATTCGCGGGAGATTTCTTTGAGGGGCAGGAAGCCGTGGCGCTCGGAGCCGAAATCGACAAAGGCAGCCTCAAGGCTTGGTTCGATGCGAGTGATGCGGCCTTTATAGATGTTGGCCTTTTTCTGCTCGCGTGCACCGGATTCGATGTCCAGGTCGTAGAGGCGCTGGCCATCTACCAGTGCAACACGCAACTCTTCGGGTTGAGTTGCGTTAATCAGCATTCTTTTCATGTAGTACCGTCGGTTTCCGGGCTGCCGGAAACGGCGTTCGGCACACACGACTTCTCACGGTCGGTGTCAGGTGCGTCGGGAGTGGTTGGCCATTCCCGTGTCCAGCGATGTCCGGCCAATTGGGCCGTTATCGCGACGTACGCGTCCTGCTTGCTGTGGCTACTTAAGCACTCAGTCAGGAGGAGGAATCAACCGGTGGCTGTGGACGAGATGAAGCGTCTTGATAAAACCTGTTGCTACACAGTCCAGCGGTTGTGCATCTCCACCCTACACGTATCCCTGATAATTCGGGTGCTGCCGCGCGCAGAATCCGCAGCGGGTTGGCATTTACCGTGAGCTCCGAAAGGGGAGGTCACGCATCATGGCTAATTCAGGCGGTGTTTCCGGAGTCTTCGCTCGGGGTCATCCGCGGCTGACTGCACTTTGTGAACTGGCCGTGAATATGGCTCGCGTGGCGAGTCAAAACTCTGCTTTGCGGCGTGATTCAGGCCTCATGTCACCTGCGCTTGTTACAGCTGCAAACTCCACCGTTACGTAGCAAAAGCCCCGTAGGACGGCCTCGCGTCCTGGTGAATTGCGTTGGTCAGGGCCGGTTTTTGACCGTGGTTCCGCTGTCCAGGCCGCTTTTGGCGGCGTTCGCGACTATAGCAGCAATGATTAAGTGCTTCAATTCCATAAAAATTGTTATCATCGGCGCCATGACGACTACTGCCCCTTCGACTCCAGGCGTTCAATTGCTTGAGGTCTCGCCGGAATATGCCGGCCAACGAATCGACAATTTCCTCCTCGCCCGGCTCAAAGGCGTGCCCAAGACCTTGATTTACCGCATTTTGCGCAAAGGCGAAGTGCGTGTGAACAAAGGTCGGATCAAGCCCGAATACAAGCTGCAGGCCGGCGACATCGTGCGCGTGCCGCCTGTTCGTGTGCCTGAGCGTGACGAGCCGGTGCCTTTGGCCCAAGGCCTGTTGCAGCGCCTGGAAGCCTCGATTGTCTACGAAGACAAGGCCCTGATCGTGATCAACAAGCCCGCCGGCATTGCGGTTCACGGTGGCAGCGGCCTGAATTACGGCGTTATCGAAGCCTTTCGTCAGTTGCGCCCCGATGCCAAGGAGCTGGAACTGGTTCACCGTCTCGATCGCGACACCTCCGGCCTGCTGATGATCGCCAAGAAGCGCAGCATGTTGCGCCACTTGCATGCCGCGTTGCGCGGTGACGGTGTCGACAAGCGTTACATGGCACTGGTTCGCGGCAATTGGGCGACCTCGATCAAGCAAGTCCGTGCGGCGCTCGGCAAGAGCAATCTGCGCTCCGGGGAGCGCATGGTCGAGGTCGACGAGGAGGAGGGCAAGGAGTCTGTGACCGTGTTCAAGGTCCTGCGTCGCTTTGGCGATTTTGCCACTTTGATCGAAGCCAAGCCGATCACCGGTCGCACGCACCAGATCCGCGTCCATACGTTGCACGCAGGGCACTGCATTGCCGGTGACACCAAGTACGGCGATGATGGTTTCAGTAAGGAAATCCGTGATCTGGGCGGCAAGCGCCTGTTCCTGCACGCGTACATGCTGACCGTGCCGCTGCCCGATGGCGGTGAGCTCAAGTTGCAGGCACCGGTCGATGAAATGTGGGCCAAGACTGTGGAGCGATTGAGTGCGCCCATCTGATTACAAGCTGCTGATTTTCGATTGGGACGGCACCCTGGCCGATTCCATTCATCGGATTGTCGAGGCAATGCACTCGGCGTCCGGGCGCTCCGGTTTCGAGTTGCGTGATGATTTTGCCGTCAAGGGCATCATCGGTCTGGGCTTGCCCGAGGCGATCCGCACGCTGTATCCCGAAATCAGTGATGCCGAAATGACCTTGTTTCGCGAGTATTACGCCGATCACTACATCGCTGCAGAAGCCGTGCCTTCGCCGTTGTTCGAAGGTGTAGTCGAGTCGATGGCGTCCTTTCGCGAGCAGGGCTATCACCTGGCTGTCGCGACCGGCAAGAATCGTCGCGGTCTGGATCGGGTGCTCAAGGCCAATGGCTGGGAAGATTATTTCGATATCACCCGCGCTGCGGATGAAACTGCGAGCAAGCCGCACCCTCTGATGCTGGAGCAGATACTCGCTCACTGCGGTGTGCGTGCCGAACAGGCGTTGATGGTCGGCGATTCGTCCTTCGACCTGCTGATGGCGCGCAATGCGGGGATGGATTCGGTGGCGGTCAGTTATGGCGCGCAATCGATCGAATCACTGCAGCAGTTCGAGCCGCGACTGTCGATCGACCATTTTTCCGAATTGCACGCCTGGCTGGGGCAGCAGGCTTAATACGTTTTTGCTGGGGTGGATGGCATGACCGACGAATGGAAAGCACCGGCCAAGGCAACTGCCGACGACGGTGATGCGAAAAGCTGGAAGCTGCTGGAAAAGACTCTGCTGGCCGGCGTGCAGGAGCAGCGTCGTTCGCGGCGCTGGGGCATCTTCTTCAAGTTGCTGACCTTTGTTTATCTGTTTGTTGCGCTGATTCTGTTCACGCCGTTGATGGATATGGAGAAAAGCGCTACGCGCAGCTCCAACTACACCGCGTTGATCGACGTCACCGGCATGATCGCCGACAAAGAGCCTGCCAGCGCCGACAACATCGTCGGCAGCCTGCGTGCAGCGTTCGAAGATAAGAAGGTCAAAGGCGTAATCCTGCGCATCAACAGCCCGGGCGGCAGTCCGGTGCAGTCGGGTTATGTGTATGACGAGATCAAGCGTTTGCGCGGCCTGCATCCTGACACCAAGCTGTACGCGGTGATTTCCGATCTTGGCGCTTCCGGTGCCTATTACATTGCCAGTGCGGCGGATCAGATCTATGCCGACAAGGCCAGTCTGGTGGGTTCCATTGGTGTGACGGCGGCCGGTTACGGGTTTGTCGGCACGATGGAGAAGCTTGGCGTCGAGCGTCGCACTTACACTTCTGGCGAGCACAAGGCGTTCCTCGATCCGTTCCAGCCGCAAAAGCCGGAAGAGACGGCGTTCTGGCAAAGTGTGCTGGATACCACGCACAAGCAGTTCATCAATAGCGTCAAGCAGGGGCGTGGTGATCGCCTGAAGGACAAGGAGCATCCGGAGCTGTTCTCCGGGCTGGTCTGGTCTGGCGAGCAGGCCCTGCCGCTGGGGTTGATCGATGGTCTGGGCAATGCCAGCTCGGTGGCGCGTGACGTGATTGGCGAAAAAGAACTGGTGGACTTCACCGTTCAGGAATCGCCGTTCGATCGCTTCTCGAAGAAGCTCGGTGCCAGCGTTGCCGAGAAACTGGCAATGTGGATGGGTTTTAACGGCCCGTCGTTACGCTGATCGAATGCTGCAAGAAAAACCGGCCTGAGGGCCGGTTTTTTGTGGGTCAGGGAATCTGTACGCCTTCCGTCAATAGCATGTCGATCAGGCGAATCAGTGGCAGGCCGATCAGGCTGGTGGCGTCCGGGCCTTCGGTGGATTGGAACAGGCTCACGCCCAATCCTTCGGCCTTGAAGCTGCCGGCGCAGTCGTAGGGTTGCTCGGCGTGCAGATAGCGCTCGACGCGGGCCTGGTCCAGTACGCGCATGTTTACGGTGAAGGGCACGCAGTCGACCTGGCAGTGGCCGGTCTGGCTGTTGAGCAGGGCCAGGCCGGTGAGGAAGGTCACGCTGGCGCCGCTGGCGGCCATCAGTTGTTCGCGGGCATTTTCGAAGGTGTGCGGCTTGCCGATGATGCGCTCGCCGAGTACCGCAACCTGGTCGGAGCCGATGATCAGGTGAGCAGGGTGGCTGTCGGCCAGGGCGCGGGCTTTCTGTTCGGCGAGGCGCTTGACCAGCTCGATTGCCGACTCGTCCGGGCGATGGCTTTCATCGATATCCGGCGAGCTGCAGACGAACGGCAGGCGCAGACGGCTGAGCAATTCCCGACGATAGGTCGAGCTTGAAGCGAGTAATAAAGGCAGCATTCGCATCTCCAGAGGCAGGCGACAGATTCTAGCGGAGGCGCGCAAGTGACGGACAGGGCACAATTTCCTTTGACATGGGTGGGTGCATCCCTATAATGCTGCGCCTATGTTGAATGACCCGATTCCACCTCACGTTGACCCGCGCAAATTGGCTGACCGTGGCACCACCCTTCAAGGTGAACTGCTGCTGGCCGATTTGAAGAGACTCTGCGACCCGCTTTCCGACGATGTCGGTACGGTGCAGGCAAAATTCGTTTTTGAACGAGATGAACGTAAATCTGTGGTAATCCACAGCTTTATCGACACCGAAGTCAAAATGGTTTGCCAGCGTTGTCTTGAGCTGGTCACCCTGCCGATCCACAGCGAATGCAGTTACGCTGTTGTGAAGGAGGGTGCGAATACCCAGTCGTTACCGAAAGGTTATGACGTGCTGGAACTGGGCGAAGATCCATTGGATCTGCAGTCACTGATCGAGGAGGAGCTTCTGCTCGCCTTGCCCATTGTGCCTGCTCATCATCCGGAAGAATGCCAGCAGCCGGCGGGAGCAGATGAGCCCGAACCGAGCGAGGACGAGGTAACGCGGTCCAACCCGTTCAGTGTATTGGCGCAGTTAAAGCGTGACCCAAACGTTTAGGAGTTAATCAATTATGGCTGTTCAGCAGAACAAAAAATCCCGCTCTGCCCGTGACATGCGCCGTTCGCACGACGCTCTCGAGGCTAGCACCCTGTCTGTAGAAAAAACCACTGGTGAAGTTCACCTGCGTCACCACGTATCGCCAGAAGGCGTATACCGTGGCCGTAAAGTGATCGACAAGGGCGCTGACGAGTAATCACTTGTCCGCTCAAGTCATCGCGATTGACGCAATGGGCGGGGACTTCGGTCCCCGCAGCATTGTTCAGGCCAGCCTTGCTTGCCTTTCTGCTACGCCCTCGCTGCACCTGACCCTCGTCGGTCAACCCTCCCTTCTTGAAGAACTGATCACCGGCCAATCGGCTGCCGATCGCGCGCGCCTGACGATTGTTCCGGCGTCCGAAGTCATCACCATGGACGAAAAACCTGCTCAGGCCCTGCGTGGCAAGCCGGACTCGTCGATGCGTGTCGCTCTCGAATTGCTGCGTGACGGCAAGGTTCAGGCCTGTGTCAGTGCCGGCAATACCGGTGCCTTGATGGCGCTGTCGCGATTTGTGCTCAAGACCCTGCCGGGGATTGATCGTCCGGCCATGGTCGCCGCGATCCCTACTCAGAAGGGCTATTGCCAGTTGCTTGATCTGGGCGCCAACGTCGATTGCAGTGCCGAGCATCTGTTGCAGTTCGCCGTGATGGGTTCCGTGGCGGCGCAAACGCTGGGTATCGCTCGCCCGCGTGTCGCGCTGCTGAATATCGGCACCGAAGACATCAAGGGCAATCAGCAGGTCAAGCTTGCTGCGACGTTGCTGCAGGCTGCCCGGGGCATCAATTACATCGGCTTCATCGAAGGTGACGGTTTGTATCGCGGCGAGGCGGACGTGGTGGTTTGCGATGGTTTTGTCGGCAATATTCTGCTCAAGTCCAGCGAAGGCCTGGCGACCATGATCGCTGCGCGCATCGAGGCTTTGTTCAAGAAAAACCTCGCCTCCCGCGCTGTCGGCGCTCTGGCGTTGCCATTGATGAAGCGTCTGCAGGCTGATCTGGCACCGGCGCGACATAACGGCGCAAGCTTCCTCGGTTTGCAGGGCATTGTCGTGAAAAGTCACGGTTCGGCCGGGGTTCAGGGATTTCAGAGTGCCATTCAGCGAGCGCTGATCGAGATTCAGGAGAATCTTCCCGAACGCCTGCACGGCCGTCTGGAGGATTTGTTGTCTTAGGCGTTTTCGTCGGACAATGCTTAAATGTGACCGCCCGGTTCAAAGGGCCATCCAACTGTCAGTTTCTTGCGTCCCTCTAGCGGGATGCCATTTTTCCGACGACAAGATCATTAGGGGCTTGTTACATGTCTGCTTCCCTCGCATTCGTCTTTCCAGGACAGGGTTCGCAGTCCCTCGGCATGCTGGCCGAGCTGGGCGCGCAACATCCGTTGATCCTCGAAACTTTCAAAGAAGCATCCGATGCTCTGGGCTACGACCTGTGGGCGCTGACCCAGCAGGGCCCGGAAGAGCTGCTCAATCAAACCGATAAAACCCAACCGGCCATTCTGACCGCTTCGATCGCCCTGTGGCGTCTGTGGCTGGCGGAAGGTGGTGCGCGTCCGGCCTTCGTTGCCGGTCACAGCCTGGGTGAATACAGCGCGCTGGTCGCTGCCGGCAGCCTGAGCCTTGCCGATGCGGTAAAGCTCGTTGAGCGCCGTGGCCAGCTGATGCAGGAAGCTGTTCCGGCCGGGCAGGGCGGCATGGCTGCCATCCTCGGTCTGGAAGATGCCGATGTTCTCGCTGCCTGTGCTGAAACGGCGCAGGGCGAAGTGGTCAGCGCGGTGAACTTCAACTCCCCGGGTCAGGTAGTGATCGCCGGTGCCAAGGCGGCCGTTGAGCGCGCCATCGAAGGCTGCAAGGCCCGTGGCGCCAAGCGCGCCATGCCGCTGCCGGTCAGCGTGCCGTCGCACTGCGAGCTGATGCGCCCGGCTGCCGAGCGCTTCGCCGAATCCATCGCTGCCATCGACTGGCAGGCGCCGCAGATCCCTGTGGTACAGAACGTCAGCGCTCAGGTGCCGGCGGATCTGGAAACCCTCAAGCGTGATCTGCTGGAGCAACTCTACAAGCCGGTCCGCTGGGTCGAGTCCGTACAGACTCTGGCCGCCAAAGGCGCGACCAATCTGGTCGAGTGCGGCCCTGGCAAGGTGCTGGCCGGTCTGAACAAACGTTGCGCCGAAGGCGTTTCGACTTCCAACCTCAATACCCCAGACGCTTTTGCTGCTGCTCGCGCAGCGGCTGTCTGAATCAGGAGAAGCTTGCATGAGTCTGCAAGGTAAAGTTGCACTGGTCACCGGCGCAAGCCGTGGCATCGGCCAGGCTATCGCACTGGAACTGGGTCGTCAGGGCGCCATCGTTGTTGGCACCGCGACTTCCGCTTCGGGCGCCGAGCGTATTGCTGCGACCCTGAAGGAAAACGGCATCCAGGGCGCAGGTTTCGAACTGAACGTCACCAGCGACGAATCGGTCACCAAAGTGCTGGCGAGCATCCAGGAGCAGTTCGGTGCGCCGGTGGCGATTCTGGTCAACAATGCCGGCATCACCCGCGATAACCTGATGATGCGCATGAAAGACGACGAGTGGTACGACGTGATCGATACCAACCTGAACAGTCTGTATCGCCTGTCCAAGGGCGTTCTGCGCGGCATGACCAAGGCGCGTTGGGGCCGAATTATCAGTATTGGCTCAGTGGTGGGTGCCATGGGCAACGCTGGCCAAGTAAACTATGCAGCCGCCAAGGCCGGTCTGGAAGGTTTCAGCCGTGCCATGGCGCGTGAAGTCGGTTCGCGTTCGATTACGGTCAACTCGGTAACCCCAGGGTTCATCGACACCGATATGACCCGCGAGCTGCCTGAAGCACAGCGTGAAGCCTTGCAGACGCAGATTCCGCTGGGCCGTCTGGGACAAGCTCAAGAGATCGCGTCCGTGGTCGCTTTTCTTGCATCCGACGGTGCGGCATACGTGACCGGGGCTACAATCCCGGTTAACGGCGGGATGTACATGTAATTCAAATGTGACGGATTGCTTCAAAAAAATGTCATACGAGCTGTCTAAAATCCGTTATAAAGCTGCAATCTATTTATAGGCAGAGGGCCGCAGGGTTTGAGGAGTGAAGCTTTCAGTTGAAAAGCTGAAAAGTCTTTCTATACACTTACCCACTGGCCAGCTGCCTGAATTTGTCCATTAGGAGTGAAAACAAGGTATGAGCACCATCGAAGAGCGCGTCAAGAAAATCGTTGCCGAGCAACTGGGTGTTAAAGAAGAAGAAGTGGTCAACACCGCTTCCTTCGTAGAAGACCTGGGTGCCGACTCCCTTGACACCGTTGAGCTGGTGATGGCTCTGGAAGAGGAATTCGAGACCGAAATCCCTGACGAAGAAGCTGAGAAGATCACTACTGTACAAGCTGCAATCGACTACGTTACTAGCCACCAGGCGTAATAGTTTGTAATCGTTGCTTGCTGTCATGGAAAAACCGCACTGCCATCATGGCGTGCGGTTTTTTCTTTAGGCCTGATGCAAAGTCGTCATTTGAAAAAGGAGAGTGCTGTGTCGCGTAGACGCGTCGTAGTCACCGGTATGGGTATGTTGTCGCCACTGGGCACGGATGTGCCGAGCAGTTGGCAGGGCATTCTGGCTGGCCGCAGTGGCATTGGTCTGATCGAACACACCGACCTTTCTGCCTATTCCACCCGCTTTGGCGGCTCGGTAAAGGGCTTCAATGTCGAGGAATACCTGTCGGTCAAGGAAGCGCGCAAGCTCGACCTGTTCATTCAGTACGGTCTGGCGGCCGGCTTTCAAGCCGTACGCAATGCCGGTCTGGAAGTCACCGATGCCAACCGTGAACGCATTGGCGTGGCCATGGGTTCGGGTATCGGCGGTCTGACCAACATCGAAGAAACCAGCCGCACGCTGCACGAGACTGGCCCGCGCCGGATTTCTCCGTTCTTTGTGCCTGGCTCGATCATCAATATGATTTCCGGTTTCCTGTCCATCCACCTGGGTGCACAGGGGCCTAACTACGCCATCGCCACAGCGTGTACCACCGGTACGCACTGCATCGGCATGGCGGCGCGCAACATCATGTACGACGAAGCCGACGTGATGATTGCCGGCGGTGCCGAAATGGCCGCGTGCGGTCTGGGCATGGGTGGCTTTGGTGCTTCCCGTGCGCTGTCGACCCGCAACGACGAGCCGACCCGCGCCAGCCGTCCGTGGGACAAGGGCCGTGACGGCTTCGTGCTGTCCGACGGCGCCGGTGCGCTGGTGCTCGAAGAGCTCGAGCACGCCAAGGCCCGTGGCGCGACCATCTACGCCGAGCTGATCGGTTTCGGCACCAGTGGCGACGCCTTCCACATGACTTCGCCACCCGCCGACGGCGCCGGTGCTGCACGCTGCATCACCAACGCGCTGCGCGATGCGAAGATCAACGTCGATCAAGTGCAATACATCAACGCCCACGGCACTTCGACCCCGGCCGGTGACCTTGCCGAAGCCAACGCGATCAAGTCGGTGTTCGGTGATCACGCCTACAAACTGGCAGTCAGCTCCACCAAATCCATGACCGGTCACCTGCTGGGTGCGGCGGGCGCGGTCGAGGCGATCTTCAGCGTGCTGGCGATCAACAGCCAGGTGGCGCCACCGACCATCAACCTCGAAGAGCCGGACGAAGGCTGCGACCTCGATTTCGTGCCGCACACCGCGCGCAATATGGATATCGATGTCGTGCTGTCCAACTCGTTCGGGTTTGGCGGCACCAACGGCACGTTGGCGTTCCGTCGGTTCGCCGGCTGATGGACTGCTGGGTCGACGGTCTGCCGGCTGACGCTCTGTCGCTGAAAGATCGCGGCCTGGCTTACGGCGACGGTCTGTTCGAGACCATCGCCGTGCGAGGCGGTCAGCCGTTGCTGCTGGATCGGCATCTGACGCGTCTGGCCGACGGCTGTGCGCGTCTGGCCATCGCAGCCGACATCGAGCGGGTTCGCCATGAGCTGCAATCCTATGCCGCCGCGATGGGCGAGGGCGTGCTCAAACTCATCCTCACCCGTGGCGACGGATTGCGCGGTTATGCGCCGGATCCTTCAGCGCAGGGCCGACGCATTCTGCAAGGCAATCCTCCCGCCGCTTATCCAGCGGCCCACGCCGAGCAGGGCGTTCGCCTGTTTCCGTGTAGCACGCGTTTGTCCAGACAGCCGTTGCTCGCCGGGCTCAAACACCTCAATCGACTGGAACAGGTTATTGCCCGCGCCGAATGGCAGGACAGTGAACACGCCGAAGGTTTGATGCTCGATCAGGCCGGTCGGGTGATCGAAGGCGTGTTCAGCAATCTGTTTCTGGTGCGTGACGGTGTGCTGATCACGGCGGACCTGAAACGCTGCGGCGTGGCCGGGGTGATGCGCGCAGAAATATTGTTTCAGGCAGAGTCCCTGGGCATCCCCGTGCAAATCACCGACATCCCCCTCGAACAGCTGCAATGGGCCGATGAAGTCTTTGTCTGCAACAGCGTGTATGGCGTCTGGCCGGTACGCGCCTGTGCTGCTCTGAGCTGGCCGGTTGGCCCGCTCACCCGTAAACTGCAAACCATTGCCCGCGCGCTACTGGATGCCTGATTCGTGAGACGTAAACTTTTGCTGCTGCTGGAAACCGGACTGGTTCTGGCAGGGCTGCTGTTGGGCGCCAGCGCCTGGAAGATTCATTCGGCACTGGAACAGCCCCTGAACATCACGCAGGAAGAACTGCTGGATGTGCCCAAGGGATCCACCCCGACCCGTACTTTTCTTGGACTCGAAGCCGATGGCGTCATCAAGGACGCGTTCTGGCTGCGGGTCTATTGGCGTTTCAACCTCGCCGGCACGCCGATTCACAGCGGTGAATACCGCATGCAGCCGGGCATGACCGTCAACGGCCTGATCGACCTGTGGAAGCGCGGCGATGTGGTTCAGTACAGCCTGACCCTGGTCGAAGGCTGGAATTTCCATCAAGTGCGCGCCGCGCTGGCCAAAGATGAAAAGATCGAGCAGACCCTCAACGGCCTGAGCGACAGTGATGTGATGGCCAAAATCGGTCACAAGGGCCTGTTCCCTGAAGGCCGCTTCTTCCCCGATACCTACCGCTTCGTGCGCGGCGTGACCGATACCGAACTGCTGAAAAAGGCTTTCGACCGTCTCGACGAAGTGCTGGCCAAGGAGTGGGAAAAACGCTCCGCCGACGTGCCTTACACCGAGCCCTATCAGGCGCTGATCATGGCGTCGCTGGTGGAGAAGGAAACCGGCGTGCCTCAGGAACGTGGCCAGATTGCCGGCGTCTTTGTACGTCGCATGGCGCTGGGCATGCAGCTGCAGACCGATCCGACGGTGATCTACGGCCTGGGTGACCGCTACAACGGCAAGCTGACTCGTGCGCATCTCAAGGAAGCCACGCCGTACAACACGTACATGATTCCCGGCCTGCCGCCGACGCCGATCGCCATGGTCGGACGTGAAGCCATTCACGCCGCACTCAACCCGGTGGATGGCACCAGCCTCTACTTTGTTGCCCGGGGCGATGGCAGTCACGTGTTCTCCGATGATCTGGACGCGCACAACAATGCGGTGCGCGAGTACCAGCTCAAGCGGCGCGCGGATTACCGCTCGAGCCCGGCGCCGACGACTGCGCCCGAAACCGCTCCGGCAGCCGAGGAGGCGATACCTGCCGCCTCTCCCGACACTGCACCGGAGTCGTTGCCGCAGCCGCCTGCTCAAGAGCCTGCGCCGACGCCGGAACCGGAAGCCTCCGCTCCCCAAAACACGCAATGACTTTGATTAAGGACTGCCTGTGACTGGCTTGTTTATTACCCTGGAAGGCCCGGAAGGCGCCGGCAAAAGCACCAACCGCGAATACCTCGCCGAGCGCCTGCGCGCCGCCGGTATTGAAGTGGTGCTGACCCGCGAGCCCGGCGGTACGCCGCTGGCCGAGCGCATTCGTGAGGTGTTGCTGGCCCCGGTCGACGAAGTGATGAATCCGGACACCGAGCTGTTGCTGGTGTTCGCCGCCCGTGCCCAGCATCTGGCTGAAGTCATTCGACCGGCACTGGCCCGTGGTGCGGTCGTGCTGTGTGACCGTTTCACCGATTCGACTTACGCCTATCAGGGTGGCGGTCGTGGCTTGTCGCTGGAGCGCATCGCGGCGCTGGAGACTTTCGTGCAGGGCGACTTGCGTCCCGACCTGACGCTGATTTTCGATCTGCCGGTGGAAATCGGTTTGGCCCGCGCCAGTGCTCGTGGACGTCTGGATCGTTTCGAGCTGGAAGGCCGTGAGTTTTTCGAGGCCGTACGCAGTGCTTTCCTCAAGCGCGCCGAAGCCGATCCGGCGCGTTACGTGCGGATCGACGCCGGTCAGCCGTTGGCCAAGGTTCAACAATCGCTGGATACCCTGATTCCGAATTTGCTGGAGCTGAGCCGTGGCTGAGGCCTATCCGTGGCAGGACAGCCTCTGGCAGCAACTGGCCGGTCGCACTCAGCATGCCCACGCGTATCTGCTGCACGGGCCGGCCGGGATCGGCAAGCGCGCGCTGGCCGAGCGACTGATGGCCAGCCTGCTGTGCCAGCGTCCGACGCCTGAAGCCTGCGGCGAGTGCAAATCCTGTCTGCTGCTCAAGGCCGGCAGCCACCCGGACAATTACATCCTCGAACCGGAGGAAGCGGACAAGGCGATCAAGGTCGACCAGGTGCGTGATCTGGTCAGTTTCGTGGTGCAGACCGCACAACTGGGCGGGCGCAAGGTGGTGCTGATCGAACCGGTGGAGTCGATGAACATCAACGCCGCCAACGCCTTGCTCAAGAGCCTTGAGGAGCCGTCCGGCGATACCGTGCTGCTGCTGGTCAGCCACCAGCCGAGCCGGTTGTTGCCGACCATCAAGAGCCGCTGCGTGCAGCAGGCCTGTCCGCTGCCGAGCGAATCCATGAGCCTGCAATGGCTGGCTCAGGCATTGCCGGAATGTTCCGAAGACGAACGGGTCGAACTGTTGACCCTGGCCGCCGGCTCGCCGTTGGCCGCCGTCACGTTGCAGGGGCAGGGCGTGCGTGAACAGCGTTCGCAGGTTGTCGAAGGCGTGAAGAAGCTGCTCAAGCAGCAGCAATCGCCGACGCAACTGGCCGAGGAGTGGAAAAACATTCCGATGCTGCGGCTGTTCGACTGGTTCTGCGACTGGTCGAGCCTGATCCTGCGCTATCAATTGACCCAGGATGAAGCAGGCCTCGGCCTGACCGATATGCGCAAGGTCGTGCAGTACCTGGCGCAGAAAAGTGCTCAGCCTAAAGTGCTGGATATTCAGGACTGGATCCTCGCCCAGCGCCAGAAAGTCCTGAGCAAGGCCAACCTCAATGCGGCGTTGCTGCTGGAAGCGTTGCTGGTGCAATGGGCGAGCTTGCCTGGCCAAAGATAAGAATGTGTATCTAGACTCTGAACATCAGCAGTGGAGGTCAACATGAATGAACCTGTCAGCCCGGGGCCGCGCAACGGCATCCTGTCCCTGACCATCAAGGACAAGTCGGTCCTTTACGCCGCCTACATGCCGTTCATCAAGAACGGTGGCCTGTTCATCCCGACCAACAAGAGCTACAAGTTGGGCGACGAGGTGTTCATGCTGCTGAACCTGATGGACGAGGCGGAGAAGATTCCGGTGGCCGGCAAAGTGGCCTGGATCACCCCCAAAGGCGCCCAGGGTAACCGCGCAGCCGGCGTCGGCGTGCAATTCAACGATGGCGACAACACCGCGCGCAGTCGCATCGAAACTCATCTGGCCGGAGCCCTGAAGTCCGACCGTCCCACTCATACGATGTAAGTTGCAGTCCTTTTTATGCTCGTAGATTCCCATTGTCACCTTGATCGCCTCGACCTCACCGTTCACGACGGTTCCCTGGATGCCGCGCTGGACGCGGCCCGTCAGCGCGGGGTCGGACACTTCCTGTGCATCGGCGTCAGCGCCGACAACGCGGCCGACGTCAAAGCCCTCGCCGAGCGCTACGATGATGTCGATTGCTCAGTCGGCGTACATCCGCTGGATGTGCAGCCGGGCGCGGCGCCGGCGCTGGACTGGCTGCTGCACGAGCTCAATCACCCGAAAGTGGTGGCGATCGGCGAAACCGGTCTGGACTATCACTACGAGCCGGAAGCGGCGGAACTGCAGCAGGAGTCGTTCCGACTGCACCTGCAAGCAGCACAGCAGACTGGCAAACCGGTGATCATCCACACCCGTGGCGCCCGTGCCGATACGCTCGAGCTGCTGCGCGAAGCCGCGCTGCCCCAGGCCGGTGTGTTGCATTGCTTCACCGAAGACTGGGACATGGCCAAGGCGGCGCTGGACATGGGTTATTACATTTCCCTGTCGGGCATCGTCACCTTCCGCAATGCCGATGCGCTGCGCGATGTGGCGAGCAAGGTTCCGGCCGATCGCCTGCTGGTGGAAACCGATTCGCCGTATCTGGCGCCGATCCCGTATCGCGGCAAACCGAACCTGCCGCAATACGTGCGGGAAGTGGCAGAGTTTCTGGCGATGCTGCGCGGCGAGAACTACGAGCGCTTTGCCGAGCAGACCACCGAGAACTTCAAGCGACTGTTTCCGCTGGCGCATGTAAAAGCCTGAATCGCAGGCAAAAAAAACCCGGGTTCTGGGGGGTGAATCCGGGTTAAGACCATTAGGAGTAAAACAAAGGCACGCGGTCCCTTGGTACCTTTACCGGCGCGACACTTGGGGGAGATGTCGCCCGACAGTTCAAGTATTGATCAGTCTGGCGCCGAGTCCAGTTGGCCGGCCGGGGTTTTTAAACAAATTTGGAATACGTTCGCTTCGGTTATGTTCTCATTCCCCCCGAAACGTTCGTGAAATGAACAAGAAACACAGATATGGTCGGATGATCCGTGCATTTTTGCGCAAGTTAGGCATAATACGCGGCTTCGAATTTTGACCCCTACAGACCTTTTCTTATGCACAAAGAACCTCGTAAGGTCCGTGAGTTTCGTCGCCGCGAGCAAGAAATTCTCGATACCGCGCTCAAGCTGTT
Organism: Pseudomonas sp. GW458-11-26-14-LB4; assembly: GCF_059423925.1. Taxonomy (NCBI): domain Bacteria; kingdom Pseudomonadati; phylum Pseudomonadota; class Gammaproteobacteria; order Pseudomonadales; family Pseudomonadaceae; genus Pseudomonas; species Pseudomonas sp. GW458-11-26-14-LB4. The sequence goes on from NZ_JBWKYU010000007.1 coordinate 43,511, forward strand.
CCTCGAACAAGGTGAAGACAGTGTCACCGTCGAGATGATTGCTGATGCCGTGGGTATCGGCAAAGGCACGATCTACAAGCACTTCAAGTCCAAGGCCGAAATCTATCTGCGCCTGATGCTCGATTACGAGCGCGACTTGAACGAGCTGTTGCACTCGGCCGATGTCGACAAGGACAAGGAAGCGCTGTCCCGTGCCTACTTTGAATTCCGCATGCGCGACCCGCAGCGCTATCGCCTGTTCGATCGCCTGGAAGAGAAGGTGGTCAAGGGCAATCAGGTGCCCGAGATGGTCGAGGAGCTGCACAAGATCCGTGCCTCGAACTTCGAACGCCTGACGCTGCTCATCAAGGGCCGCATCAGCGAAGGCAAGCTCGAAGACGTCCCGCCGTACTTCCACTACTGCGCATCCTGGGCGCTGGTGCACGGCGCGGTGGCGCTGTATCACTCGCCGTTCTGGAGCAATGTGCTGGAAGATCAGGAAGGTTTCTTCCAGTTCCTGATGGACATCGGTGTGCGCATGGGCAACAAGCGCAAGCGCGACCCTGAAACGCCAAGCAGCTGAATCATTCAGTTGCCTTATGCGCCGTGTTTTTCGCTACATGGCGCAGTACCGCAGGAATATACTCAGGCATAGGGCTTGCTAAAACTTGAATTGTGAGTCAAGTTTTAGCCGCTCGATTTTCCATCGCCGGAGTGCTTCATGATCGTTGACCGTCAAGGCAGGCGTTTTCGCAATTTGCGGATCAGTCTGACTTCAGCCTGCAATTATGCCTGTACCTACTGCGTGCCCAACGGCAAGCGGCTGGTGGCTGCGCAGGATGAACTGTCGGCCGAGGCCATGGCACGTGGCGTGGCTTATCTGATCGAAGCCGCCGGCATCGAGCGCCTGCGCATTACCGGCGGCGAGCCGCTGGTCAGCCCCAAACTCGAATCTTTCATGAGCGCCGTCGGCAAGATGGGTCTGGAAGACATCAGCCTGACCACCAACGGTCAACTTCTGGCGAAAAAACTTCCGCTGCTGGTCGATGCCGGCCTGCGACGCCTCAACGTTTCCCTCGATACCCTGGACGCCGGCGCGTTCCGCAGCATTGCCCGTGGCGGCGATCTGGCCACCGTGCTGGATGGCATGGATCAGGCGGCAGCGGCGGGGATGAAGATCAAGGTCAACATGGTGCCGTTGCGCGGGCAAAACCTCGACCAGGTGATGCCGCTGCTCGATTACTGCCTCGAGCGCGGCTTCGAGCTGCGTTTCATCGAGCTGATGCGCATGGGCCACCTGGCCACTGATTCCAACGCCTTCCTGCAACAGTTCGTCAGCCTGCAACAGCTGCTTAGCCTGATCGGCGAACATTACGAGTACGCGCAAACCGACGCGCCGGTGGACGCCACGGCGGTTCGCTATGCGATTCCCGGTAGGGGCAACTTCGGCGTTATCGCCAACGAAAGTGTGCCGTTCTGCCGAACCTGCTCGCGCCTGCGTCTGTCGTCCACCGGATGGCTGCATGGCTGCCTGTCGTCGAGCAACCGCCACTACGTCGGTGACCTGCTCGACAAACCACGTCACGAGGCGCTGCCGGCGTTGCAGCGACTGCTGGTCAAGGCGTTGGGCGACAAGCAGGAAGTCGCGTTCTCCGGGGGCGCCACCGTCATGAAGATCATCGGCGGCTGAACCCGGTTTAGCCGCGAAGTCTTATTTCAAAGCGGATACCTGCACATTTCCAAGGACTGGCGCAAAAGCTGCATCCTACGGCCATTCGCCGGTTTTCCGTCACCGGCTTCTGGAGGATTAGGATGCGTAGCCTGGTTTTGCTGCTGGCCGTTTTGGCGCTGGGCGGCTGTATGACTGTCAGTGATATGGCCGAAGGAACTCGCTACCAGATGAGCGACGCGGGGCTGCTGGACCACAGCGACAGCCGTCGCGTAAACAACTTCCGCATTCAGCCGGATTCGTTCATCTACATTGCGCAAGGCTCGTTCGCGCCGCCGGGTGGTTCTTACCCGCGGCCCAACGTAGTGGCTGAAGAGGCCTTCAAAGGCTTCGTCGAGTACTTCCCGATGGTCCGCCGCGCCCGTGCGCCGGAAGGCCTCGATCAGGCGATGGGCGAAGCCCGCGACGCCGGTGCCCACTACCTGCTGTACACCCGTTTCGCCAAGGCCGACGACCGCATCGGCAACTCCGATGAGTGGCTCGATCAGGAAGCCGTGGATCGCCTCGGTATCGACGGCGGCGTGATTCAGATCATGTTGATCGAGACCAGCACCCAGTATTTGATTGATACTGCACGGATCAAGAGTCGTGGCGGTTTACTGACGTTCCACGACAACAAGCCCGAAGACCTGATCGGCCCACCGCTTGCGCAGTACGCGCGCAGTCTGCTTGGCGTCGGGGACCAGTAATCAAGGAGTACGCCATGAGTGGCCCGCAAAAAGCCAATGATCTGCTGGGGCAAATCCCCAAAACCAAAGGCTTGCCGCCGGTGCACTTGTGGAATCCGGATTTCTGCGGCGACATCGACATGCGCATCGCCCGTGACGGCACCTGGTATTACCTAGGCACGCCGATCGGGCGCAAGCCGATGGTCAAGCTGTTCTCCACCATCATCCGCCGCGACGGCGATGATTACTTTCTGATTACTCCAGTGGAGAAAGTCGGAATCAAGGTCGACGACGCGCCATTTGTGGCGATTGCCGTCGAGGTGGAAGGCGAGGGGGAGGCGCAACTGCTGCGCTTTACCACCAACGTCGATGAAACCACCGAGGCCGGTCCCGAACATCCGATCCGGGTCGAAATCGATCCGACGACGCAAGAACCTGCCCCTTACGTGCATGTGCGCACCAACCTCGAAGCGCTGATCCACCGCAACGTGTTCTATCAGTTAGTGGAGCTGGCTGTCAGCCGTGAGATCGACGATCAGCGATGGTTGGGTATTTGGAGTGGCGGTGAGTTTTTCCCGATAGGTCTTGAACCTTGAGATGTTGTCCGCCTGGCGCCACTGCGCAGATCGAGCCCGCTTGAATCCTTTCCGGCAGCTGCTATAGCTGTAGTGTGGCAAGATGCCACTCGCCAGAAGGGGCATGGAAATGAACAGACATCAAGTCGGTGCGCTGACGTTGATCGTTTTGCAGACGGGATGCAGCTCATGGGTACAGAAACCGGACACCGTACTGATTCGAGAGCATGATCAGAGCAGTTACACGATTCATCATGACGTTGAAACAGTCGCGAAGAATTATTGGGTTTATACAGCCCTCGCGGCGAATGCCTATCACTTGAAATGGCCTGATTACAAGCAACAACTGGTGCAGGCCAATATCAAACAAGTGACCGAGCCCTTATCCAAGCAGTTCGAGCGATCGTGTAAACCTCACAGTGATGTGACGATCCCCACGCCCGGCTGGTACGCATGGACTCAGTTCCCTGGACCCAATCTGGCCAAAAAGGCTGAGAAAGCGAAGTTGTTTTTCAGTGTATGGGAGCATCGAACGGGCAAGGGAAGCAGTGACGTTTCCGAGGTCGCTATCGTTTTTCGTGGTACCGAGGGTGATCAGCGTCAGGACTGGGAATCCAATGCTCGCTGGTTCATCCCGACAAAACTGCGTGGCGAAGACCAATACGATATAACGCGAGATATTGTGGCTCGGGTCTTCGAGGATGAAATACAGACCCGCATTCGCCAGCATCGACTGCCGCCTGATGTGAAGGTCGTTGCTTTGGGGCATTCCCTTGGAGGCGGTCTGGCGCAGCAGTTGGCCTATGCAATGCCCAGATCCAGCGAGCACCTGATCAAAGTTTCAAAAGTCGTGGCATTCAACTCCTCCCCTGTCACTGGTTGGCTCAGTACCCAGAATCCCCCCCGCGATGAAAATACTCATGGATTGGAAATCGACCGCGTTTTCGAACATGGCGAAGCGCTCGCTTACGTGCGGTTGGTCATCAATATGATTGTCCCGCCGCAAAAAAGGGATTCGCACGTCAGGGATCTGCGGTTCAACTTCTTGACCAGCGCTGGGGGTGTTTCCAATCATGGAAGCCAGTTCTTTGCCTGTCGCTTCGCGGAAGTGGCGGGGGCAACCAAGGACGTCGTTTATACCGAAAGTTTTGCTGACCAGGCAGTGCCATTGATCTCACCTCCGGCCCCCTGAGGTCGGTCGCTTCGGGGGGATGAGTTGTACCCCTGAGGCCTTGTGTCCGCCAGCCTAAAAATCCCGATTGACGTTTAATCATATGATGATTAGCTTGGGCATCCACAGCGAACGGCTTCGGAGTGTCCATGTCGAGCAGTTTTCACGCATCAACGGTTGACTGGCTGGGCGCCTGGATTGCCGGTGGCCAGGTAAAACCGGGGCAGGCAATCAAGGTCGAGGCCGATCTGGGCGAGCAACTCGGTGTCAGCCGCACCGTGATCCGCGAAGCCATCAAGACCCTCGTCGCCAAAGGCATGCTCGAAGTCGGGCCGAAAGTCGGCACGCGGGTGTTGCCGATCAAACGCTGGAACCTTTTCGATCCGCAAGTCGTGGGCTGGCTGTCGCGCAGCGGCCTGCCGGAAAACTTCGTCGATGACCTGCTCGACCTGCGCCGCACCATCGAACCGATGGCGGTGCGCTGGGCCTGCGAGCGGGCGACCGTGGAACAGGTGCAAGCGGTGCAGCAGGCTTACAACGCGCTGGAACGGGCAGTGGACAGCGGTATCGATTACAACCGTGCTGACCAGTTCTTCCACGAATGCATTCTCGCCGCCAGCCACAATCAATTCATCGAGCAAATGGTGCCGGCCCTCGGCGCATTGCTCGCCGTGTCCTTCGAAGTTTCTGCGGCCGATCCCGATGAATTGCGCCGCACTCTGCCCATCCACAAAGACATGGCCGACGCCATCGCCGCCCGGGATGCCGCGCGCGGGGTGTGGGCCTGCATGACCCTGATCGACAATGCCGACCTGGCCATCAAGCGGTTCTACCCGCAGGTGATGGCCGACAAAAAAGCCAGCTGACAAAAACAACAAGACAGGAGGTTGCATGACGTGGACTGCGGTGACAGAACATCGGGCGCAACTGGGCGAAGGCCCGTTCTGGGATGCGCCGACCCAGGCGCTGTACTGGGTGGACATCGCCGGAAAGCAGGCGCTGCGCCTGATCGGGCAGAACGTGCAGATCTGGCAGATGCCGGAGCACGTCTCGGCGTTCATTCCCTGCGCCAGCGGCGACGCGTTGGTGACCCTGAGCAGCGGCGTCTACCGGCTCGATCTCGATTCCCCCGGACTTGAGCCGCGACTGACGCTGTTCTGCGTCGCCGATCCGCAGCCGGGCAATCGCGCCAACGAAGCACGTTGTGATGGCCAGGGCCGTTTGTGGCTCGGCACCATGCAAAACAACATTGGCGAGCAGGGTCAGGATCTGCCGATCATCCGTCGTTCCGGCGGGCTGTTCCGGATTGATCCGGATAAAAGGGTCACACCCTTGTTACGGGGGCTGGGCATTCCCAACACGCTGCTCTGGAGCGACGACGGCACCACGCTGCTGTTCGGCGACAGCCTCGACAGCACTTTGTACCGCTACTTCATCCACACCGACGGCAACCTCGACCCCGCCCAGCCCTGGTACAGCTCCGATCAGCCCGGCGGTCCGGACGGTTCGGCGATGGACGCCGAAGGCTACGTGTGGAACGCCCGCTGGGACGGCAGCTGTCTGCTGCGCCTGACACCGGATGGCCAGATCGACCGCAAGATCGATCTGCCCATCAGCCGTCCGACCAGTTGCGTATTCGGCGGCGCCGACCTGAAAACCCTGTACATCACCAGCGCTAAAAGTCCGCTGAACCACCCGCTGGACGGCGCCGTGCTGTCTTTGCGAGTGGACGTCGCCGGAAAGCTCTGTACGCGATTCGCTGGTTAAATCCCGAAATATGGGATGCAAAATTATATATTGAGATTATTTGGCGGTCGGGTTTATAGTCGGCTCCAGCAGTAACACGCACTCACACTTAAAAAGAACAAAACAGGTGAAGTGATGCAGCGAATTTTCATCGCACTCCACAGCGGAGTCAGCGCTTCGGGCCGTTTCGGTGCCGTGGCGTGCGCTCGCCTGTTTTGTTCCACAAGCCTTCCAGACCGGACATCGTCAGATGCCCGGTTTTTTTATGCTTTCGAACAGGAGTCCTGATCCATGGCTGAACCTCTGTCCCTGCCACCCGTGCCCGAGCCACCGAAAGGCGAGCGCCTGAAAAACAAGGTCGTGCTGCTGACCGGCGCCGCTCAAGGCATCGGCGAAGCAATCGTCGCGACCTTCGCCTCGCAGCAGGCCAAACTGGTGATCAGCGATATCCAGGCCGAGAAGGTCGAGAAAGTCGCCGCGCACTGGCGCGAGCAGGGCGCCGATGTGCAGGCGATCAAGGCCGACGTCTCGCGTCAGCAGGATCTGCACGCCATGGCCAAACTGGCCATCGAGCTGCACGGTCGCATCGACGTGCTGGTCAACTGCGCCGGGGTCAACGTGTTCCGCGATCCGCTGGAAATGACCGAAGAAGACTGGAAGCGCTGCTTCGCCATCGACCTCGACGGCGCCTGGTACGGCTGCAAAGCCGTGTTGCCGCAGATGATCGAGCAAGGCATCGGCAGCATCATCAACATTGCCTCGACCCATTCCACCAACATTATTCCCGGCTGCTTCCCGTACCCGGTGGCGAAGCACGGCTTGCTCGGGCTGACCCGCGCGCTAGGCATCGAGTACGCGCCGAAAGGCATTCGCGTCAACGCCATCGCCCCGGGCTACATCGAAACCCAGCTCAACGTCGATTACTGGAACGGCTTCGCCGACCCACACGCCGAACGTCAGCGCGCCTTCGATCTGCACCCACCGAAACGCATCGGCCAACCGATCGAAGTGGCAATGACTGCTGTATTCCTGGCCAGTGATGAAGCGCCGTTCATCAACGCCTCGTGCATCACCATCGATGGTGGCCGCTCGGTGATGTACCACGACTGAAAATCCGGACTTCAGGTGCAAAGGTCCGCCTGAAATTCAATCATCATACGATATGACTATTTTCGTCATGATTAGCAGGAAACGCTTCGACCGCTTTAACGTTTTTCAAATAACGCTCAAGAAAAATAACAAGGAGTCTGCTTATGAAACGTCGTTTCGGGATTCGTACCCTGTGCAGCACCGCGCTGGCGGTCACTGCGTTCAGCCTGAGCAGTTCGCTGCTGGCCGCCGATCCGGTGAAGATCGGTTTCCTGGTCAAGCAGGCCGAAGAGCCGTGGTTCCAGACTGAATGGGCCTTCGCCGAGAAAGCTGCCAAGGACAAAGGCTTCGAGCTCATCAAGATCGCCGTGCCTGACGGCGAGAAAACCCTCTCCGCTATCGACAGCCTTGCGGCCAACGGCGCCAAAGGCTTCGTCATCTGCCCGCCGGACGTGTCCCTTGGCCCGGCGATCATGGCCAAGGCCAAGCTCAATGACCTGAAAGTGATCGCCGTCGACGACCGTTTCGTCGACGCCAATGGCAAGTTCATGGAGGACGTGCCGTACCTTGGCATGGCCGCCTTCGAAGTCGGCCAGAAGCAGGGCGCCGCCATGGCCGCCGAGGCGAAAAAGCGTAACTGGGACTGGAAAGACACCTACGCGGTGGTCAACACCTACAACGAACTCGACACCGGCAAGAAGCGCACCGACGGCTCGATGAAGGCCCTCGAAGACGCGGGCATGCCGAAAGATCACATTCTGACCGCCGCCCTGAAAACCCTCGACGTACCGGGCAGCATGGATGCCACCAACTCGGCGCTGGTCAAGCTGCCGAGTGCGGCGAAGAACCTGATCATCGGCGGCATGAACGACAACACCGTGCTCGGCGGCGTGCGCGCCACTGAAGCCGCCGGGTTTGCCGCGGCCAATGTGATCGGCATCGGCATCAACGGCACCGACGCCATCGGCGAACTGAAAAAGCCCAACAGCGGCTTCTACGGTTCAATGCTGCCGAGCCCGCACATCGAAGGCTACAAGACCGCCGAGATGATGCACGAGTGGGTCACCACCGGCAAAGAACCACCGAAGTATACCGCGATGGACGACGTCACCCTGATCACCCGCGACAACTTCAAGCAGGAGCTGGAGAAGATCGGCCTGTGGAACTGACGGCAGCGGCGGCCCGGGCAGCCGGGCCGCTTGAACGGTGTGATGAGGTGGCTTAAATGCACGCGCAAGTACAGACACAAGAACACAGCGCCAGCGGCAGCCTGCGTTTCAACGGGATCGGCAAGACCTTCCCGGGCGTGAAGGCGCTGGACGGCATCAGTTTCGTCGCTCACCCCGGGCAGGTTCACGCCTTGATGGGCGAGAACGGCGCCGGCAAATCGACCCTGCTGAAGATCCTCGGCGGTGCCTACGTTCCGAGCAGCGGCGAGCTGCAGATCGGCGAGCGGACGATGGCGTTCAAGTCCACCGCCGACAGCATCGGCAGCGGCGTGGCGGTGATTCACCAGGAGTTGCATCTGGTGCCGGAAATGACCGTGGCCGAGAACCTGTTTCTCGGTCACCTGCCGGCCAGTTTCGGCCTGATCAATCGCGGCGCGCTGCGCCAGCAAGCCTTGGCTTGCCTCAAAGGCCTGGCCGATGAAATCGACCCGCAGACCAAGGTCGGACGCCTGTCCCTCGGTCAGCGGCAACTGGTTGAAATCGCCAAGGCGCTGTCCCGTGGCGCGCATGTGATTGCCTTTGACGAACCGACCAGCAGCCTTTCGGCGCGGGAAATCGACCGGCTAATGGCGATCATCGGTCGGCTGCGCGACGAGGGCAAAGTGGTGCTCTACGTCTCCCATCGCATGGAAGAAGTGTTCCGCATCTGCGACGCGGTGACGGTGTTCAAGGACGGCCGCTACGTGCGCACCTTCGACGACATGAGCCAGTTGACCCATGATCAACTGGTGACCTGCATGGTCGGGCGCGACATTCAGGACATCTACGATTATCGCGGTCGCCCGCGCGGTGCCGTGGCGCTGAGAGTCGATGGATTGCTCGGCCCGGGCCTGCGCGAGCCGATCAGTTTCGATGCGCACAAAGGCGAGATTCTGGGTTTGTTCGGACTGGTCGGGGCCGGGCGCACCGAGCTGTTCCGGCTGCTCAGCGGTCTCGAACGCAACACCGCCGGACGCCTGGAATTGCGCGGTCATGAACTGAAACTGCGTTCGCCCCGCGATGCGATTGCCGCCGGGATTCTGTTGTGCCCGGAAGACCGCAAGAAGGAAGGCATCATCCCGCTCGCCAGCGTCGCCGAGAACATCAACATCAGTGCACGGGGCGCGAACTCCGGGCTCGGTTGCCTGCTGCGCGGGATCTGGGAGAAGGGCAACGCCGACAAACAGATCAAGGCCCTGAAAGTGAAAACGCCCCACGCCGGGCAACAGATCAAGTTCCTGTCCGGCGGCAATCAGCAAAAAGCCATTCTCGGCCGCTGGCTGTCGATGCCGATGAAAGTCCTGCTGCTCGACGAGCCGACCCGGGGCATCGACATCGGCGCCAAGGCTGAGATCTACCAGATCATCCATAACCTGGCCGCCGACGGCATTTCGGTGATCGTGGTGTCCAGCGATCTGATGGAAGTGATGGGCATTTCCGACCGCATTCTGGTGCTGTGCGAGGGCGCCCTGCGTGGCGAAGTCAGCCGCGACCAGGCCAACGAATCCAACCTGCTGCAACTGGCTTTGCCGCGCCACCGCGCTGACGGCGTGGCGAACTGAGAGGTGACTATGATGACAACCCAAAACGAAACCCTGCCGACCGAGCGCAAACCTCTGGACATGCGGCGCTTCCTCGATGACTGGGTGATGCTGCTGGCGGCAGTGGGCATTTTTATCGCCTGCACCTTGCTGATCGACAACTTTCTCTCGCCGCTGAACATGCGTGGCCTGGGTCTGGCGATTTCCACTACCGGGATCGCCGCGTGCACCATGTTGTATTGCTTGGCGTCGGGGCATTTCGACTTGTCGGTGGGTTCGGTGATTGCCTGCGCCGGGGTGGTTGCGGCGGTGGTGATGCGCGACACCAACAGCGTGCTTCTAGGTGTCAGCGCTGCGCTGGTGATGGGGCTGATCGTCGGGTTGATCAACGGCATCGTGATCGCCAAGTTGCGGGTCAACGCGTTGATCACGACGCTGGCGACCATGCAGATCGTCCGTGGCCTGGCCTACATTTTTGCCAACGGCAAAGCGGTGGGCGTCTCGCAGGAATCGTTTTTCGTGTTCGGTAACGGCCAGTTGTTCGGCGTGCCGGTGCCGATCCTGATCACTATCGTCTGCTTCCTGTTTTTCGGCTGGCTGCTGAACTACACGACCTACGGGCGCAACACCATGGCCATCGGCGGCAATCAGGAAGCAGCGTTGCTGGCGGGGGTGAATGTTGACCGTACGAAGATCATCATCTTTGCGGTGCACGGGGTTATTGGTGCGTTGGCGGGGGTGATTCTGGCTTCGCGGATGACTTCAGGGCAGCCGATGATCGGGCAGGGTTTTGAGCTGACGGTGATTTCGGCCTGCGTGCTGGGCGGGGTGTCGCTGAGTGGCGGGATCGGGATGATCCGGCATGTGATTGCCGGGGTCTTGATTCTGGCGATTATCGAGAATGCGATGAACTTGAAGAATATCGACACGTTTTATCAGTATGTGATTCGTGGGTCGATTCTGCTGTTGGCTGTGGTTATCGACCGTCTGAAACAGCGCTGAGATCAAAAGCTCCCTCACCCCCCGCCCTCTCCCGGAGGGAGAGGGAGCTGACCGAGGTGTCTTGCGCTCTACGTTGACCTGAAGAATTCAGTCGATTATGGATTCAGCGAGCGGGCTCAGGTCGGCGTATCTCCCAAATATCCCCCATTCAGTTCCCTCTTCCTCCGGGAGAGGGCTAGGCGGGCGGCGTTCCGATGAGGGCGCTCTTGATCTTCCCGCCTTCCGTCACCCCACCCAAAATTTCCCTTGCCCGTCTCAACCCGTTTCGGTTATCACTTTGTACATGATTAGACAGGTACGATTTGACAAGAAACAACGGGTGGTCGACGAGCTCGTTCGACGCATCGAAAGCGGCCTCATGGAGGACGGCTTTCTGTTGCCCGGCGAGCACCAGTTGGCTCAGGAATTCAACGTCAGCCGTGGCACGTTGCGCGAAGCGCTGGCCGAACTGAAGCGGCGCAATTACATCGCCACGCAAAGCGGGGTCGGCTCCATCGTCACGTTTGACGGTGTGGTGCTCGACCAGCGCAGCGGCTGGGCCCAGGCCCTGGCCGACAGCGGGGCGATGATCAATACCGACGTGCTGCGTCTGGAGGCCGTGACTCGTGCGGATCTGCTTGCGCGTTTCGGCTCCGATCAATTCATTCTTCTCGAACGTCGCCGCCGTTCCAACGATGGCACGGCGGTGTCCCTTGAACGCTCTCTGATGCCCGCCAGCGGAGGCCTGGAAAGCCTGCCGCGGGTCGGCCTGATCGACAACTCCCTGACCATCACCCTGGCCGCCTACGGTTACATCGGCGAGCGCGGCGATCAATGGATCGGCGCCGAACCGCTCAACGCCGAGGACGCCGAACTGCTCGGCCGCCCCGAAGGCACGGTGTTCCTCAAGGCATTGCGCACCACCTACGACCGGCAAAACCGCTTCATGGAGCAGGTCGAAAGCCTGCTCGACCCGGTGCATTTCCGTCTGCACCTGCAATTTGGAGAATCGAAATGACCGCCCTCGACCGTGCCTTGGGCGCGTTTTATGGCCTTGCCCTGGGTGACGCGCTAGGCATGCCGACCCAATCCCTGAACCGCGAAACCATCAAGCAGCGCTTCGGCCAGATCACCGATCTACAGGACGCCGGGCCCTTGCAGCCGATTGCCGCGAACATGCCCAAGGGCTCGATCACCGATGACACCGAACAGGCGATTCTGGTCGGCGAGTTGCTGGTCGAAGGCAAGGGCCGGATCGAACCGGCGGTGCTCGCGCAACGGCTGATCGAATGGGAAGCCGAGATGCAGGCCAAAGGCTCGCAGGACTTGCTTGGCCCATCGACCAAACGTGCGATCGAAATGATCCTCGCCGGCCATTCGCCGGAGGAGGCCGGGCGCTACGGCACCACCAACGGCGCAGCGATGCGCATCACCCCGGTGGGAATCGCGGCGGATGTCGCCGACCCCGAGCGCTTTATCGCGGCGGTGGTGCAGGCTTGTCAGGTCACTCATAACACCACGCTGGGGATTTCCAGCGCGGCGGCGGTGGCTGCGGTGGTCTCGGCCGGCATCAACGGCCTGGATCTGGGCGAGGCGCTGAACCTCGGCCAGCAGATCGCCCAGCAAGCGGAGTCTCATGGGCACTGGGTGGCCGGCGGGCGCATTGCGTCGCGGATCAGTTGGGCGCGCAGCATCAGTGTCGAGAGCGACCCGGTGTTGCTCGCGGATCTGCTGTACGACGTGATTGGAACCTCGGTGGCGTCGCAGGAATCGGTGGTGGTGTCGTTCGCCCTCGCGCAGCAAGTCGCGATCGGTGAAATGACGCCGTTCGATGCGCTGTGCATGGCCGCGAGCCTGGGTGGCGACACCGACACCATCGCCGCGATTCTCGGCGCCATGCTCGGGGCCTGCCTGGGCCTGCAGAGCTGGCCGGCGCCGATGATCGAGACGGTGAAGGCCGTCAATGGTCTGGAGCTTGAACCGTTGGTGCAGGGACTTTTGGCCTTGCGCTGATTGAACTGACGCCATCGCTGGCAAGCCAGCTCCCACAGGGACCGTGCAAACCTCAAGGTTCACTTCGAACCTGTGGGAGCTGGCTTGCCAGCGATGGCCGCGCCGCAAATCCTGAATATTCACCCGCAATGGATCGCGCAGACAGGCCCAGGAAGGGCGGAATGTCTGGTCGTTCTGCGTCATTGCCACAACCACAATAAAGGCAAACAGGAGCATTTTTCATGAGTTCATCGACCGCCGGGCAAAGCGCCGGGCAACTGGAAACCCGGGGCATCGAACCGGTGCCGGAAGGCGAGTGCAACGGCCATCCGCTGCAACTGTTCTGGGTCTGGTTCGCTGCCAACATTTCCATCCTCGGCCTGCCGCTGGGCGCCACGCTGGTTGCGTTTCGCGGCCTGGCGATCTGGCAGGCGATCATCGTCGCGATTCTAGGCGCTGCCGGTTCGTTCGCGGTGGTGGGGATCATCTCGATTGCCGGTCGTCGCGGTCGTGCGCCGAGCCTGACCCTTTCGCGGGCGATCTTCGGTGTGCGCGGCAATATCGGCCCGACGCTGGTGTCGCTGATGTCGCGTCTGGGTTGGGAAACCGTCAACACCACCACCGCCGCGTTCGTGCTGCTGTCGTTGTGCTCGATCCTGTTCGGCTCGCCGGTGGAAGCCAAAAGCGCGCCCGTGCTGACCCTGATCTTTATCGCGATTTTCGTGCTGCTGACCCTGTCGGTGTCCGGCCTCGGCCACGCCACCTTGCTGGTGATCCAGAAGTGGGCGACCTACGTGTTCGGCGCGCTGAACATTCTGGTCGGCGGCTTCCTCTGCGCGACCATCGACTGGAGCGCGGTGTTCAACGCCACGCCGGCGCCGATGAGCGCGATGATCATCGGCATTGGCACCATGGCCGCCGGTACCGGAATCGGCTGGGCGAATGCCGGCGCCGACATGTCGCGCTATCAGCATCGCAGCGTCAAAGCCGTGCGCCTTGTCGCTTCGGCGGCGTTCGGCGCGGGGATTCCGCTGGTGCTATTGATCACCCTCGGCGGCCTGCTGTCCGTGGGCAACAACGACCTCGCTTCGGCCACTGACCCGATCGTGGCGATCCGCGACATGCTGCCAACGTGGATGGCCGTGCCGTACCTGATCACCGCATTCGGAGGCCTGCTGCTGTCGAACAACCTGTCGGTGTATTCCGCCGGTCTGACCACGCTGACCCTCGGCCTGAAGGTCAAGCGCGTGTACGCGGTGGTGGTCGACATCGTTGCGATCTTCGCCGGTTCGATCTACTTCATGCTGATCGCCGACAGCTTCTATGGCCCGTTCATTACCTTCATTTCCCTGCTGGCAGTGCCGATCACTGCGTGGGTCGGGATCTTCGTGGTCGACCTGATTCACCGTCACTACTACAGCCCCAAAGACCTGCTCGACGTCAGCCCGAGCAGCGCCTACTGGTACAGCGGCGGCATCGAGTGGCGCGCGTTCGGCGCATGGGCGATCGCGATCGTGCTGGGCTTCAGTTTCACCACCATCGGCACCACGGCTGAAAATGTCTGGTTCAAGGGCTTCCTGTCCGACTCGTGGCTGGGCCACAACGGCCTCGGCTGGATCGTGACGTTCGTGGTCGCCGGCGGCATTTACTTCGTACTCGGCGGGGCGAGAGATCGCCGCGCTGCGCAATCCGAGAATGCTCATGCCTAAGATGTTGCACACCGGCCAGGTCATCATCGACCTGGTCATGGCCGTGGAGGCGCTGCCGCAAATCGGCGGTGACGTGCTGGCGCAGTCCGCCAGTTTCGAAGCCGGCGGCGGCTTCAATGTGATGGCTGCCGCTGCGCGCAACGGCTTGCCGGTGGTCTATCTCGGCCGTCATGGCAATGGGCGTTTCGGTGATCTGGCACGGCAGGCGATGAACGCCGAAGGCATCCGCATCGGCATCGAACAACCTGCAGAACGTGACACCGGGATCTGCGTGGCGCTGACCGATGCGTCGGCCGAGCGCAGTTTCATTTCCTACATCGGCGCCGAAGGCGAGGTCACGACGGCGGAGCTGAACAGCGTCGCCGCCGAGACGGGGGACTACGTCTACGTCAGCGGCTACAGCCTGCTACACAGCGGCAAGGCCCAGGCGTTGCTGGACTGGACGTTGGCGCTGCCGAAGACGATCAACGTGGTGTTCGATCCTGGCCCGCTAGTGGAATCGCCGGACTCACCGATGATGCAGGCGCTGCTGCCGCGCATCGATGTGTGGACCAGCAACAGCGTCGAGGCGTTGCGCTTTACTGACGCGACGGACATCGAAACCGCGCTGGACCGATTGACCGTGCACCTGCCACGAAATGTGCTGATGGTAGTGCGCGACGGCCCGCAGGGTTGCTGGATTCATCAGCGCGGTGAACGTCAGCATGTGCCAGGTTTCAAGGTGCAGGCGGTGGACAGCAATGGTGCGGGCGATGCGCACGCCGGGGTATTTGTTGCCGGGCTGGCGCAAGGGCTTGCAGCTCACGAAGCCGCAAGGCGCGCCAACGCTGCGGCTGCGTTAGCGGTCACTCGCTGGGGCCCGGCGACCGCTCCTGGCACTGCCGAGGTTGATGTGCTGATCAGCAAAAAATGCACTGACTGAACGATCGCAATCGCTGGCTTGCCAGCGATAAGGCCTTCAGCCGTTACATCCAGTCTGGACCTAGCCGGCTCTGCGCAACGCCGCAATCAACTCATCCTTTCGCATCGACGAACGCCCGGGGATTTTCCGCTCCCGGGCCTCCTTGCGCAGGCTGTCGACCGTCTGCACTTCGCGTGAAGCCTTGCTGTCGCGCGAATGTCCCTCACGGCTTACTGTCGCGCGCCGCGCCGACTCCTTGCGATCTGAAGCTTTGGCGCTGGCAGGTTTCCGGCGCCCGGAACCTCCGGCCTTCTCGCCGCCGCCGGACTGTTTGTTCACAGTCGCCCAGGCGCGGGCTTCAGCTTCGTCCTTGGACATCCCTTTGTTCTGATAGCTGTCTTCAATGTGTTCGGCTTTGCGCTTCTGTTCTTCAGTGTATTTGGCTTTGCTTCCACGAGGCATGGCGAGTCTCCTGGTGGCTGGATGAATCTCGGTATGAACCGGCGCAGGCAATGCATTCGAACACTGCATGCGCCAGTGACCGCATGCGTCAGGTATCGAGTTTACGGGCCGCTTCCACACCTGCAGCGCTGAGCTTGATCGGCAGATTCAGCGAATGTTCTCCCGCTTCGTTGCAAGTGATGTGTCCGTGGTGAATCAGTCCACGCTCCTGCAGGGCAGCGAGGGCACTGGCCACGACTTTCTCGCCGCGATAATTGTCCAGCACCTCTTTGCCGAGGCCGCTCGGGTGAGCATGCAACAGGCGGGTGAGGACTTCTTTTTCCAGGTTTTTATCGACGTTCATGGTTACCTCTTCAGGGAAGTGGATAAGACACGTTGCGTGGATGCAGCACGGATCACTGACCTGCGCCTTCAGAGCCCGAACCACCCGTGGTGGTTTTCGAGCCGACGCCGGGACCTGCGTTGTCGGGGGCGGCCGGAGCGTCGGGGGTGTTCATCCCGCCCTGACGACCGGGATCGCTGCCCTGGGTGCGAGGATCGGTTCCCGTCGCGGGTGGCTGATTGATCAGCGGAACACCCGAGCCGTCGGTATTCATACCGGGGGCGCTGTTGATGGCGGGGGCTCTTGGCTGGGTAACCGGATCGGTCGGCCCGGTACCGGCAGCGGTAGTCGAGGCGGCGAATACCGCCGGGCTGAGGAGGGTAGCGAATACGAGCGCAGTCAACCTTGACGAGATCATAGAGTGTCTCCAGTGATTGAAATCCTTACCTTCTTTTGGTCTGCCGTCGTGAAAGATTGGTGCCTGATGATCGACGAACGGTTCAGAAGGGCTGAGTGCTTTCGAGGCCGATCTCTTCCTTGAATTGCTCCATAAAATCTTTCAAGCGTCGATGGCGTAGCTGTGCCAGACGTTGGCCGGCAACGGTCTGGAATCCGTCTGCGAGGTGCAGCAGTTTGGTCTGGAAATGATCGAGGCAGAATCGCTTGTCGTCGTAGTCCCTATCCCGGGCCTCGGGATCGTGCGGGTCATACAACGCGCTGCCCATGCGTCCGGCCGTGTAAAAGGTGCGGGCGACGCCGAGCATGCCGAGGGAGTCGAGACGGTCGGCGTCCTGCATCAGTCGCGCCTCGAGGGTGAGCGGTGTGATGTTGGCGGAAAAGCTGTGGGCTTCGATGGCGTGGGTGACAGCGTCGATTTTGGCGTCGGGCCAATGCATGTTCGCCAGCACCTTCGAAGCTTTTTCCGCAGCCAGACGCGATGCCTGTGAGCGCAGCGGCGAGTTCTTTTCCACCGCGACGCAATCGTGCAGCAACACCGCTGCCAGAAGGACTTCAAGGTCGCCGCCTTCGTCGGCCTGCAAGGTGCGCGCGTTGTGCCAGACCCGTTGCAGATGCGACAGGTCATGAGCGCCGTCTTCCGACGGTTCCAGCGCGTGGGGCAGCAGTTCGGCGGCGAGCTCCGTGAGAGGTGAAAAAACGAGATTGTTCATGGGAGTCCTTGCGAGTCATCGGCCGCGCTAGCCTAATCCGTGGATTGCCATGTGACGAGCGCCGCGCACCGCCTTAGTATGGCGTTTTCCTTTTTCCGACAAGGCCCGTCCATGACGATCGAAATCCGCCCGGCGACCCCCAGCGATGCACCGCAAATCCTCGCGTTCATCACCGAATTGGCAGACTTCGAAAAGGCCCGTCACGAAGTCATCGCCAGCGTCGCCGACATCGAGCGCAGCCTGTTCAGCGAAGGCGCCACGGCCCACGGTCTGATCTGCCTGCGCGACGGCGTACCGATCGGTTTTGCGGTGTTCTTCTTCAGCTATTCGACCTGGCTGGGCAGCAACTGCCTGTACCTCGAAGACCTGTACATCACTCCGGAACAACGGGGCGGCGGCGCCGGCAAAACCCTGCTGCGCCACCTCGCGAAAATCGCCTGCGCCAACGACTGTGGCCGGTTCGAATGGAGCGTGCTGGACTGGAACACCCCGGCCATCGAATTCTACAAATCCCTCGGCGCCCAGCCGCAGGAAGAGTGGGTGCGTTATCGCATGGATGGCAAGGTATTGCGCGAATTTGCCGAGGGCTGAACAAATAGTGGCAATCTGATTGCTGATTCGATTGTCCAAACCGCTCTGGTCCGGCATTCTACGCGCCATTTTTGCGCGCTCACGGACGACACCTGCAATGCCTCTGGCACTCTTTCTCCACGCCCGTGGAGCCTTCGCTGCGTCAACGAGTGACCGGCGATGAGCGGACTACGGGCGTCGATCCGTCTGTACGGCCTGGTCAAAAACCTCGGCTCAAGCGACAACCCGAACCGCCAACCGGTGGACATCCTCTGCACCCTCAACCGCCTGGGGGGCAAGGCCATCCGTGCGTTTGTCTCGCGCCTCGATGCCGAGCTGATGTCACGCAGTGCGGGCTTCGACGACTACCGCGTGATACCGCTGCGCACGTTCGATCCGAACGGATTCATCGATGCACATCAAGGCTGGCTGACCCTGCACGTGTGCTGCGGTTTTGTCGCGCCTGCGGGACAATCGATTTTCCACCAAAGCGTGCTGTCGCCGATGGGCTGGTATGTCTACTCGCAAACCGGCCGCTGGACAGCCGAGCGTTATCTGGAACTCGGCCCGCAGATGGCCGAGCTGCTGCAAACCACCTACGACCAGCATCGACTGACCGGCTACAACACCTGGCTCAACCAACTCGACGACGCTACATCCGCCGAGTTGAACTGGTTTGCCGATGAAGCCTGGCAACAACTGCAAACCCTTACACCTCCGAACAGCCGCGAGCATTGTCACGCGCTGTTTGATTCCGTCGACAACCGCTGGCGTTTCGCCGCGACCGACGTCGATCTCTATCAGCCTCACCCGGAACCTCTGAAGCAAGGAGCTTTGAATTGAGTGGCAAACCCGCTGCACGCGTCACCGACCCAACCGCCTGCCCACTGCCGGGCCACGGCAACAACCCGATCGTCTCCGGTTCGCCGGACGTGTTCTTCGACGGACTCCCCGCTGCGCGAATGACCGATAAATCGGCGTGCGGCAGCCCGATCACCGGCGGTGTTTCCGCCACGGTCTTCATCAACGGCCTGAATGCCGCGATGCTCGACAGCACCGGCGGGCATGGCAATGTCGTAGTCGGTGGGTCGGGGACGGTGATTATTGGACAGAGCGGGGGAGGGGCGGCGTTTAGTGGGTTGTTGCCGATGCCGGTGCATTTCAATGATCGGATGCAGGTGATTAACGAAATTACTGGTGAGCCCATGCCAAATCACCCTTACGCGATTCAACGCGCTGATGGGAGCGTGGAGCACGGCGTAACCAATGACGCGGGCTTCACCCATACGGTGAGTTCGCATTTGCCTGAGTCGATCAAGCTGTTCGTGGAGTAGGAAACGTATGACAGCTGAAAATCCTGCTCTGAAAGGGTGTAAAAGACTGGTCGTGACCCACGACCTGACCTGCAAAACGGACGGAACAGTCAAGCAGGCCACGATCACTCCCAAAAAGATTGTTCTGTTTTTTGTGGGTGGTGCGGGTGATAAAGAAAGTTATTACGGCACAGGCCCCAATAATAACGTTGCTGACGTCATGAAGGTGTTTGTCAGGGATATGGAGGCTGAGGGTATTTGTTCTGATAATTATGATGCCCACCATATTGGTTATAACTATTTTATTAGTGATGATGATCTGAAAAAGAATGTGCTGGAGAAGATTGCTGATGTGACCACGCCTGTATATATCATTGGGCATAGCTTGGGCGGTTGGAATGGTGCGCACATGTCAGCTGTATTGACTGATAAGGGGTATCGAATTCCGTGTCTGGTTACACTCGATCCGGTTGGCGAAGGAAAAATCGTGTGGGGGGTTTCTAGCATCTACCGTCAGGAACCGAAGCCGAAGGCGGAATATTGGGTTAACGTCAGAGCCGATGCCAAAGACTGGAATTTTTCCGATCTCGTAGCCGATTTTGGAGAGCAATGGGATATGAAAAGTGGGCCCAATATGAACGGGCGAGTGAATGTGAATCACGCCGATGCCTGGGTTATCTACACATCAGTCCTGCAAAGTGGCATCTCGGCCAGAGACGCTTTGATGCAGGTTGTTGTTACTCATTTTAAAGGACGGAAATGTGCGTAATATAATTTTATGCATGGCTTTCTTGCTTTGCACTTCCTGTGCGATAAATCATGGCAAGCCCATTGCTCATTTACAATACGTTGGTGTTGAACGTTATTTGGATAGGGCCATTTATCAGGTGCGTTTCTCGTCCGATGTTGATGTTGTCAATCTTTTCAAATCAAAAATAAGCCAGACGCTGATGTGTTCTTTTGAGGGCGATTTTGATTTTTCGGCAACTCACTCTGCGGGTAGATATGGAGAGGGTTTTATCGAGCCTGAAATTTCAAGTGCCGGGCCGGTTTTCAGGGCGGATGTTTTATTTTTCGAAAGAAAAAACGATACCAGTGAAAAAATCATTGAAGGTGAGGCGTTGAGGTCTTTATTAGTGAGCCGAGAGTCTATTGTCTGTAAGGTCAGAATTAATTCCTACTCCTATAAAATATATTTGTCGGAGGACATGAAGGTTCCAACGGCAGATCTGTTAAGAGAGATCGATAAGTTTTAAACGGGCTGCGATTGCTGCTCAGCTAGCTGTCCGATTTTTTAGGAATTCGAATCCCAAAATATGGGATGCAAAATTACATATTGAGATTTTCCATCTGGGAGGTCTATAGTCCAGCTCACTCACTGCCAATAACAAAACAGGTGAAGCGATGCTGGCGCAATTGATCGCGCTCGATTGGGGGACGACCTCACTACGTGCTTACAAACTCGCGGCGGGCGGACAGGTGCTGGCGCAGCGTTCGCTGTCGTTCGGGATCATGCAGTTGCCGAAGACGCCGCGGGTCATCAACGTTCGTGAATGCGCCGACGGTTTTGAACTGGCGTTCGACGAGGCGTGCGGCGACTGGCTCGACGCGCAACCCGGCTTGCCGGTGATCGCTTGTGGCATGGTCGGCAGCGCTCAGGGCTGGCGCGAAGCGTCCTACCGCGATACGCCGGCCAACGTCGCCGATCTCGGAAAATCCCTGCAAACCGTTCGCAGTCTTCGCGGTGTCGATGTGCACATCGTGCCGGGTGTGATTCAGCGCTCGACGCTGCCGAACGTGATGCGCGGCGAAGAAACCCAGGTCCTCGGCGTCCTGCAGAATCTGCCGGTCGAGGCGGGCAACGATCTGCTGATCGGCCTGCCGGGCAGTCATTCGAAATGGGTGGAAGTGGCCGACGGCTGCATCACCCGCTTCGACACCTTCATGACCGGCGAAGTGTTCGCCGTGCTCAGCGAACACAGCATTCTCGGCCGTACCCAACAGCACAGCGCGACGTTCGACGCCGAGGCCTTCGATCGCGGCGTGCAGGTGGCGTTGTCGGCAGAGGGCGACATCGGCGTGCTGTCGACCCTGTTCAGCGCCCGCAGCCTGGGCCTGACCGGTGAACTCAGCGCCACCGCTCAACCGGACTATCTGTCCGGCCTGCTGATCGGCCATGAACTGACGGCGCTGGCCGCCGTGCAACGGCGCCGACGCAACAGCACACATCTTCCTTCGATCATCCTCATCGGCAACGCGCAGTTGTGCGCCCGCTACAGCCGGGCCCTCGACGCCTGCGGTTTTGCCCGGGTGACCCTGGCCGAGCAAGCCACCGAGCGTGGTCTGTGGCAACTGGCGCTCGCCGCCGGACTGATCGATTCCTCATCCCGTTAACCCTGACTGGAGGCCTGACATGCTCAAGCAAGCACTGGCGCAAAACGGTCTGATCGCGATCCTGCGCGGCCTGCATCCGCAGGAAGCCGCCGCTGTCGGAGAAGTCCTGTATGCGGCCGGATTTCGCGTCATCGAAGTACCGCTCAATTCCCCTGCGCCGTACGAAAGCATTCGCATCCTGCGTAAGACCCTGCCCGCCGATTGCCTGATCGGTGCCGGCACGGTGCTGACCCCGGAACAGGTCGAACGGGTGAAGGAGGCTGGCGGCCAAGTCATCGTCATGCCCCACAGCGATGCCAAGGTGTTGCGGGCAGCGAAAGCGGCGGGGCTGTACCTGTCGCCGGGCGTTGCCACACCGACCGAAGCCTTCGCGGCGCTGGAGGAGGGCGCGGACATTCTCAAGCTGTTCCCGGCCGAACAGATGGGGCCGGCAGTGGTGAAAGCCTGGCTGGCGGTATTGCCGGTCGGGACGATTCTGGCCCCGGTCGGCGGCATCACGCCGGACAACATGCAGGCGTTCATCGACGCCGGCGTCAAAGGCTTCGGCCTCGGTTCCGGGCTGTTCAAACCCGGCATGACGACTGAGCAAGTGGCGGCCAATGCCAAGGCCTACGTGGCGGCCTGGAAAGCCCTTCGCTAAGACTTTTCGGCGCTGCGTGCGCTGCATCTAACAAGAGAGACAAGCAGATGAAAATCACCAAACTCACCACCTTCATCGTCCCGCCGCGCTGGTGCTTCCTGAAAGTCGAAACCGACGAGGGCGTGACCGGTTGGGGCGAACCCGTGGTCGAAGGGCGCGCCCATACGGTCGCCGCTGCTGTTGAGGAATTGTCCGACTACCTGATCGGCAAAGACCCACGCAACATTGAAGACATCTGGACTGTGCTGTATCGCGGCGGCTTCTACCGCGGCGGCGCGATCCATATGAGCGCATTGGCCGGCATCGATCAGGCGCTGTGGGATATCAAGGGCAAGGCGCTGGGTGTGTCGGTCAGCGACCTGCTCGGCGGTCAGGTGCGGGACAAGATCCGCGTGTATTCGTGGATCGGTGGCGACCGTCCGGCGGACACCGCGCGGGCCGCTAAAGAGGCGGTGGGCCGGGGTTTTACGGCGGTGAAAATGAACGGCACCGAGGAGCTGCAATTTCTCGATACCTTCGAAAAAGTCGATCTGGCGCTGGCCAACGTTGCCGCCGTGCGCGATGCGGTGGGGCCGAATGTCGGTATCGGCGTCGACTTCCATGGCCGGGTGCACAAACCCATGGCCAAGGTACTGATGAAGGAACTCGACCCGTACAAACTGATGTTCATCGAGGAACCGGTGCTCAGCGAAAACTACGAAGCGTTGAAGGAACTGGCGCCGCTGACCAGCACCCCGATTGCCCTCGGTGAGCGGCTGTTTTCGCGGTGGGACTTTAAACGGGTGTTGAGCGAAGGCTACGTCGACATCATCCAGCCGGATGCCTCCCACGCCGGCGGCATCACCGAGACCCGCAAGATCGCCAACATGGCCGAAGCCTACGACGTGGCGCTGGCGCTGCATTGCCCGCTGGGGCCGATCGCGCTGGCGGCGTGTCTGCAACTGGACGCCGCTTGTTACAACGCGTTTATCCAGGAGCAGAGCCTGGGCATCCATTACAACGAGAGCAATGACCTGCTCGACTATGTGAAGGATCCACGGGTGTTCGACTACGACAAGGGCTTCGTGAAAATCCCCAACGGCCCGGGCCTGGGGATCGAGATCAACGAGGAATACGTGATCGAACGCGCGGCGGTCGGCCACCGCTGGCGCAACCCGATCTGGCGCCATGCCGATGGCAGTTTTGCCGAGTGGTGAGTCGCTGATTCTCTGCCGTGAGCTCGACGAGAACTACGAGAACTACGAGATCGTTCCCACGCTCCGCGTGGGAATGCAGCCCTGGACGCTCTGCGTCCCAAGAGCGGACGCAGAGCGTCCATAGAGGCATTCCCACGCAGAGCGTGGGAACGATCTCGCCTGCTAAATCCGACCTCAATAAACATAAGAAGAGGCGCTCCCCATGCAACCGCAAACCCTCACCGGGCAAGCGACGTTAGTCACGCCCAGCCGCAAGCGATTTTTCATCATGGTGTTGCTGTTCATCACCGTGGTCATCAACTACCTCGACCGCAGCAACCTGTCGATTGCCGCCCCGGCGTTGACGACGGATCTGGGCATCGACCCGGTGCACGTCGGGCTGATCTTCTCGGCGTTCGGCTGGACCTACGCCGCCATGCAGATCCCCGGCGGCTGGCTGGTGGATCGGGTGCCGCCGCGCATTCTTTATAGCGTCGCGCTGCTGTTGTGGTCGCTGGCCACGGTGATGCTCGGTTTCGCGGCCAGTTTTATCGCCCTGTTCGTGCTGCGCATGGCGGTCGGTGCGCTGGAAGCACCGGCGTATCCGATCAACAGCCGTGTGGTGACGACCTGGTTCCCCGAGCGTGAACGGGCCACGGCCATCGGCTTCTATACCTCCGGGCAGTTTGTCGGGCTGGCGTTTCTGACCCCGGTGCTGGCGTGGCTGCAACATGAATTTGGCTGGCATATGGTGTTTGTCGTGACCGGCGCGGTGGGCATCGTGTGGGCGGCGATCTGGTACGCGGTGTATCGCGAACCGCGTGATTTCAAAGGCGCCAACGAAGCGGAAATCGACCTGATCCGCGAGGGCGGCGGGCTGGTGGATATCGCCGCCGAAACCGCCAAGGTGAAGGCGAAATTCAGCTGGACCGATCTCGGCATCGTCCTGAGCAAACGCAAATTGTGGGGCATTTACCTCGGCCAGTTCTGCCTGAACTCGACGCTGTGGTTTTTCCTGACGTGGTTCCCGACCTATCTGGTGAAATATCGCGGTATGGACTTCATCAAGTCCGGCCTGCTGGCGTCGCTGCCGTTTCTCGCCGCGTTCATCGGCGTGCTGTGCTCCGGGTTCTTTTCCGACTTCCTGATCCGTCGTGGTTGCACCGTCGGGTTTGCGCGCAAGTTGCCGATCATTGGCGGGCTGTTGATTTCCACCTCGATCATCGGCGCCAACTTCGTCGAATCGACGCCGCTGGTGATTGCCTTCCTGGCGCTGGCGTTTTTCGGCAACGGGCTGGCGTCGATCACCTGGTCGCTGGTCTCGACACTGGCGCCGGCGCGGTTGCTGGGCTTGACCGGTGGGGTATTCAACTTCATCGGCAACCTGTCGGCGATTGCCACGCCGATTGTCATCGGCTTCCTCGCCAGCGGCGATTCGTTCGCTCCGGCGATCACCTACATCGCGGTTCTGGCATTGATCGGTGCTTTGTCCTACGTGCTGCTGGTGGGCAAGGTCGAGCGCATCGAGTTGTAGTCGTCCCTGTCGGGCGACCATAATGCCGCCCGTTCCCTCGCTCAACGCTAAAGGCTGGATATGCAGGAAGACGCCCCGAAAACCGCCAAGGACGCCGCGCCGACCGGCACCCAGACCCTGCTTCGCGGGTTGGGTGTGGTGCAGGCCGTCGCCAGTGGCGCCCGCGATCTCAAAGAGATTGCCCGCCTGATCGGTACCACGCGCAGCACCACCCATCGTCTGGCCAGTTGTCTGGTGGACGAGCGCTACCTGCGGGTCGTGCCGCAAGTCGGTTATCTGCTGGGGCCGAAGCTGATCGAACTGGGTTTCCAGGCGCGTGAAGAGTTGCCGCTGGTGACGTTGGCCGGGCCGTATCTGGACGAGTTGTCGGCGCTGACCGGCGACACCGTTCACCTGGGCATTCGTGAAGGCGACGAGGTGCTTTATTTGCTGAAGAATCCGGGGCGCAACGGCCCGGAAATGCGCTCGCGGGTCGGCCATCGCATGCCGCTGGCGCGGACCGGGATCGGCAAGGCGCTGATGCTGGATGACGCACCGCAGGACTGGCAGCGACTGTACGACATCAGTCTGCCGGCGGGTGGGAAAAGTCAGTTCTGGCCGCAGCATCCCCAGCAGTCGTGGGAGCAGTTGGAGCAACGGATGACCGAGTACGTGGCCGGTGGCTATGCGTTCGATCTGGAAGACAACGAGCCGTCGATCCGCTGCGTGGCGGCGCCGATCCGCGACGCGAGCAAGCGCATCGTCGCGGCCATCAGCATCGCCAGCACCGTGCCGTACATGCCGCTGGAAAAAATGGCCGAGCTGATTCCCCTGATCAAAGGGGTCACGGCCCGGCTCTCGGCGGAGCTTGGCTTGAAGGTCTGAGGAATCAGAGCTTCAGAGTCGCCATGTCGATGACGAAGCGATACTTCACATCTCCGGCGATCATCCGCGCGTAGGCCTCGTTGATCTGGCGGATGTCGAGCATTTCGATGTCGCAGCTGATGTTGTGTTCGGCGCAGAAATCCAGCACTTCCTGGGTTTCAGCGACGCCACCGATCAACGAACCGGCCAATACGCGACGACCCAGCACCAGTTTCGCGGCGTGGACCGGCGGATCGATCGGTTCGATCAGGCCCACCAGAATGTGCACGCCGTCGAAGCGCAGGGTGTCGAGGTACGGATTGAGGTCGTGCTGGACCGGGATGGTGTCGAGCAGGAAGTCGAAACGACCGGCCGCCGCTTTCATCTGTTGTTCGTCGGTGGACACGATCACGTGATCGGCGCCCTGACGACGACCTTCCTCGGCCTTGCTTGCCGAACGGGTGAACAGCGTCACTTCAGCGCCCATGGCCTTGGCGAACTTGATGCCCATGTGGCCGAGGCCGCCCATGCCGAGAATCCCGACCTTGTCGCCGGCCTTCACGCCGTAGTGCTTGAGCGGCGAGTAGGTGGTGATGCCGGCGCAGAGAATCGGTGCGGCAGCCGCCAGATCCAGCTTCTCGGGAATGCGCACCACGAAGTGTTCGCTGACCACAATGCTGTCCGAATAACCGCCCATGGTGTTGCTGCCATCGACCCGGTCCGGGGTGGCATAGGTCATGGTCGGGCCTTCGAGGCAGTATTGCTCGAGGTTCGACTGGCAGGCTTCGCAGGTGCGGCAGGAGTCGACCATGCAACCGACGCCAACCAGATCGCCTACCTTGTGTTTAGTGACATTCGCACCGACGGCGGTGACTTTTCCGACGATCTCGTGGCCGGGCATCAACGGGTAAACGGCGATGCCCCATTCGTTGCGCGCCTGGTGGATGTCGGAGTGGCAGACGCCGCAGTACAGGATTTCGATGGCGACGTCGTCGGCCCGTGGGCTGCGGCGTTCGAACTTCATCGGGGCGAGGGGCGTGGTGGCCGTTTGAGCGGCATAGCCGATGGCGGTGTACATGTGAAACCTCGCAAAAGCAGTGACAGGTGAGGCGGCGCATTCTGGGCGCCGTCCGGTCGTCCGGCCATGGCGATTCCTCCGGGTGTCATGCCTAATCCTCCGGCATGCGGGGTTGATCGGTCGCATTGGCAAAAGGATCTGCGATGATGCTTTTATCCCTTTTTCCGTGATTTTTTCTGAAGAGCCACCCGATGCAATTAACCCGTCACCTTGATGCCAACGCCACCCTGGTTTCGCTGATCGAACCGCTGGCACTGCGCGATGGTTACAGCCAGACCGGGCTGCCGGGCGTGCAGGTGTTGCGCGCCAGTTGCGACGTCGCCCGTGGCCCGCACATTTATGAGCCGAGCCTGATGATCATCGCCCAGGGCAGCAAACTGGCGTATCTGGGGCCGCGCACCATGGAGTACGGCGCCGGGCATTATCTGATCCAGGCGTTGCCGGTGCCGTTCGAGTGCGAGACCTACGCGTTGCCGGATGCGCCGTTGCTGGGTGTGTCGGTGGCGATCGACCGGGTTCTGCTCGGTGAACTGGTGCTGGCCATGGGGTTGGCGCCGGGGCGGCATATTCCGGCGCAGACCCCGGAGTCGATGACCTCGGTGGTGCTCGACGATGACATGCGCGGTTGCGTCGAACGCTTGCTGCGCTGTCTGCATGATCCGCTGGAATGCCAGATTCTTGGGCCGGCGCGGGTACGAGAGTTATTGTTCGTGGCGTTGCGCGGACCTCAGGCTGATGTGCTGCGGGCGCTGGTGGAGCAGCAGGGGCAGTTCGCCCGGGTGGCGGCTTCTATCAGCCATTTGCATTCGCACTACACCGAACCGTTGAATGTCGAGACATTGGCCAGTTGCGCGAACATGAGCGTGTCGACCTTTCATGAGCATTTCAAACGCAGCACGTTGCTGTCGCCGGTGCAGTATCTGAAGCGTTTACGTTTGTTGAAGGCGCAGACGTTGCTGATCGCCGAGGGACTGGGAGTGGCGCAGGTGGCGCATCGGGTGGGGTATCAGAGCACGTCGCAGTTCAGCCGCGAGTACAAACGCTATTTCGAGCGCAGTCCGGGGGATGAGCGCGCTGCCTGAACTGCCACAAATATTGATGTGATGCACTGAATCGCGGGCAACAAAAAGGCCCCCGTTTCGGGAGCCTTGATGTTCAGCAATTCGACTTACATGTTCGGGTAGGTCGGGCCGCCGGCGCCTTCCGGCGTCACCCAGGTGATGTTCTGCGAAGGATCCTTGATGTCACAGGTCTTGCAGTGCACGCAGTTCTGGGCGTTGATCTGGAAGCGCTTCTCGCCGTCTTCCTTGGTGATCACTTCATACACGCCGGCCGGGCAATAGCGCTGTGCCGGCTCGTCATACAGCGGCAGGTTCTTGCTCAGCGGGATGGTCGGGTCGGTCAGTTTCAGGTGGCACGGCTGTTCTTCTTCATGGTTGGTACCGGAGATGAACACCGAGCTCAGCTTGTCGAAACTGATCTTGCCGTCGGGTTTCGGGTAGTCGATCTTCTTGCAGTCGGCCGCGAGCTTGAGGCAGGCGTAGTCCGGCTTGGTGTCGTGCAGGGTGAACGGCAGTTTGCCGCCGAAGATGTTCTGATCCAGCCAGTTGAAACCGCCGCCGACGATAGCGCCGAACTTGTGGATCGCCGGGCCGAAGTTGCGGCTGGCGAACAGTTCTTCGTAGAGCCAGCTCTTCTTGAACGCGTCGACGTAGGTGGTCAGCTCTTCGGTGCCGTCCTTTTCAGCGAACAGCGCGTCGGCCACGGACTCGGCGGCGAGCATGCCGGACTTCATCGCGGTGTGGCTGCCCTTGATCTTGGCGAAGTTCAGGGTGCCGAGATCGCAACCGATCAGCGCGCCGCCCTTGAAGACCATTTTCGGCAGCGAGTTCAGGCCACCCTTGCAGATTGCGCGAGCGCCGTAGCTGATGCGCTTGCCGCCTTCCAGATATTGCTTGAGCACCGGGTGATGCTTGAGGCGCTGGAATTCGTCGAACGGCGACAGGTAGGTGTTGCTGTAGGAAAGATCGACGATCAGACCGACTACCACCTGATTGTTTTCCAGGTGATAGAGGAAGGAGCCGCCGGTGTTCTCGGTGCCCATGATGTCCATCGGCCAACCGGCGGTGTGCACCACCAGGCCCGGCTGGTGTTTGGCCGGGTCGATTTCCCAGATTTCCTTCAGGCCGATGCCGTAGTGCTGGGCGTCGGCATCGCTGTCGAGGTTGTAGCGCTTGATCAGTTGCTTGCCGATGTGGCCACGGCAGCCTTCGGCGAACAGTGTGTATTTGCCACGCAGTTCCATGCCCGGGGTGTACAGACCTTCTTTCGGATGACCTTCGCGGTCGACGCCGAGGTCGCCGGTGATGATCCCGCGTACCACGCCGTTTTCATCGATCAACGCTTCCTGAGCGGCGAAGCCCGGGTAGATTTCCACGCCCAGGTTTTCGGCCTGCTGAGCGAGCCAGCGGCACAGGTTGCCGAGGGAGATAATGTAGTTGCCTTCGTTGTGCATGGTCTTGGGCACAAAGAAGTCAGGAATTTTTTGCGCGCTTTCGGCGTTTTTCAGCACGAAGATGTCATCGCGGGTGACGGGCGTGTTCAGCGGGGCGCCGAGTTCTTTCCAGTCCGGGAACAGTTCGTTCAGAGCGCGCGGTTCGAACACGGCACCGGACAGGATGTGTGCGCCGACTTCGGAGCCTTTTTCGACCACGCAGACGCTGATTTCCTTACCGGCTTCGGCGGCCTTCTGCTTCAGACGGCAGGCGGCGGACAGGCCAGCGGGGCCGGCACCGACGATGACCACGTCGAATTCCATGTATTCGCGTTCCACAGGCTATCTCCTACTCAAGGCTCAACAGTTTTTTTTCTAATTTGGAGGTTCGGTGTCGTATCCGTTATTGCCTTTACGTTAACGTCAAGGGTAATAATGGGCAAACCACCTTTCTCTCTAGGCGGCGCATTATATCTACACCACTCTTAGCGTCCAATACAAACGTTTGTTTGAATCGGCTCCAGCCCAGAGAAATCAAAGAAGCGCGGCTTATGACAGGGCATTTTGGCGTATTGACCAGAATGGGCGTTCCGGTCAAGATACGGGCGGTTTTGCGCTCGCCGTAGGCTGAATGGTGGTTTCAAGAGCACCTCTAAAGACAGGGCGTAGGCGGTAACCGGTGATGCGCAGCGCAGGTTCGGCGCGCAGTTTACACACCGCGAAGCGGCATGACTCGTCGGTCACGACTGACGAACGGTCATCCCGCTCAGCCGGCGTTTTTAGAGGTGCCCTTGTGCCCGATGAGCATCAACCGCCAGGTTCGCCTAGGCGACTTTCTTTTCACCGGAGAGTAACGAGGAATCCATGAAGGTTCTTGTAGCTGTCAAACGCGTTGTGGATTACAACGTCAAGGTTCGCGTCAAGGCGGACAATTCCGGCGTAGACCTCGCCAACGTCAAGATGTCGATGAACCCGTTCTGCGAAATCGCAGTGGAAGAAGCCGTACGCCTGAAAGAAAAAGGCGTTGCGACTGAAATCGTCGTCGTCTCCATCGGCCCGTCCACCGCTCAGGAACAGCTGCGTACCGCACTGGCTCTGGGTGCCGACCGCGCCATCCTCGTCGAATCCGCTGAAGACCTGACTTCCCTGGCCGTGGCCAAGCTGCTCAAGGCCGTGGTCGACAAGGAACAGCCTCAGCTGGTGATCCTGGGCAAACAGGCCATCGACAGCGACAACAACCAGACCGGCCAGATGCTCGCTGCACTGAGCGGCTACGGTCAGGGCACTTTTGCCTCGAAAGTCGAAGTTTCCGGCGACAGCGTTGCCGTGACCCGCGAAATCGACGGCGGCGCGCAGACCGTTTCCCTGAAACTGCCAGCGATCGTCACCACCGACCTGCGTTTGAACGAGCCGCGCTACGCGTCCCTTCCAAACATCATGAAAGCCAAGAAGAAGCCTCTCGAAGTGCTGACTCCGGACGCTTTGGGCGTTTCCACCGCCTCCACCAACAAGACCCTGAAAGTCGAAGCGCCGGCTGCACGCAGCGCGGGCATCAAGGTCAAGTCGGTGGCTGAACTGGTCGAGAAACTGAAAAACGAAGCGAAGGTAATCTGATCATGACTATCTTGGTAATCGCCGAACACGACAACAAGGTGCTGGCTCCGGCCACCCTGAACACCGTGGCTGCCGCTGCCAAAATCGGCGGCGACATTCACGTTCTGGTTGCAGGCCAGGGCGCTGGCGCCGTGGCTGAAGCCGCCGCGAAAATCGCGGGTGTGAGCAAAGTCCTGAACGCTGACAATGCTGCCTACGCGCATCAGCTGCCGGAAAACGTTGCTCCGCTGGTAGCCGAACTGGGCGCTGGCTACAGCCACATCCTGGCTGCCGCTACTTCCAACGGCAAAAACATCCTGCCGCGCGTTGCCGCCCAGCTGGACGTTGACCAGATCTCCGAGATCATCTCGGTAGAAAGCGCTGACACCTTCAAGCGTCCGATCTACGCCGGTAACGCCATCGCTACCGTGCAATCGACCGCAGCGATCAAAGTGATCACCGTGCGTGCCACCGGTTTCGATCCGGTTGCCGCTGAAGGCGGTTCCGCTTCGGTTGAATCCGTTGCTGCTGCTCACAACGCCGGCACTTCCAGCTTCGTCAGCGAAGAGCTGGCCAAGTCCGATCGTCCTGAACTGACCGCTGCCAAGATCGTCGTTTCCGGCGGGCGCGGCATGCAGAACGGCGACAACTTCAAACACCTGTACGCTCTGGCCGACAAGCTGGGCGCTGCCGTTGGTGCTTCCCGCGCCGCGGTCGACGCAGGTTTCGTACCGAACGACATGCAGGTCGGTCAGACCGGCAAGATCGTTGCGCCACAGCTGTACATCGCCGTCGGTATCTCTGGCGCGATCCAACACCTGGCCGGTATGAAAGACTCCAAAGTGATCGTTGCGATCAACAAGGACGAAGAAGCGCCGATCTTCCAGGTGGCCGATTACGGCCTGGTGGCGGATCTGTTCGAAGCCGTACCTGAGTTGGAGAAGCTGGTCTAATCCGGCCGCTTCACTTATAAAGAGCCCGACCTTTTGGTCGGGCTTTTTTTTGTCTCGGATTTGAGTGGGAGCGTTTCGCCATGGATCTGCATCGTCGGTTGGACTGCTCGTGGTTACTGGGGCTGGCATTGTTGCCGGGCCTGTCGTTGGCGGCGGGCAAGTGCGAGCGGCTGGTCGTCACCGGCAGCCCGGATGCACCGCCGTATCTCTGGCAGGATCCGCAGAACCCCAAACAACTGATCGGTGCCAGTGCTGACCTGTTGCAACAGGTGGCGAAAGAGCTGGGGATCAAAGTCGATCTGCTGTACGCCGGCAAGCGTTCCCAGGCCCTCGACGAGGTGCGCAGCGGGCGCATGGACATGCTGGCTGACGCGCCGCTGACCTTCAACGAGCTGGAAAACCTCGACTACATTCACCCGCCGTTGCTGGAAAACGACTATCTAGTTTGGACCCGCAAGGGGTCGACTCTGGTCTACAGCGAAGCGAAGGATCTCCAGGACCATCAAGGAGGCTTGTCGGAAAAGTCTCGAATGACCCCGGCATTCGGCACTTTCGCCGAGCAGCAATTGACCCTGACCCGTACGGCAAACCTGACCCAGGCGTTTCAGAAACTTCTGCTGGGCGAGGTGGAATATGTACTCGCCGGTCGCTACTCGGGCATGGCAGCCGCGCAGGCACTGGGCATGGCCAATGATCTGCTGGCTTTTGAACAACCCATCGACCGCCCCGGTCTGTTCCTCGCGGTTTCGCACAACTCGGCCTGCAACGATCCGTGGTTGCGCGGACAGCTGGCCAAAAAGATGACAGAATTGCCCGCGTCCGGCCTGACGGAAGCCGCGCTGCAACGCAACATCGAGCGCTGGAAGGCGCAGCAGCAACAGCCGCCGCAACCACCTGTCAGCGCCCCAAAACAGTAGGGATTCTTAGTGAGTAATCGACTTCTTTTCGCGGCCATGGCCGTTCTGGCCCTGGCCGGTTGCGCCAGCGATCCGGCACCCAACGAACAAATGCGCCTGACCGAGCAGGCCCTTGAGCAAGCCAAAGCCGTGGGCGCCACCGCTGAAGACGTGCCGGAAATGAAACTGGCAGAAGACAAGTTCAACCGGGCCAAGGGCAGCATGGCCGGCGAATCGTACAAGAATGCGCGGATGCGCCTCGAACAGGCCGAACTCGACGCCCGTCTGGCGGAAGCCAAAGTGTTGACCCAGAAGAGCGAAGAGCAAGTGAATGTGCTCAACACCCGCATCGTCCGACTGCGCAAGCAACTGGGGGATGCCCAATGAGCCTGAAGTCCAAAACCCTCGGCGCTCTGATCCTCACCGGTTGCGCCAGCCTGTACGGCTGCGCCGGTCAGCACAGTGAATCCGCATTGCAGCAGGCCAGCACCGACTTCCAGAAGGTCAAGGAAGATTCCAACGTGCTGCGTATCGCGCCGAAAGACGTGATTCGCGCCGGTGAGTCCCTGGCCCGTGCCGATCGTCTGTCGACGTACTGGGGCAGCGGCTCGGACGTGGTGCATTACGCCTACCTGAGTCAGCGCTACAGCGAAATCGCCCGTGAGCACACCAATCAGGTGCTCAACGAAGAACGCGCAGCGAAACTGGAACTTGAACGCCAGCGCCTGCAACTGGCCCTGCGCGAGTCGAAACTGCTGAGCGTGCAACAGCAGGGCAAATGGCTGGAAGAGCAGATCGTTGCGCTGGCCACCACCCAGACCGACCGTGGCCTGGTGATGACCCTGGGTGACGTGCTGTTCGATACCGGCGAAGCCGAACTGAAAAATTCGGCCAACCGCGTGGTGCTGAAGATCGTGCAATTTCTGCAACTCAACCCGAAACGCGTCGTGCGCATCGAGGGCTACACCGATAGCACCGGCGGCAAGCAGGAAAATCTCAAGCTGTCCCGCGATCGCGCGCAGTCGGTAGCGGACGTGCTGACGGATCTGGGCATCG
This sequence comes from Pseudomonas sp. GW458-11-26-14-LB4, assembly GCF_059423925.1. Lineage (NCBI taxonomy): Bacteria > Pseudomonadati > Pseudomonadota > Gammaproteobacteria > Pseudomonadales > Pseudomonadaceae > Pseudomonas > Pseudomonas sp. GW458-11-26-14-LB4. The sequence continues at coordinate 77,292 of NZ_JBWKYU010000007.1, forward strand.
ACGAAAAACGCATTCAGGTCGAAGGCTACGGCGACGAATACCCGGTGGACGCAAACGCTTCCGAGCGTGGGCGTGCGCAGAACCGTCGGGTGGAAATCGTGTTCTCCGACGAAAAAGGCCAGCTCGGCGCCACCCGCTGAGGGTGGCGTTACTGGAAAGCCCGGGCTGTCAGGCAGCGCCGGGCTTTTTTACGTCTGTCGATTACCTCACAAAGCAGTACAGATTTAACCGACACAGCACTGTATGGTTGACTAATATGGCAACTGTCCCAGTACACTTCCAAACTGTTCCGGTATTGTTTCACACAAGAATAAAACGCCCGTGAAATCGAGTGCTGCGTCATGACCAATCTCTTGCTCTACCAACGTATTGCTCAACAGCTGGCCGAAGATATCCGCCGTGGCGTCTATCAACCTGGCGAGCGCGTGCCTTCGGTGCGCAAGATGAGTTCGCAGCTCAACGTCAGCCATGCCACCGTATTGCAGGCTTACGCCAACCTCGAGGATCAGGGCCTGATCCGCGCGCGGCCGCAGTCCGGTTACTACGTGCACCAGACTCCCGCACTGACGGCGCCCACGCCGGACATCGCCCGGGTCGAACGGCCAGGCCTGGTCACCCGCAGCAGCATCATTCAGCAAGTGCTGGTCGAATCCCGTCGTGAAGGCGTGTTCCCGCTGGGTGCGGCGGTGCCGAGTGTCGATTACCTGCCGGTGCGCGCCCTGCATCAGCAACTGGCCAAAGTCACCCGGTTTCACAGCCCTCGGGCGTTCAGCTACATGTTCAGCCCGGGTTTCGAGCCGCTGCGCCGACAGGTGGCGATCCGCATGCGTGATGCAGGCGTTGTCGTCGACCCTTCGGAAGTGGTGATCACCCACGGTTGCGTCGACGCCTTGCAGATGTCGTTGCGGGTGCTGACTCGCCCCGGTGACCTGATCGCCGCCGAATCACCGACGTATTACGGGTTGCTGCAACTGGCTGACCTGCTGGGCCTGAAAGTCATCGAGATTCCCAGCGATCCTGCCACCGGCATGAGCCTCGAAGCCCTGCAACTGGCGGCCAACCAATGGTCGATCAAGGCGCTGGTGCTGACCACGCGTCTGAGCAATCCACTCGGCGGCACCATGCCGGAAGAACGGCAGAAGCAATTGCTGAGACTGGCCTCGGACTTCGATATCCAGATCGTCGAAGACGACATCTACGGCGAGTTGATGTTCGAACAGGGTCGCACAAAATCACTCAAAGCCTACGACCGGCTCGATCGGGTGATCTACTGCTCGAGTTTTTCCAAGACATTATCGCCCGGTGTGCGCATCGGCTGGATGATCGCCGGCAAGTACCAGCAGGAAATCCAGCGCTTGCAGACTTTCAGCACCCATTCGGCGTGCAGCGTCACGCAAATGGCCATCGCGGCGTACCTGGAAAACGGCGGCTATGACCGGCATTTAAGGTACATCCGCCAGGAATACCGAAAAAATCTCAGCGCATTCCAGCTGGCGGTTCAGCAGTATTTTCCGGAAGGCACTCAGATGACCCGGCCGACCGGTGGATTCATTCTATGGGTCAGTCTGCCAGGGCGGGTCAACACCCAGGAATTGCACGTGCGAGCGCTGCAACAGGGCATCAGCATTGCGCCAGGCCTGATCTTCAGCAACACCGAACAGTTCAACCACTGCATCCGGTTGAACTGCGGCATCCCGTGGAATCGCGAGGCGGAACGGGCGCTGATGACCCTCGGGATGCTGGCGACCCAGCTCTGCCAGGAGATGGCCGGCGGGTTTTGAAACATTGAGGGCGCTTGTCATGTGACGTCCAACAGGCGAGCATATGGCTATCTGCCGTTAGCTTCGTTGGGTTCATGAAAGCGAAATTTTCTGCCGCCTGGGTCGTGTTCTGCTTGCTGTTGATGGGTCATGTGCCCGGCGCTTTGGCGGCTGCGGCGCAGGAAAAGACGCCGGCCACCGCTACCGCGAAAAAACCGGTCACGGCCAAGAAAACCGTTCCAGCGAAAAAAACACCGCAGAAAAAGGCTGCTCCAGCCAAGAAGCGCGCACCGGTCGCTTCCAAGTCGAAGTCGGCAAAAGAAGTGGCCAAGACGCCGTTGCCGTCCGCGAAACTCGATTTGAGCCTGCCCAAAGATATGGTTCAGGAATTGAAACCACCTGGCTCCGTGACGCTGCCCAAACGCGAACCGATTCTGCCGCAAATGTTCGGTGACAAGAACAACGGGTTTCAGCTCAACGGCCGTCTGCTCAGCAACGAAATGCAGCTGCAACTGCGCAATGAGGAGCGTCGAGAAGTCGAAGGCGCGGCGCTGGATTTCGAGTTCAAGCAATAAATCGTCCCCATCGGTGACCCGCAGACCAGACGCTTTGTCGGAGACTGGTCAGTCACTTTCGTTTCTGCGTAAAAACCCCGGTTCAGGCAATTTAAAACAGCCGTTTAAGCGGTTACCCTGTTCCGCGTCCCTTTAACACATTGCCCGCTGCGAGGAATGCGTCGTCATGAAATGCCGTGAAGGCTGTGGCGCCTGCTGCATTGCCCCTTCCATCAGTTCGCCGATTCCAGGCATGCCCGATGGCAAACCTGCCGGTGAACGCTGCGTTCAGTTGTCGGTCGATAACCTGTGCAACATTTTCGGCCGACCGGAACGTCCAGCGGTCTGCTCAGGATTCAAGGCCGATCCCGAAGTCTGCGGCAGCAGCCAGGACGACGCGATCAGACTGCTCGGCTGGTGGGAGCAGATGACGGCGGCGTGATGTGTCAAACGAACGGAACTTCAACAATAAGGAATAAGACTATGGGTTCGCTGCATCGTATCGCTGTGTTGTGTGGTTTGACGGCCGTGCTGGCCACCTCGGCCGCCCAGGCTGAAGACTGGAAAGTCGCCAAGAACGAGGACGGCATCAAGGTCTCCCTGAGCGAAGTGCCGGGTTCGGACTACAAGTCTTATCAGGGCGTGACCGTGATGAAGACCACCATCGCCAAACTGCGCGCCTTGCAGGAAGACGTTTCCGGTGCCTGCGCCTGGATTCACGAATGCAAGACCCAGAAACTGCTCAAGCACGAAGGCGACCAGAGCTGGACCTACACTCAGTTCAACACGCCATGGCCGGTGACTCCGCGCGATTCGATTCTGCATGTCACCACTGTTGAAGGCGCCGATGGCAGCCTGACCCGTAATCTGGAAGGCGTGCCGAAGTACCTGCCTGAAGAAAAGGGCTTTGTGCGGGTTGCTCAAGTCAAAGGCTTCTGGAAGTTCGTACCAAAAGGCGACCAGGTTGAAGTGACCTATCAGGTTCACACCGAGCCGGGCGGCAGCGTGCCGTCGATGATCGCCAACAAGTTTGTGGTCGATGCACCGTTCAACACCCTCAAAGCCTTGAAAGAACGCGCCGAGAAGTAACTGTCGCGTTCATCTGTAAACGCCCCGAAGAACTCGGGGCGTTTTGTTTTCCGGGTTTATTGTGTTTCCAGATATGCGTTGGACGAAATTTTCACAAAGTCTCCAAGACAATTCGCCCGCGCTGTCTGCACCTGTCCCGGTGCGCCGTGCCTTGAATGAAAGCGTCCGGCAACGGGCACTAATCAATGGCAATGCCGCCGGTGATCGTGCAACATTTGCGCTCCGCGCAAGCCCCGGGGCCTGGAATGGCCAACAGAGGGCAGGGCGCAGCTGAATTTTTGCAACTTCAACTTCCAATGGGTCCTAAAACGACATGGCAAACCCGGACGCCCTGAGTCAGCAGCGATCTTCCAGTCGCCTGCTGCAACCGACCGTCAAATCGCATCTGGCCTACACGCTCCTGTGCGCGCTGGTCATGATGGTGATGTTTTCCGTGCTGCGCCTCGCGCTGCTGGTCTACAACCGCGAGATGATCCTCGACACCCCGGCCTCGACCTTCCTCGAAGCCTTCGCCAACGGCCTGCGCTTCGATGTGCGTCTGGTGGTGTACCTGTGCATTCCGCTGGTGCTGGCGCTGTTCAGTGCCCGGGCCATGGCGGCCCGCGGTTTCTTCCGTCTGTGGCTGACCGTTGCTTCGAGCATTGCACTGTTCCTCGGTCTGATGGAGATGGACTTCTATCGCGAGTTCCACCAGCGCCTCAACGGCCTGGTGTTCCAGTACGTGAAGGAAGACCCGAAAACCGTGATGAGCATGCTCTGGTACGGTTTCCCGGTGGTGCGTTATCTGCTGGCCTGGGCCGTGGGCACGCTGATCCTGACCCTGGCGTTCAAGGGCGCCGACCGTCTGACCCGTCCGCGTGGTCCGTTCAGCGGTGGCAACGTCGGCACCCGTCAAGTGGCGCCATGGTATGCGCGTCTGGTTGTCTTCGTAGTATGCCTGCTGGTCTGCGTGGTGGCCGCTCGCGGCACCCTGCGTCAAGGCCCGCCGCTGCGTTGGGGGGACGTGTATACCACCGAATCGAACTTCGCCAATCAGCTCGGCCTCAACGGCACGCTGTCGCTGATCGCGGCGGCCAAGGACCGGATGGGCGAGGATCGCGACAACATCTGGAAAGCCACGCTGCCGCAGGATCAGGCGCAGAAAGTGGTCCGCGAGATGCTGGTGATGCCGGACGACAAACTGGTGGATGCCGATATCGCCGCCGTGCGTCGTGAATACACGCCGCCTGCCGACAAGACCCTGCCGATCAAGAACGTCGTCGTGATCCTCATGGAAAGCATGGCCGGTCACTCGGTCGGTGCTCTGGGCGCGCCGGGCAACATCACGCCGTACCTCGACAAGCTGTCGAAGGAAGGCCTGCTGTTCGACCGTTTCTTCTCCAACGGCACCCACACCCACCAGGGCATGTTCGCCACCATGGCATGTTTCCCGAACCTGCCGGGTTTCGAATACCTGATGCAGACCCCGGAAGGCAGCCACAAGCTGTCCGGCCTGCCGCAGTTGCTCAGCGCTCGTGACTATGACGATGTCTACGTCTACAACGGTGATTTTGCCTGGGATAACCAGTCCGGTTTCTTCAGCAACCAGGGCATGACCAACTTCGTCGGCCGCAACGACTTCGTGAACCCGGTGTTCTCCGATCCGACTTGGGGCGTGTCCGACCAGGACATGTTCGACCGCGGTCTGGTGGAGCTCAAGGCACGGGAAAACGGCAAGCCGTTCTACGCGCTGCTGCAGACCCTGTCCAACCACACGCCGTACGCCTTGCCGACGCCGCTGCCGGTCGAGCGCGTGACGGATCGTGGCACGCTCAACGAGCACTTGACCGCCATGCGTTACGCGGACTGGGCGCTGGGCCAGTTCTTCGAGAAAGCCCGCAAGGAGCCGTACTTCAAGGAAACCCTGTTCGTCATCGTCGGCGACCACGGCTTCGGCAACGAGCGTCAGATCACCGAAATGGACCTGGGCCGCTTCAACGTGCCGATGCTGATGATCGCACCGGGCATCCAGGAAAAATTCGGTACCCGTGACCACACCGTGGGCACTCAGATCGACATCGTGCCGACCATCATGGGTCGCCTCGGTGGCGAAGTGCGCCATCAGTGCTGGGGCCGCGATCTGCTGAACCTGCCGCAGGGTGACACCGGTTTCGGTGTGATCAAGCCGTCGGGCAGCGAGCAGACCACCGCCATCGTCACCGCCGACCAGATCCTGGTGCTGCCGAAAGAGAAGGAAATGGCACCGAAGATCTATCAGTACGAGCTGGGTGCCAACCCGCACGCTGAAGTGGTACCGGATGCTCCGCGCACAGCCGAGCTGAAACTCAAGCTCGAAGCGTTCCTGCAAACGGCGACCAAGAGCCTGATGGACAACACCGCCGGTGTGATTAACGGCAAGCCGGACTGATCAGTCGGCACCATAAAAAAGAGGCCCTTGAAGGGCCTCTTTTTTTGTCGGTCAAACAGTCATATCCGACCGAGTAACAACAGCACCAACAGGACTACCAGCACTACGCCGATAATGCCCGATGGGCCATAACCCCAACTTCTGGAGTGCGGGAAGACCGGCAGACCACCGATCAGCAACAGGATCAGGATAATGATTAAAATTGTGCCCATGTCTATTTCCTTGTTGATAGTGTCTGTTAAGTCTTGGTGTTCAAGGGCGGCTGGAAGTTGAATTAAATCCAGCCGGCTTGTTAATTCCGACTGGTGCATATGAAAGAAAATTCAATGTTTTTTTAAGGTATTTGGCTCGCCTGCTTATTTCGTTTGTTGTTGCGGTTTGCCCTCGCCATTCAGCAATCTGATGGAGCGTGGGTCGCTGCGGATCCTTCGCTACACTCCGCGCATCTTCCCCGGAACAACAAGGCTGTCTGCTATGCAAAATCGCATGATGATCACTGGCGCGGGCTCAGGCCTGGGTCGCGAAATCGCGCTGCGCTGGGCGCGTGAAGGCTGGCAACTGGCCTTGTCCGACGTCAGCGAACCCGGTTTGCAAGAGACCCTGAAACTGGTTCGCGAGGCTGGCGGCGACGGCTTCATCCAGCGCTGCGACGTGCGCGATTACAGCCAGCTAACGGCGTTCGCCCAGGCCTGCGAAGTGAAACTTGGCGGCATCGACATCATCGTCAACAACGCCGGTGTGGCCTCGGGCGGTTTCTTCAGCGAACTGTCGCTGGAGGACTGGGACTGGCAGATCGCGATCAACCTGATGGGCGTGGTCAAGGGCTGCAAGGCGTTCCTGCCGCTGCTGGAACTGAGCAAGGGCAAGATCATCAACATCGCCTCGATGGCCGCACTGATGCAGGGCCCGGCGATGAGCAACTACAACGTGGCGAAGGCCGGGGTAGTGGCGCTGTCGGAAAGTCTGTTGATCGAACTGGCCCAACAGGAAGTCGGGGTTCATGTGGTCTGCCCGTCATTTTTCCAGACCAATCTGCTGGATTCCTTCCGTGGCCCGACGCCGGCGATGAAAGCCCAGGTCGGCAAGTTGCTGGAAAGTTCGCCGATCACCGCCAGCGATATTGCCGACTACATCTACCAGCAAGTCGCGGCCGGCGAGTTCATGATCCTGCCTCACGAACAAGGGCGTATGGCCTGGGCGCTCAAACAGAAGAATCCGCAGCTGCTGTACAACGAAATGACCGCGATGGCCGAAAAGATGCGCGCCAAGGCCAAACAGAACAACGGCTGAACTTGCCCGGGGTTCACCGCATCGTTAGGGTGGCCGCAACAGTCACCCTGACGAGATGTTTTGCATGCTCAATTACCTGTGGTTCTTCCTCGCCGCGCTGTTCGAAATCGCCGGCTGTTTCGCGTTCTGGATGTGGTTGCGCCAGGGCAAGAGCGCCTTGTGGGTGATCCCGGCGCTGATCAGCCTGACCCTGTTCGCGCTGCTGTTGACGCGCGTCGAAGCGACCTACGCCGGTCGCGCCTACGCCGCGTATGGTGGCATCTACATCATTGCTTCGATTGGCTGGCTGGCGGTGGTCGAACGTATCCGGCCGCTGGGTTCGGACTGGATCGGTGTGGCTTTGTGTGTGATCGGGGCGAGTGTGATCCTGTTCGGGCCACGGTTTTCCGCGAGCTGAATCTTGCAGCCCTGAAGGAAACGTCTGAAGGCTTGCGCGACCTGATGCGTAGGGAATGACTGAATTGCCCGGCGTGCATTGTAGGGCGGTCGAAACCCGCGCATCTTCGAGGCTCGCAAACCTTGAAGGACAACCCCCATGCTTGTACTCAGCCGTGTTGTCGGTGAACTGATTTCCATCGGCGACAACATCACTCTGCGCGTTCTGGCGGTCAACGGCTCCAGCGTGCGGTTCGGCGTCGAAGCGCCGGAGCAGATCGGCGTGCATCGCGCCGAGGTCTACGAACGGATCCAGCGCAAACAGGCCAGCGGCAAGGGCCGCTGACCGTTTTCAGTCGAACAGGTGCTTGGGCACGTCGTGCTTGAGCATCAACTGGCATTGCTCGCTTTCCGGATCGAAAACAATCAACGCCTGGCCTTTGGTCAGCGCCTGGCGAACCCGCAATACGCGGGTTTCCAGCGGCGTGTCGTCACCGTTGTCGGTACCGTCGCGGGTGACGAAATCCTCGATCAGGCGGGTGAGGGTGTCGACTTCGAGCGCGTCGTAGGGAATCAGCATGGGCACCTCGGCTAAATCAATGTCGGGATGCTACGGCGAATGATCGCCGAGGGCCAGACTCAACCGTCCGAGCGTTGCCCCACCAGGCTGTCCACCGACGGCACACGGGTGTCGCTCTCCATCTGCGTTTCGTGCTCGATTTGGTGACTGAAGCGATCCAGTGACCCGGTGGCCGGTTGCGCATCGCTGGCGAACACCGGTGGACTCAAAATGTACGCCCCCAGCAGGCGACTGAGCGCCGCCAGGCTGTCGATGTGTGTGCGTTCGTAGCCGTGGGTTGCGTCGCAGCCGAAGGCGAGCAGGGCGGTGCGGATGTCGTGACCGGCAGTGACCGCCGAATGGGCGTCGCTGAAGTAATAGCGGAACAGGTCGCGGCGCACCGGCAGTTCGTGCTCGCCGGCCAGACGCAACAGGTGCCGCGACAGGTGATAGTCGTACGGCCCGCCGGAATCCTGCATCGCCACGCTCACCGCGTGTTCGCTGGAGTGTTGGCCCGGCGCGACCGGGGCGATGTCGATGCCGACGAATTCGCTGACGTCCCACGGCAACGCTGCTGCTGCGCCGCTGCCGGTTTCCTCGGTGATGGTGAACAGCGGATGACAGTCGATCATCAGTTCCTGACCGCTGTCGACGATGGCTTTCAGTGCTGCCAGCAGCGCGGCGACACCGGCTTTGTCGTCCAGATGTCGGGCGCTGATGTGACCGCTTTCGGTGAACTCCGGCAGTGGGTCAAAGGCCACCACATCGCCGACGCTGATGCCCAGCGAATCGCAATCGGCGCGGGTCGCGCAGTAGGCGTCCAGACGCAGCTCGACGTGATCCCAGCTGATCGGCATCTCATCCACGGCCGTATTGAAGGCATGCCCGGACGCCATCAACGGCAACACGCTGCCGCGAATCACGCCGTTGTCGGTGAACAGGCTGACGCGACTGCCCTCGGCGAACCGGCTCGACCAGCAACCCACCGGCGCCAGGGTCAGACGCCCGTTGTCCTTCACCGCGCGCACGGCGGCGCCGATGGTGTCCAGGTGCGCCGAGACCGCACGGTCGGGGCTGTTTTTCTTGCCTTTAAGGGTGGCGCGGATCGTGCCGCGACGGGTCATCTCGAAGGGAATGCCGAGTTCTTCCAGACGCTCGGCGACGTAGCGCACGATGGTGTCGGTGAACCCGGTCGGGCTCGGGATGGCGAGCATTTCCAGCAGGACTTTCTGCAGGTAGTTCAGATCCGGTTCGGGAATTTGGGTGGTCATGGAGACTCCTGTTGCGGGGCGTCATTCGCGCGTTGAACGCGGGAATGACGCTGAAGAGAGATCAAACGGCCGGCTGACTGTGCGGAAACAGCAGATCGACAAACCGCTCCGCCGTCGGCTGCGGCTCATGGTTGGCGAGCCCTGCCCGTTCGTTGGCTTCGATGAACACGTACGTCGGTTGATCCGCCGCCGGCACCATCAGGTCGAGGCCGACCATCGGGATCTCCAGCGCCCGAGCCGCGCGCACGGCAGCCTCGGCCAGGGTCGGGTGCAGAATCGCCGTGACGTCTTCCAGCGTGCCGCCGGTATGCAGGTTCGCCGTGCGCCGCACGAACAGATGCTCACCGGCCGGCAGGATGCTGCTGTAGTCGTAACCGGCCGCATGCAGGGTTCGCTGGGTTTCGTGGTCCAGCGGGATTTTGCTTTCGCCGCTGGTGGCTGCTTGTCTGCGTCGGCTCTGCGCTTCAATCAACGCGCCGATGGAATGATGACCGTCGCCGACCACTTCCGCCGGCCTGCGGATCGCCGCTGCAACCACCTCGAAACCGATCACCAGAATCCGCAGGTCGAAGCCTTCGTGAAAGCTTTCCAGCAGCACGCGAGTGTCGAACTGCCTGGCCGCTTCGATGGCCTTCTGCACGTCCTCGATGGTCTGCAGATCCACCGCCACGCCTCGGCCCTGTTCGCCATCCAGCGGTTTGACCACCACTCGCTGGTGCTCATCGAGAAACGCCAGATTGTCGTCCGCATTTCCCGCCAACTGCTGCGACGGCACATTCAGTCCGGCGGCTTTCAATACTTTGTGGGTCAGGCTTTTGTCCTGGCACAGGTTCATGCTGATGGCGCTGGTCAGGTCGCTCAGGGATTCACGGCAACGCACCCGGCGCCCACCATGACTGAGGGTGAACAGTCCGGAGTCGGCGTCATCCACCTGCACATCGATGCCGCGTCGATGGGCTTCCTCGACGATGATTCGCGCGTAAGGGTTGAACTGCGCCTCCGGCCCCGGACCGAGGAACAGCGGCTGGTTGATGCCGTTCTTGCGCTTGATGGCGAACGTCGGCAGGTTGCGAAAACCGAGTTTGGCGTAGAGATTTTTCGCCTGCCGGTTGTCATGCAGCACCGACAGATCGAGGTAGCTCAGACCGCGACTCATGAAATGCTCGATCAGATGGCGCACCAATACTTCACCGACACCGGGACGCGAGCACTGCGGGTCGACCGCCAGGCACCACAGGCTGCTGCCGTTTTCCGGGTCGTTGTAGGCCTTCTGGTGATTGAGGCCCATGACGCTGCCGATCACCGCGCCGCTGTCGTCGTCTTCCGCCAGCCAGTACACCGGGCCGCCCTGATGGTGCGGGGTGAGCAGGGTGGCATCGATCGGCAACATGCCGCGCGCCTGATACAGCTGATTGATCGCCTGCCAGTCCGCGTCACTTTGCGCGCGACGAATACGGAAGCCGCGAAACACCCTGGTCGCCTGACGATAATCGCTGAACCACAAGCGCAGGGTGTCGGACGGGTCGAGAAACAGTTGGGTCGGCTCAAGGCCGAGAATCTGCTGCGGCGCCGCGACGTACAAGGCAATGTCGCGTTCGCCCGGTTGTTCGTTGAGCAGTTCCCGGGCAAGGCTGGCCGGATCGGGAAAAGTGTGGCCGATCAGCAACCGGCCCCAGCCGCAATGCACCGCAATCGGCTCGGCGGCCGGCTCGCTGCCGTCCTCGGCCAGACGCGCCTGCAAGCGTTCGTAGGACGGTGTCTGACCGCGTAGTAGCCGTTGGCTGTAAGCCGTGGCGTGAGGTTTCATCGATCAGATTCCTTGTTCGCTGAGCCACAGGTTCAAAGCCGCCAGTTGCCACAGCTTGGAGCCGCGCAACGGGGTCAACTGGCCTTGTGGATCGGTCAGCAGTTTGTCGAGCATGGCGGGGTTGAACAGGCCGCGATCCTGACTCGGATCGAGCAGCAGTTCGCGCACCCAGTTGAGGGTATCGCCCTGCAAGTGTTTGAGGCCGGGCACCGGGAAGTAACCTTTCTTGCGGTCGATCACTTCGCTCGGGATGACCAGTCGCGCGGCTTCTTTCAACACTTGCTTGCCGCCGTCCGGCAGTTTGAATTTGCCCGGAACACGGGCCGACAATTCCACCAGTCGATAGTCGAGAAACGGCGTACGCGCTTCCAGTCCCCAGGCCATGGTCATGTTGTCGACGCGTTTGACCGGGTCGTCCACCAGCATCACCGTGCTGTCCAGACGCAGGGCCTTGTCGACCGCCGCATCGGCGCCCGGCTGTGCGAAATGTTCCTTCACGAAGTCACCGGCAGCGTCATTGGCGGTCAGCCATTTCGGCTGCACCGTGGCGGCGTAATCGTCGTAGCTGCGGTCGAAAAACGCCTCGCGATAGGCCGCATACGGATCGGCCGCGCCGTCGACTTGCGGGTACCAGTGATAACCGGCGAACAACTCGTCGGCGCCCTGGCCGCTCTGTACAACCTTGCAGTGCTTGGCCACTTCGCGGGACAGCAGATAGAAGGCGATGCAGTCGTGGCTCACCATCGGCTCGCTCATGGCACGGAACGCAGCGGGCAGTTGCTCGATGATTTCTTTTTCGTCGATACGCAATTGATGGTGCTGAGTGCCGTAGTGCTTGGCGATCAGATCGGAATACTGAAACTCGTCACCGCGTTCGCCACCGGCATCCTGGAAACCGATGGAAAAGGTCGAAAGGTTCTCTACGCCGACTTCGCGCAGCAGGCCGACGAGCATGCTCGAATCAACGCCGCCGGAAAGCAGCACGCCGACATCCACTGCCGCCCGTTGGCGGATTGCCACGGCTTCGCGGGTGCTGTCGAGCACGCGGTCGCGCCAGTCTTCCAGGGTCAGGTTTTTCTCGTCGTCGTGTGGGCCGTAGGGCAGGGTCCACCAGGTTTTCTGCTCGGTGCTGCCGTCCGCTTCAATGCGCATCCAGCTCGCTGGCGGCAGCTTTTCGATGCCGGCCAGCAAGGTGCGCGGCGCAGGCACCACGGCGTGGAAATTCAAGTAATGATTGAGCGCCACCGGGTCGAGGATCGGGTTGATGTCACCGCCCTTGAGCAGCGCCGGCAGAGCCGAAGCAAAACGCAGGCGCTGGCCGGTGCGCGACAGGTACAGCGGCTTCACACCGAGACGGTCGCGGGCGATGAACAGGCGCTGGGCATCGCGCTCCCAGATGGCGAAGGCGAACATGCCGTTGAGTTTCGGCAGCAGCGCTTCGCCCCAGGCGTGGTAACCCTTGAGCAGCACTTCGGTGTCGCCGCCGGAGTAGAACGCATAACCGAGCGCTTCGAGTTCTGCACGCAGTTCCGGGAAGTTGTAGATCGCGCCGTTGAAGGCCAGGGACAGGCCCAGTTGGCTGTCGATCATCGGCTGCGCCGAGCCGTCCGACAGGTCCATGATTTTCAGGCGTCGATGGCCCAGGACAATCGGCCCCTGGGCATGGAAGCCCCACGCGTCGGGGCCGCGAGGGGCCAGGTGATGGGTGATTCGCTCAATGGCTGCAAGGTTTGCAGGTTGTTGATCAAAACGTAACTCGCCAGCTAATCCGCACATAAAGTCCTTACCGGTTTTTCCGTTGGGGAGGGGCAATCGGGACCCGCCAAAAAGGGTGGGTACTCAGAGACTGACCCCGGCGCGGACGTCGGAGTTTTAGAACAATGAGTTATAAGGCGCGATGTGCCGACCGATGGCAGGCAAGGGAGCGAGGCGCAGAAGGGAGGAGTTGGAGGGTGTTGTGCTGCTTGGGTAGGGCTGCTCGAACAGCGGTCAGTCATCACGGGATTTGCCGAACCTGCAGAGTGCAGGCCGGCGTCCCTCAGGCCTTCCCGCGAATCAGTTCACGCAAGGCAAAACGGTTGGGATGACACGCCTCGGCCACCGCTCTTGGCAGCGGCAGCGGTTCATTGTCCAGCCACGCGGCCAGCAACTCGCCAGACAGTGGTGCAGTGATCAACCCGCGTGAGCCGTGGCCACTGTTGACGTACAGACCGTCCAGCCACGGGCACGGAGTGTCCGGCACTTGCCGGGCATCCTTGCTCAAGGCGCGATAGGCCGCGGTGAAGGCCTCGCGATCGGAGAGCGGGCCGACAATCGGCAGGTAGTCGGGGCTGGTGCAACGGAACGCTGCGCGACCCTGAAGGCTGTCGGCGTCGGGTTCGCCGATGTGCAGGCGCGCCACCAGATCCGTGGAGATCTCTTCGAGCATCGCCAGATTGCCCAGGTGTTCGGCGGTGGTCGGGGTCAGGTCGTCGTTATTGAAATCGAAGCTGGCGCCGAGGGTGTGTTCGCCAAAGCGTGCCGGTGCTACGTAACCTTCGGCGCAGACCACCGTGCTCAGCGCCTGACTTTGTGTGGTCAGCGCCAAGCAAGTGATCTGCCCGCGAATGCGCTTGAGGGGCAGGTCGGCGCTCTGGGCAAAACGCTTGATTTCGGCAGCACCGGCCAGCACCACGACGGGGGCTGTTGCGATCAGTCGTTCACCGTCGAAGGCCTGCCACTGACCGTCAAGCTTGCGCAGCTCAATGGCTTCCTGATGGGTGAGCAGCGTGACGCCCGGTTGTGCGGCTTGCGCCTGACACAATGCGGGCGGATGCACCCAGCCGCCTTCGGGATAATACAAACCGCCATGGGCCAGACCGATCCCGGCGCGGGCCTGAGCGTCGGGTTGATCGAGCCATTGCAGAAGGTCTTCGGGAAACGCCGCCGCCAGTTGCGCCTGACGCTCGCGTTCCTTTTCATTGAACGCCAGTTGCAGCACGCCGCAGTCATCCCAGTCGGTACCGCGTTGCAGGGTTTCCAGCAGGCGACGGGTGTAGCCGAAACCGCTGACGATCAACTGCGACAGTGCGGTGCCGTGGGCGGACAGTTTCAGATACAGAACGCCTTGCGGGTTACCCGAAGCTTCCTGGGCCACCGCGTCATGCCGTTCCAGCAGACTGACCTGCCAGCCCCGTGCTGCAAGGCTGGCTGCCGTGGCACAACCGGCCAGACCGGCGCCGATCACCAGGGCTCGACGGTCACCTGTCAACGCTGTTGGGCGGGCGAACCACGGTTTTGCCGCCGCAGGTGGCGCAACACCGTCGGGCCAGCCGAGAAATTCGCCGCGCAGGATTTCCCATTTGTGGCCGATGCCCGGCGTGCGTTTCATCTTGAAGCCGGCGGCGTTGAGCAAGCGCCGCACCCAACCGGTGCTGGTGAACGTGCTGATGGTCGAACCGGGCGCCGCCAATCTCGCCAGTTCCGCGAACAGTTCGGCAGTCCACATCTCCGGGTTTTTCGCCGGGGCGAAACCGTCGAGAAACCAGGCGTCGATCTGGCCGTCCAGTTGCGGCAACTGCTCCAGTGCATCACCGATCAGCAGCGTCAGGGTCACACGACCGTTATCCAGAACAATGCGCTGAAAGCCCTGATGAATTGCCACGTAATGCTTGAGCAACTGATCGGAGAACAGCTTCAAATCGGGCCACAACGCCAGTGCCCGTTGCAGGTCGGCAGGGCTCAACGGAAACTTTTCGACGCTGACAAAATGCAGCCGTGCACCGGCCACCGCATGCTGTTCGAACAACTGCCAGGCGCAGAGAAAATTCAGCCCGGTGCCGAAGCCGGTTTCACCGATCACCAGTCGCCCACCCGCCGTCAGCGCGGCGAAGCGCTCGGCCAGACGGTTCTGTTCGAGGAACACGTAGCGGGTTTCATCCAGCCCCGACTGGTCGGAAAAATACACATCGTCGAACACTCGCGAACGCGGGCGTCCCTGGTCATCCCAGTCGAGTTGGGCGTGGGGCATTACAGGTTTCATGGCAGGCTCGGCAACGACAAGGCGGCCATTCTAGCCGATCACGCAGGCGGCGCTTGATCCATGGCAAGCCTTGCTGACGATCACTCAAGGACAATCCGCCGCCGGCGGGAATTTCTGTGCCGCGCCAGAGCCCAATCCGCTAGTCTTGCTGAATCCTGGAAGGAGCCGTCCTTATGTTCGAATCCGCTGAAATCGGTCACGCCATCGACAAAGACACCTACGAAGCCGCCGTGCCCGCCCTGCGTGAAGCCTTGCTCGAAGCCCAGTTCGAGTTGCAGCAGCAGAAGCGTTTCCCGGTGATCATTTTGATCAACGGCATCGAAGGCGCCGGGAAGGGCGAGACGGTGAAGTTGCTCAACGAGTGGATGGACCCGCGCCTGATCGAAGTGCGCACTTTCGACCAGCAGACCGATGAAGAGCTGGCGCGGCCACCGGCCTGGCGTTACTGGCGGATGCTGCCGGCCAAGGGGCGGATGGGGATTTTCTTCGGCAACTGGTACAGCCAGATGCTGCAGGGCCGGGTGCACGGCTTGTTCAAGGATCCACGTCTGGATCAGGCGATTGCCGGCGCCGAGCGCATGGAAAAGATGTTCTGCGATGAAGGCGCGCTGATCTTCAAGTTCTGGTTCCACCTGTCCAAGAAACAGATGAAGGCGCGGCTCAAGGCCCTGGCCGATGACCCGCTGCACAGTTGGCGCATCAGCCCGCTGGACTGGCAGCAATCGCAGACCTACGACAAGTTCGTCAAATACGGCGAGCGCGTGTTGCGCCGTACCAGTCGCGATTACGCGCCATGGCATGTCATCG
Organism: Pseudomonas sp. GW458-11-26-14-LB4; assembly: GCF_059423925.1. Lineage (NCBI taxonomy): Bacteria > Pseudomonadati > Pseudomonadota > Gammaproteobacteria > Pseudomonadales > Pseudomonadaceae > Pseudomonas > Pseudomonas sp. GW458-11-26-14-LB4. The sequence goes on from NZ_JBWKYU010000007.1 coordinate 93,232, forward strand.
AGGGTGTCGACCCGTACTACCGCAGCCTGACGGTCGGCAAGATTCTGCTCGAAGGGCTGCAAAACGCCTTGAAGCGTCCCGATGTGCATCCCCATGAGGTCAACGCTGCACCGTTGGGGACTTCCGTCGATCAGTTGAACCTGCTCGACAGCCTCGACCTGACCCAGCGTCTGGACAAAAAAGACTACGAAGAACAACTGATCACCGAACAGGCGCGACTGTCGGGGCTGATGCGTGACAAGCGCATGCGTCGTCACGCGCTGGTGGCGGTGTTCGAAGGCAACGATGCGGCGGGCAAGGGCGGTTCGATTCGCCGGGTCGCGGCGGCGCTCGATCCGCGTCAGTACAACATCGTGCCGATTGCCGCGCCCACCGAAGAGGAGCGGGCGCAGCCGTATCTGTGGCGGTTCTGGCGGCACATTCCGGCGCGGGGCAAATTCACCGTATTTGATCGCTCGTGGTACGGTCGGGTGCTGGTGGAGCGGGTCGAAGGTTTTTGCAGTACCGCCGACTGGATGCGTGCCTATGGCGAAATCAACGACTTCGAGGAGCAACTGGCCGATGCCGGGGTGATCGTGGTCAAGTTCTGGCTGGCCATCGACAAGGACACGCAGATGGAGCGCTTCCAGGAGCGCGAAGAAATCCCGTTCAAGCGCTTCAAGATCACCGAAGACGACTGGCGCAACCGCGACAAGTGGGACGCCTATCGCGCCGCCGTGGGCGACATGGTCGACCGCACCAGCACCGAAATTGCGCCGTGGACCCTGGTCGAGGCCAATGACAAGCGCTGGGCCCGGGTCAAGGTGCTGCGCACGATCAACCGGGCGCTGGAAGAAGCGTTCGAGAAGTCCGACAAGCGAGCCAAGAAGCACAAGGACTGAACCGATGGGCCCGCATACGCGAGGTGAATGATTGTCGCGGTCGGCGATCGGGTGGACTTATGCTCGGTCCACTCTCAACCGACTGCAACAATGAGGTATGCCATGCGTGAAGTGGTGATCGTCGACAGCGTACGGACCGGCCTGGCCAAGTCCTTTCGCGGCAAGTTCAACCAGACCCGCCCCGATGACATGGCGGCCCATTGCGTCAATGCGTTGCTCTCGCGCAACGACATCGACCCGGCCAGCGTCGAGGATTGCATCGTCGGCGCCGGCTCCAACGAGGGTGCCCAGGGCTACAACATTGGCCGCAACGTGGCGGTGCTCTCCCAATTGGGCACCGGCACCGCCGGCATGACCCTCAACCGTTTCTGTTCTTCGGGCTTGCAGGCGATTGCGATTGCCGCCAATCAGATCGCTTCGGGTTGCAGCGACATCATCGTCGCCGGCGGCGTCGAGTCGATCAGCCTGACGCTGAAAAGTGTCAACACCGATCACCTGATCAACCCGCTGCTCAAGCAACAGACGCCGGGCATCTACTACACCATGGGCCAGACCGCCGAAGTGGTGGCGCGCCGTTATGGCGTCAGTCGCGAGGCGCAGGATCGCTACTCGCTGCAAAGTCAGATCCGTACCGCCCAGGCGCAGGCTGCCGGCCTGTTCAACGATGAAATCGTGCCGATGGCGGTGAAGTACCGTGTTGAAGACAAGAACAGTGGGGAGGTGCAGATCCTCGACGGCCTCGTCGATCGCGACGACTGCAATCGCCCGGACACCACCTATGAAAGCCTCGCCGGGTTGAAACCGGTGTTCGCCGAGGACGGTTCGGTGACTGCCGGCAACTCGTCGCAGTTGTCCGACGGCGCCTCGATGACGCTGGTGATGAGCCTGGAAAAGGCCCTGCAACTGGGGCTCAAGCCTAAGGCGTTTTTCCGTGGGTTCACCGTGGCCGGTTGCGAACCGGATGAAATGGGCATCGGCCCGGTGTTCTCGGTGCCGAAGCTGCTCAAGGCCAAAGGCTTGCAGGTGGCGGATATCGATCTGTGGGAATTGAACGAAGCGTTCGCCTCGCAGTGCCTGTACGCCCGTGACCGTCTGGAAATCGACAACGAGAAGTACAACGTCAACGGCGGCTCGATTTCCATCGGCCACCCGTTCGGCATGACCGGGTCACGGCAGGTCGGGCATCTGGTGCGCGAGTTGCAGCGGCGCAATCTGCGTTACGGGATCGTGACCATGTGCGTGGGCGGCGGGATGGGCGCGACCGGGTTGTTTGAGGCCGTACGCTAGTTCGACCTGCCAGAATCCATCAACTGCATCCGCGCGATGTACGCGCGGATTTCCTGCTCGGCTTTCTCGTGGCTGTCGAACGGCCCTTCGAGGGTGTTTTCCCGGGTGCTGAAATACAGTTCGCCGTTGACCCGGCACACGCGGTCGCTGCGAAAGTGCGTGGCGGGGGCGGTGTCCTGGGCGCGCATGCCTAACATGACGGGGTCTCCTTGGTGAGTGATGTCCCGGGCTGGATCCAAGAAGCTTATGCCTGAACCACTTACCTTGCCCGGCCGGCCGATCAACGGCCCATCGTCAATTTTCTGCTGCGACCTGCACAGTTTCATTTGCGGCTGGAGCGCAACTGTCCCTGTGTCGGGCAGGGGCTGTGCGCCTAGAATGAGCGCTCCTGTCTCTGGCGCTTGGGGTTCTCATGCACGTTTCATCGGGTCGTTGGGTGTACGGCATGTTCCTGGCGTTGTTGACGGCGTTTCTGTGGGGAATCCTGCCGATCAAGCTCAAGCAAGTGCTGGTGGTGATGGACCCGGTCACGGTGACCTGGTTTCGCCTGCTGGTGTCCGGCGGCTGTCTGTTCCTTTATCTGGCGGCGACCAAAAGGTTGCCGAGTCGCAAGGTGCTCGGGCCGAAGGGCGGCTGGCTGGTGCTGATGGCGGTACTCGGGCTGGTGGGCAACTACGTGCTGTACCTGATGGGCCTGAACCTGCTCAGCCCCGGCACTGCGCAACTGGTGGTGCAGATGGGGCCGATCATGTTGCTGATCGCCAGCCTGTTTGTATTCAAGGAACGCTTCAGTATTGGTCAGGGCATTGGTCTGGCGGTGCTGCTGATCGGATTCGCGCTGTTCTTCAATCAGCGTCTGGCTGAATTGCTCACCTCTCTGTCTGACTACACCGCCGGCGTGTTGCTGGTGCTGCTGGCGTCGACGGTCTGGACCTTTTACGCACTGGGTCAGAAGCAATTGCTGACGGTGTGGAATTCGCTGCAGGTGATGATGGTGATCTACCTGTTCTGCGCCTTGTTGCTGACGCCGTGGGTGCATCCGCTCGAAGCACTGTCGCTGAATCCGTTGCAGGGCTGGCTGCTGCTGGCGTGCTGCATGAATACCCTGATCGCCTACGGCGCCTTTGCCGAGGCGCTGGCGCATTGGGAAGCTTCGCGGGTCAGCGCGACGCTCGCGATCACGCCGTTGGTGACGTTCGGTGCGGTGGCCGTGGCGGCCGGAGTGTGGCCTGAATATGTGCATGCCGAGCAAATCAATCTGCTGGGGTATGGCGGGGCGGTGCTGGTGGTGCTGGGTTCGGCGCTGGTGGCGCTCGGGCCTTCGCTGATTGCCGGGCTCAAGGCCCGGCGGGCGAAACTGTTGGTCGGATGACCTTCCCGTGCCGGGCACGGGAAGGATCGGGATGACTCAGCCCTTGGCCCCGGCCTCGATCATGTTCTCCGGCCGCACCCAGGCATCGAACTCTTCATCGGTCAGATAACCCAGCTCCAGCGCCGCTTCGCGCAGAGTCTTGCCTTCGCTGTAGGCCTTCTTGGCAATTTCCGCCGACTTGTCGTAGCCGATGTGCGGGTTCAGCGCCGTTACCAGCATCAGGCCGCGTTCCAGATGTTTCGCCATGACTTCGGCGTCCGGCTCAAGCCCGGCGATGCAATGCTGCTGGAAATTGCTGCAGCCATCGGCCAGCAGGCGGATCGATTGCAGCAGGTTATGGATGATCACCGGTTTGAACACGTTCAGTTGCAGGTGACCCTGACTGGCGGCGATGCCGATCGCCACATCGTTGCCCAGCACCTGACAGGCGAGCATCGACAACGCCTCGCACTGGGTCGGGTTGACCTTGCCGGGCATAATCGAACTGCCCGGTTCGTTGGCCGGCAGGCGCACTTCGGCAAAACCGGCACGCGGACCGGAACCCAGCAGACGCAGGTCGTTGGCGATTTTCATCAGCGCCACGGCGAGGGTTTTCAGGGCACCGGACAGCGTAGTCAGTGGCTCATGGCCGGCGAGGGCGGCGAACTTGTTCGGTGCGGTGACGAACGGCAGGCCGGACAACGCCGCCAGTTCAGCGGCAATCGCTTCGCCGAAACCGTGCGGCGAGTTGAGCCCGGTGCCGACCGCGGTGCCGCCCTGCGCCAGTTCGCAGACTGCCGGCAGCGCCGCGCGAATTGCCCGTTCGGCGTAATCCAGCTGCGCTATGAAACCGGAAATCTCCTGGCCGAAGGTGATCGGCGTGGCGTCCATCATGTGGGTGCGACCGGTTTTCACCAGTTTCATGTGTCGCGCCGACAGTTCGGCCAGGCCGCCCGACAGCTCGGCGATCGCCGGCAACAGTTGGGTCTGCACCGCTTGCGCAGTGGCGATGCTCATGGCGGTGGGGAAGCAGTCGTTGGAGCTCTGCGAGCGGTTGACGTGATCGTTGGGGTGCACCGGCGTCTTGCCGCCGCGCGGGTTGCCGGCCAGTTCGTTGGCGCGGCCGGCAATCACTTCGTTGGCGTTCATGTTGCTTTGGGTGCCGCTGCCGGTCTGCCAGACCACCAGCGGGAACTGGTCGTCATGCTGGCCGTCGAGCACTTCGTCGGCGGCCTGTTCGATCAGGCGGGCGATGTCGGCAGGCAGATCGCCGTTGCGGTCGTTAACCCGGGCCGCGGCTTTCTTGATCAGGGCCAGGGCGTGCAGTACCGGCAAGGGCATGCGTTCCTGACCGATGGCGAAGTTGATCAGCGAGCGTTGCGTCTGAGCGCCCCAGTAAGCGTCGTCCGGGACCTCGATCTGGCCCAGGCTGTCGGTTTCGATACGGCTCATCGTGCACACTCCTGTTGGTCTGTTTGCGCAGTTTAGGCCGGTGTCGGCCCGGGTGGTTCCATCCGGTCGATTGTTGACCGGCAAATCCCCGCCAATCAAGCACGGCAAGGCCCGGGGGTTGAGCCGCAGCGTTATTCAGGCGCAGAATGGTTGCCCTTGGGGTTTTACCTCGCCTAGCTGAAAAGGAAACTCGATGACTCGTCTTCGTGCCATCTGCACCGCGGTTGCCCTGGTTTGCGCCAGCGGCCAGGTGCTTGCCGATACCGCCAGCCACAACGCCAGTGCCGAAGCTTTCCTGACCCTGGCGCACGCTGACAAGCTGGGCACTCCGGTGTACATGCAGGTTCAGCAGATGTTCGCCCAGCGTTTTGAACAGACCAAGGCGCCGGAATCCAAGAAAGCCGTCCTGGATACCTATCAGGCCAAGGCCAACGCCGCTCTGGACCAGGCCATTGGCTGGAACAAGCTGAAACCGGACATGGTCAAGCTCTACACCAGCAACTTCAGCGAATCCGAGCTGAAAGACCTGGTTGCGTTCTACCAGTCGCCACTGGGCAAGAAAGTCCTGGAAAAAATGCCGCAGCTGACCCAGCAATCGGCCCAGATGACCCAGGCCAAACTGGAAAGCGCCGTACCGGTGGTCAACAAGCTGCTGGACGACATGACCAACGAGCTGGCACCGAAAGGCGCAGCGCCGGCCAAGAAGAAGTAAGCGGAGTTCGTGATGACCATGCAACAACGCATCGAATCGACGCTGGCGCTGCTTCAGCCTGAGCATCTGCAAGTGCTGGACGAAAGCCACATGCACAGTCGCGGGTTGCAGACCCACTTCAAGGCAGTGGTGGTCAGTGCGCAGTTCGAAGGCCTGAACCGGGTCAAGCGCCACCAGAAAGTCTACGGCACGCTCGGCGAGCTGATGGGCGAGTTCCATGCGTTGGCGCTGCACACCTACACCCCGCAGGAATGGGCAGAGACAGGCGTCGCTCCGGCGTCGCCGACCTGTGCCGGCGGCAGCAAGCATTGAGCCTTGCAGCAATGAACTGAGGTTTTTTGCTAGAATCCGCAACGCGCCGCTCACCCGGCGCGTTTTTTTTCGCATCCGGTTCACCCTTTACGAGGGTAGCCACCTGGAGAAATACCCATGACACAACCGATTGTCGTGGCGGCACTGTACAAGTTCGTCACCCTCGAAGATTACGTCAACCTGCGCGAGCCTCTGCTGCAAGCGATGGTCGACAACGGCATCAAAGGCACCCTGCTGATCGCCGAAGAAGGCATCAACGGCACGGTTTCCGGCAGCCGCGAAGGCATCGACGGCCTGCTGGCCTGGCTGCGCAACGATCCGCGCATGGTCGATATCGATCACAAGGAATCGTACTGCGACGAGCAGCCGTTCTATCGCACCAAGGTCAAGCTCAAGAAAGAGATCGTGACCCTGGGCGTCGAAGGCGTCGACCCGAACAAGAAGGTCGGCACCTACGTCGAACCGCGGGACTGGAACGCGCTGATCAGCGACCCGGAAGTGCTGCTGATCGACACCCGCAACGATTACGAAGTCTTGATCGGCACTTTCGAAGGCGCCATCGATCCGAAAACCACCAGTTTTCGCGAATTCCCCGACTACATCAAAGAACACTTCGATCCGGCCGTGCACAAGAAGGTCGCGATGTTCTGCACCGGCGGCATTCGCTGCGAAAAAGCCTCGAGCTACATGCTCGGCGAAGGTTTCGAAGAGGTTTACCACCTCAAGGGCGGGATCCTGAAGTACCTCGAAGAAGTGCCGCAGGAAGAGACCAAATGGCAGGGCGACTGCTTCGTCTTCGACAACCGCGTGACCGTGCGCCATGACCTGAGCGAAGGCGACTACGATCAGTGCCATGCCTGCCGCACCCCGGTCAGCGTTGAAGATCGCGCCTCCGAGCATTACGTGGCTGGCATCAGCTGCCCGCACTGCTGGGACACCCTGAGCGAGAAGACTCGCCGCAGTGCGATCGACCGCCAGAAACAGATCGAACTGGCAAAAGCGCGCAACATGCCGCACCCGATCGGCTACAACTATAAGCAAGCATCCACCGAGGCTTAATCATGTCTGCACGCCTGCTCTATGTGATGGATCCGATGTGTTCGTGGTGCTGGGGATTTGCCCCGGTCGCCAAGGCATTGGTGGAGCAGGCGCAGGCAGCCGGGGTGGAACTGCACCTGGTGGTCGGCGGGTTGCGCACCGGCAGCGGTGCAGCACTTGAACCCACCACCCGGCGCTACATTCTCGAACACTGGCAGGCGGTCACCGAGGCCACCGGCCAGCCGTTCAAGCTGGAAGGCGCGTTGCCGGACGGCTTTGTCTACGACACCGAACCTGCCTGCCGGGCCATCGTCACCGCGCGCAGCCTGGCGCCGGATTGCGCGTGGAAACTGGTCGGGTTGATCCAGCACGCGTTCTACGCCGAAGGTCGCGATGTCACCCAGGCCAGCGTTCTGGTGGAGCTGGCAGAGCAGGCCGGCGTCCCGCGCATCGAATTTGCCGCCCTGTTCGATCATGCCGATCAACACAAGGCGACCCAGGCCGATTTCAGTTGGGTGCGGGATCTGGGCATCGCCGGATTCCCGACCCTGCTCGCAGAACGCAACGGCCAACTGGCGTTGCTGACCAACGGCTACCAGCCGCTCAGTGAACTGTCACCGCTGCTCGGTCGATGGCTGGAGCGCGCGGCCTGTGTCTGACCCGGCCGATGACACGCCAGCCGTCAAGCGTGTCGACCGGCTGAGCTGGGCTGAAGTCCGGCGACTGGCACTTCATCACAAAAAATCCCTGTGGATCGCCAACGGCGTGGCCGTACTGGCGACGCTGTGCAGCGTGCCGATTCCTCTGCTGTTGCCGTTGCTGGTGGACGAAGTCCTGCTCGGCCACGGCGATGCCGCGCTGAAAGTCATGAACCACGTGCTGCCCTCAATGTGGCAGCAAGCGGCGGGCTACATCGGCCTGATGCTGGTGGTGACGCTGACCTTGCGCTGCAGCGCCCTGTGTTTTGGCGTGTTGCAGGCGCGGTTGTTTGCGCGGCTGGCCAAGGACATCGTTTATCGCATTCGCGTGCGTTTGATTGAACGACTCAAACGGATCTCCCTCGGCGAATACGAAAGCCTCGGTAGCGGCACGGTTACCACGCACCTGGTCACCGACCTCGACACCCTCGACAAGTTTGTCGGCGAAACCCTCAGCCGTTTCCTGGTGGCGATACTGACGCTGGTCGGCACCGCCAGCATCCTGATGTGGATGCACTGGAAACTGGCGCTGCTGATCCTGCTGTTCAACCCGCTGGTGATCTACGCCACGGTGCAGTTGGGCAAACGGGTCAAGCACCTGAAGAAACTGGAGAACGACAGCACCTCGCGCTTCACCCAGGCGCTGAGCGAAACCCTCGATGCGATCCAGGAAGTGCGCGCTGGCAACCGGCAGGGCTTCTTCCTCGGACGGTTGGGTCTGCGTGCGCAGGAAGTGCGCAACTACGCGGTTAACTCGCAGTGGAAGACCGATGCGTCGAACCGCGCCAGTGGTCTGCTGTTCCAGTTCGGCATCGATATTTTCCGCGCGGCGGCCATGTTGACGGTGTTGTTCTCCGACCTGTCGATCGGCCAGATGCTCGCGGTGTTCAGCTACCTGTGGTTCATGATCGGCCCGGTCGAACAACTGCTGAACCTGCAGTACGCCTATTACGCGGCGGGCGGTGCGCTGTCGCGGATCAACGAACTGCTGGCCCGCGCCGACGAGCCGCAATACCCCGGCGGCGTCGACCCGTTCAAGGGCCGCGATACCGTCGGGATTCAGGTGCAGGGTCTGAGTTTCGGTTACGGCGACGACCTGGTGCTGGATCAGTTGAACCTGTCCATCGCGCCGGGCGAGAAAGTGGCGATTGTCGGCGCCAGTGGCGGCGGCAAAAGTACCCTCGTTCAATTGCTGCTGGGCCTTTACACACCGCTGGCCGGGACGATCCGTTTCGGCGGATCGACCCAGCAGGAAATCGGCCTGGAAACGGTCCGGGAAAACGTGGCTGTGGTGTTGCAACATCCGGCGCTGTTCAACGACACCGTACGCGCCAACCTGACCATGGGCCGCACCCGCAGCGATGAAGCCTGCTGGCAGGCACTGGAAATCGCCCAGCTCGAACCCACCATCCGCGCCTTGCCGGACGGGCTGGACAGCATCGTCGGCCGCGCCGGCGTGCGTCTGTCCGGCGGTCAGCGCCAGCGTCTGGCCATCGCGCGGATGATCCTCGCCGAACCCAAAGTGGTGATCCTCGACGAAGCGACGTCAGCCCTCGACGCCGCCACCGAATACAACCTGCACCAGGCCATGGCGCGCTTTCTCCATGGCCGCACCACGCTGATCATCGCCCACCGCCTGTCAGCGGTGAAGCAGGCGGATCGGGTGCTGGTGTTCGACGGCGGGCAAGTGGCCGAAGACGGCGACCACCAGCAACTGATTGCCGATGGCGGGTTGTACGCCAAGCTTTATGGGCATTTGCAGAGGTTGTAGATCATTTCCATAGCACCTCCAGTGCGTTGGCCGTGCCGTCGTAGCCAAACTCTTTGACGATCACTGAACAACTGGTGCATGGAGGCATGGTTGTAGCCACGTCGACCGAAGCGATCATGTGGTTTTCGGGGTATTTCTTGCGAAGCACACTGATCAGTTTGGCCTCGCTGTCCAGAGAGGTCGGCCGACGGGTCAGCGCAGGCGTGTAGGTGTCGATGTCCTTTATCGTATGGGGAATCGCCACTAATTGCCCTTTGCTCGAGACTTCCAGTGAGGTTCTGTTGAAGGTCTGGTCGAACTCGATATTGAAGTAGGTGGTGTCGCCGATGATCACTTTGTCCGGCGCGAATGGAGGCTTGAACAAAGGCAGTTCCCCGGTCAGTCCTTGCGCTCCGGAAACGCTGACATACACCTCGCGCTTGCCGGTTGAAGTCAGGATGTCGGCGTAGGCGATGTTTCTCGGATTCTGTCCCTGTAAACGAGACGGGAGCAGCGCCTGCAACTTGTCCATTGTCCGATTGATTTTCAGGTCGGCGCTTTGTTGGATATTGATGGTTTTCTCGCAAAACAGCGTATCGAAGATATCGGCGGTTCGTTGGCGAAAGCTGTCTGAAGCATCCCTGCTACGTGACCAGGATGCTGCACCGTCCGGCAGCCGGTTGACGATCATGCGTGTGGAATGATCGAACAACACCGCTTCACCGGGGCTGGTATCGACTTTAAGCAGTTTGAGCGTGTCGGGCGGGTTCGCATGACCACCAATGCGAATGGCAATTTTCTCCATGGTTTCGAGGGCGCGTTCTACGGCTGGAATACCGTAGATTCTCGCCATGTTGTTGGCATTGAGAGACCCGGTGTACACCGTCATCAGCTCACCCTTCAGATTGGCAGGCAGGGTATTGGCCTTGCGCAGCGTCAACGGAGTGGTGAGGCTCTGACCTTTGGGCAGTTCGGCGATGTAGAAGGATCCGGCGTCCAGTCGGGTGAACACATAGTGCCTTGAGTCGTCGATAGCGGGGACGATGATGGCGCCGGCCTCGAAGGTGTCGAACTGATTCCGGGTGCCGAAGGGGATATCCACTTTGATCCTCCCGTAAATCCCTTTTTGAAACGCTATCACCGCCGGGTGTCTGCTTTTCTTTTTCAGGAACTCGAGCAGCATCGCTCGACCCGCTGTGGCCGGGGTGTAAATGCTGTCCCCGAACCAGGGTGCCCAGCCTTTATCCGTGTCGTAAGTGCCGTTGGCTGGCGTGGGGGCCGGATTGCGGGTGACATAGCTCGTTTTACAGGCGTCCGACCCCGGCATGCGCCGCACTCTGCAGGGCAGGGCTTTGAGTAGCGACTGATCATCGATCAGGTCGGCGCGGCGCAGTTGGTTGCCGTCCGGTCGATAAGGGATGTCATCAATCAGCAGCGTGGTTCGACCATCGACCTCAAGCACTTCACGAACATGGGCGTGTTCTGGAACTTGCGCAACGACGTGGGTTTCGCTCGGGGGCAATGTCTTGAAGCCGGATCGACCTTGCGTGAGATTTTTGCCGTTGTTGCGCAGGCGCGGGCCGTAGGGCAGGGAGGTCATCGGGTCGACCAGATGAAAGCGTTCCAGTCCCGAAGAATCTGTATGGCGCAGGAGTACATCATCAATACCGTTGACCGTCGCGAGCTGATCACCGTTCGTCAGCGGCTTCCAGTCCCCGGGATCGATGGCTTGTGGCAGATTCTGGACCAAGCGGAAGCCATCGGCCTTTCCCGTCAGTTTTCTGATGCCGACAACGCTCACTCCGCCGATGAAGAGCAGCCCTTTTCCGGCACCGCTTCCCAGACCCTTGAGCAGCGAGGGAATACCGTCCAGTGGGTTGAGGTTTGCCAGTGAGCGGGTGAGGAGTTGGCGGGCCAATGTCGAAAACGGCGGCAGCGTTGCATTGACGACCATGCGAGTGGTGCCGGCAGCGGCGCGGAGCAGGCGCACCGAACCCGAGATGAATTTGCCGATCGGGCAAAGGAACGAAGCCAGGTCGAACAGGAGTCCGATTCCGCCCAGGGCTTTGCTTTTGACATCGTCGGAGAGCAGGTCCTCGATACTGCCCCAGAAAGGAACGAACCCTTTGATGATCGTCACGAATACTTCCAGCCGTTTCTCGATCTTCGCCCTGTGGCTGTCGAAGATTGTCATGCCTCGGGCTTGCTGGCGCAGGTGTTCTTCATCAACGTAGAGGTAGTTTGTCGCGATGTAGTTGGCCAGTGCGTCCAGTCGTGATGTCAGCGTCGCAGCATCGGTCCCGGTACCCATGGAGGCTGCGGCTATAGTGCCCACGGTGTCGAGGTAGCCGATGTAGGCCCCCCGGGCGGCAGGTGTCCTGCCGTGGAGATGGGCCGACCAGTCGAGCAGCAACGAAGTACTGATGTCACGCTCGGGTGAATAGGTTTGCCCGGGGATGGTGGCGTGCAAGGCAAACTCGGTCCGAACGCCATTGACGGTTGAAAACCTCAAGGTGGGTCGAAGGCGAATGACGCCGGCACTCGGGATCAGCTCGTAGTAGGCAATATTTCCCTGGTGGGTCACTTTTATAACGAAGCCCTTCCTGGCCCGGGTCAGATCCGGCGGTTCGTTGGGTACTGATTTTCGACGCATCCCCAACAACTCGATTTCACCCATTGCCAATGCCTGACGTTCGCTCGCTGGCAGTGAAGTCAGCAAGCTGGCGATCAAGGTCTGATAGGGCGGCCTGATCGTCGCCAGATATTGGTTGAAGGCGCTTTCAAACTGCGCATTGATATCCGGCAAGGATTTGCCGGCCCAGCTGTAGTCATCTGCATTTACCCGTTCATAACCACCCCGCGAGTTTTCACGCTCGGCGTAGAGGACGCGCTGCTCATCCAGCCGGAGTGCTGTGGTGGATCGCGTTTTGCCGTCGGGCATGGAGACAATCCATCGCTTTTCGCCATCGAGTTGGCCGTCTGCATAGACATCCAGAAAGTCGTGGCCCTGCTGATTCTTCTGGTCCAGTGGTGCTCTTGAATGACTATGGCTCGGATCGGCAGACATCAACTTGCGTCCGTCCTTGTTGAATGTAAAACCACTGAACCGGTCAGCCAGCACCTCCCTGGCCATCTGTATCCGGTCAGGCGGGGTTGAATCCAGCGTCATCACGGCCTTGTTCAGGTTTTCGCTTTGTTCTTCCAGTGCAGTCAGCGCTCGCTTGATGTCTTCCTGATCGTGACCGGATGCCGCTCGCGCCGGGATGACGCCAGTGCACACCGCCCATTCAAGGGCGGGGCCTATTCGCAGTCGTGCAATTGTTTCCAGCTCTGCGGGGGAGGCGCCAGTACTGCGTTCCAGAGGCAAACTGACCAGTTGCTGGAAAGACAAGGGTTGCGACTGATCCAGGCCAAGCACCTCGGCCAGCAGCACGCCGTGCATGAAGTTCACCCACACGATCGACGTCTTGTAACGAAGCTCGGGCGGGATATCGCGCACGGCAAAGTCTTTCGACAGGCGATGTTGAAACATCTGGGCCAGCAGGATCGCCTCTTTGGTAGTGGCAACCCGTCGGGTTCGCAGCAAATGCTGTTCGAAATCGCGGCGCAGGGTCTGGTAGCTTTTGCCCCAGTGAGCAGGGTCTTGCCAGTGGAATCCGGCGAGCTCCTGCGACTCGTCGGGAGACAGCGCATGCAAATGCAGGCAGATGGCTTTGCATGACAACTGATAGCGCACGGACGGCGGCGTCTGTTCGCCCGGGGATGCACCGAACCATTTGAGCCTTTTCAGCAGCCTTTCTGTCAGGTCCAGTGATTCGGGGGAATTCAGTACTCGCTGGAGGAAAACCGAAGGGGTCGCGCGCAGTTCGTCCGTGTCGGCGAGCCGCAGGATATCGCCACTCAAATGACGGATCAGCGAAGGTTTGCCGATCAAAAAGGTTTTGACCGTGTCGAGCATTCGTCCATTGATGCGTTGTGCCATGTACTGTTCGAGGGTCATGGCGGGTGCAATAGCCGGTGTTGCGACTCGGGCTGCCTTGAACCTTTTGCGGTCCCGGCCGGTCGGTTGGGGAATCAGGGATTCGATATCCGGGCCGGTATCCAGTCCAAGCGCCTCGATGGCGCTGGTTTCTGCGGTTGTCGATAAGTCGGTTGAAGCTGAAAACGTCGAGGGCATATCACACTCCTTGTGAAGGCATTCCCGTTACAGAGGGTTGGATGCCTGAAGTGCCCAGTAGATCGATGCCGCCAGCGACCGTGGCTGTACATATGTCTATCCGGCGTTTGTCCTGAACTGAGGCGGATCCGCCGCTTGCCGGAACCCCGAACGCCTCCTAGTCTTTGGGGGTTGGTCTGATAGAGACGGACAATCAGGCAGTGACCACGCAAGGAACTCCATGAAGCAAAAGCGGACTCTCGGAACGCCTCGGTTGCTGGGCATCGTCTGGCCATTTATCGCCGTCGTGTTGTTTCAAGCCTTGTTGGGGGGCGTGAGTCTTTACGTCCTGTCGGCCGTTCGCGGCTATGTCGCTGGTGAAAGCCTTTGGTCCAAGGGCCAGAAAGACGCGATCTATTACCTCAATCTCTACGCGGACAGTCGCGACGAGGCGATTTACCTTAAATACCAGAACGCCATTGCCGTGCCTCAGGGCGGCCATCAATTGCGCCTGGCGCTGGACAAGCAACCGCCCGACCTGCAAGCGGCGCGTGAGGGCATTCTCAAGGGCGGTAACCATCCGGACGACGTTTCCAGTCTGATCTGGCTGTACCTGAACTTTCGTCACTTCAGTTATCTGGAAACCGCCATCGACCGCTGGACGCTGGGCGACGCCTATCTGGTGGAACTCGACGGCGTGGCGCAGGAGATGCATCAGCGCATCACCGCCAATGCCGCCACCGAAGCCGATATCCGCCGCTGGAAAGACCGGATCTTTGCGATCAATGACGGCGTGACCCCGGCCGCCAAGGCGTTCAGCGATGCCTTGGGTGAAGGTTCGCGGATGATCCTGCGCCTGCTGCTGTTCACCAACCTCGCCACTGCGCTGGGCCTGATCGTGCTGGCGCTGCTGCGCACCCGCAAACTGCTCAAGCAGCGACATGCCTTCGCCGAAGCGCTGCAACTGGAAAAGGACCGGGCCCATGTGACCCTGCACTCGATCGGCGACGGGGTGATCACCACCGACGTCAGCGGGGCGATCGATTACATGAACCCGGCCGCCGAGGCGTTGACTCACTGGAAGGCCGAGCAGGCTGCCGGTCTGCCCTTGGCGGCGCTGTTCAACCTGCTGGATGACAATGCCCAGAGCGAGGGCTTGACCCTGATCGAGCACATTCTCAGTGGCCAGCTCACCGGCGGCAGCGAGCATTCGAAGCTGATCCAGCGGCTGGACGGCAGCACCGTGTCGGTGACGCTGGTCGGTGCGCCGATCCGCAATGCCGGCAAGGTCAGCGGTACGGTGCTGGTGCTGCATGACATGACTCAGGAGCGGCAATACATCGCCAATCTGTCGTGGCAGGCCACCCACGATGCGCTGACCGGCCTGGCCAACCGTCGCGAGTTCGAATACCGGCTCGAACAGGCCCTGCACAACCTGACGCGGCAGGCCGGGCGACATGCGCTGATGTTCCTCGATCTGGATCAGTTCAAGCTGGTCAACGACACCTGCGGGCACGCGGCAGGCGATGAGTTGCTGCGCCATATCTGCGCGTTGCTGCAATCGGGCTTGCGTGAGGGCGACACGCTGGCGCGGCTGGGCGGCGACGAGTTCGGCATCCTGCTGGAGAACTGCGCACCGGAGGCGGCCGAGAAGATCGCCGAGAGCCTGCGTCAGACCGTGCAAAACCTGCATTTCGTCTGGAAGGGGCGGCCGTTCCTGACCACCGTCAGCATTGGTCTGGTGCACGTCGCACAGAACCCGACCACCCTCGAGGCCTCGTTGCGGGCCGCCGACATGGCTTGCTACATGGCCAAGGAAAAGGGCCGCAACCGGGTGCAGGTCTACCACGCCGACGACTCGGAACTGTCCCTGCGTTTTGGCGAGATGGCTTGGGTGCAACGCCTGCATATGGCTTTGGAGGAAAACCGCTTCTGTCTCTACGCCCAGGAAATCGCACCACTGGGTTCGGTTGCCGGTGGCACCCGCGGGCACATCGAAATCCTGTTGCGTCTGCACGATGAGGCAGGCCGGATGATCCTGCCGGACAGTTTCATACCGGCGGCGGAACGTTACGGTTTGATGACGTCGCTGGATCGCTGGGTTGTGCAGAATGTATTTAAGGTTATTGCTCAATGTATTAACGAAGAGTGCGAAGGCCCTCTGGCAATGTGTGCGATTAATCTTTCAGGCATTACTATCGGAGATGACGCGTTCTTGCACTTTCTGCGGGAACAGTTTGATAACTACGGCGTACCGCCTGAAATGATTTGTTTTGAAATTACAGAAACCAGTGCCATTGCAAATCTCGGGAGTGCAATCAGATTTATTAATGAACTCAAAGGCTTGGGTTGTTATTTCTCACTCGATGACTTTTGTGCCGGAATGTCTTCATTCGCTTATCTGAAACATTTGCCTGTAGACTTCCTGAAGATCGACGGGAGTTTCGTAAAGGATATGCTGGACGACCCGATTAACCGTGCAATGGTCGAAGTGATCAATCACATCGGGCATGTCATGGGTAAGCAGACAATTGCCGAGTTTGTCGAAACAGCGCAGATCGAGCAGGCATTGCTTGAAATCGGCGTGGATTACGCTCAGGGTTATGTCATCGAACGCCCGCAGTTGTTTACCTGTGACAGTTTGCAAAGTCGGCCCGCCAGACCGCAGCCGTTGTTATTCAAGGCGCCTGGCACGTTCCGTTGAAGTCTCTTGCCGATCCGTACAATCACAAATCAAAAGGAGCCGAACAGTGATCGACACATTCAACCGAACCGGACCACTCATGGAAGCTGCAAGTTATCCCGCCTGGGCGCAACAGTTGATCCAGGATTGCAGCGAGAGCAAACGCCGGGTTGTCGAACATGAACTTTATCTGCGCATGCGTGATAACAAGCTCAGCGCCAAAACCATGCGCCAGTACCTGATCGGGGGCTGGCCCGTCGTTGAGCAATTCGCGTTGTACATGGCGCAGAACCTCACCAAGACCAAATTCGCCCGTCATCCGGGTGAAGACATGGCGCGGCGCTGGTTGATGCGCAACATTCGCGTCGAACTCAACCACGCCGATTACTGGCTGCACTGGAGCCGGGCCCATGGGGTGAGCCTGGAAGACCTGCAGGCGCAGCAAGTGCCACCGGAATTGCACGCCCTGAGCCACTGGTGCTGGCACACCAGTTCGGCGGATTCACTGATCGTGGCCATCGCGGCCACCAACTACGCCATCGAAGGCGCGACCGGGGAGTGGTCGGCGCTGGTCTGTTCGACGGGTGTCTACGCCGCGGCCTTCCCTGAGGAAGATCGAAAGCGGGCCATGAAATGGCTGAAGATGCACGCCCAGTACGATGATGCCCACCCGTGGGAAGCGCTGGAGATCATCTGCACCCTGGCCGGGTTGAATCCGAGCAAAGCCCTGCAGGCTGAGCTGCGACAGGCCATCTGCAAGAGCTACGACTACATGTACCTGTTCCTCGAGCGCTGCATGCAGCTCGAACTGTCGGAGCGGGTGTTAGTCGGGCGTGAACGTCGGGCGCTGGTCGAGAGCTGATTTCGGCGACATCCATAAAAAAACGGGAGCCCCTTGGCTCCCGTTTTTTGTTGGCGGGAATAATCAGCCCGCCATGGTCAGGCGATTGCGGCCCTCGCGCTTGGCGACATACAGCGCGCTGTCGGCGCGGCGCAGCAGGCTGTCGGCGGATTCGCCCGGCAACAGAGTCGAGCAGCCGAGGCTCACGGTCAGTTCGATCAATTGGTTATTTGCGTAGTAATCCTGGGACTGCGCTGCCTGGCGCAGGCGCTCGCCGACCATGGCGGCCGCATCGCGACCGGTGTTGGACAGCAGGATCAGAAACTCTTCCCCGCCATAACGGAACACCATGTCGACGTTGCGCAACTGACCCTTGATCGATGCCGCCACGGCTTTGAGCACGTCGTCGCCGGCGCTGTGACCATGGAGGTCGTTGACCTGTTTGAAATGATCGATGTCCAGCATCAGCAACGACAGCGGTTGCAGGTGCCGGCGTGACATCTCGATTTCCCGCAGCAGCGTCTGCTCCATGGCAATGCGGTTGCCGGCGCCGGTCAGCGGATCACGCAACGCGCTTTGTGTTGCTGCGCGGTACAGCAGCGCATTGCGCATCGGATACAGCAGCGCAGACAGCAACGATTCGAGATTGCCCAGTTCCTGTTCGCTGAAGCGCTGGTTGCGGCGGAACACCAGCTCACCCATGTGCTCGCCTTCGTGGCTGAGGCTGTAGCTGGCCGAGTGGTGACCGCGGGCACCGAACTCCAGGCGCAGGTCACTGCCATTGTGCACGTAGGTCAAGGCGTCCAGCGGCACCAGGCGCTGAACCTCGCGGAAAAACAGACCGAGGATGCGTTGAGGCTCAAGGCTGGTTTGCAGTTGCAGGCTCATTTGCTGGCGCAATTGCGCCAGGCTGGCAGGTCGCGCCAGGAGAGGTGGCTGCTGACCAAAGCCCAGGCGTTGCAATTTGGCATTGTCGAAGTCAATTGCAGTGGTCTGGGAGGGTGATTTCATATGGCGTGAGCCCCTAAGCAGTAAGTCTGTCTTACAGGCTGGGTGAGAGCGGCTATGGGCTGCGCGTCATACTGATCCATCAGTCCCGTAGGACATTTGGCGTAAGTTTAGTCTGCCCGATGACGATTAGTCAGCTATCGAATCAGGCCTTGCCCGACTGCCTTCACACGGCGTGCTTTGAGGAAATGTAGAGCGAAAGTCGTGCCATACGGTTCATATTTTATTAAAACCGTTGTGGATCAATGGCTTGAGATTTTAACGAAAAGAAGGGCGGTGGTTATTTGACTGAATTTTCCGTGCTCAAAGCGGCAATTGCATGCCGCGACGGTATTCCGCCACGGCAACAAATGCGACGTATGGCATTACTGGGCGTTGAAGGCCTGGCCATTGATACCGGTGCTGTCCGGGCCCATCAGGTACAGATAGACCGGCATGATTTCTTCCGGAGTCGGGTTGTTCAGCGGGTTTTCACCCGGGTAAGCCTGAGCGCGCATGCTGGTGCGAGTGGCGCCCGGGTTGATGCTGTTGGAGCGTACCGGGGCGACGTTTTCGACTTCGTCGGCCAGGGTTTGCATCAGGCCTTCGGTGGCGAACTTCGACACGCCATAGGCGCCCCAGTAAGCACGGCCCTTGCGCCCGACGCTGCTGGAGGTGAAGACCACCGAGGCGTCCTGCGACAGTTTGAGCAGCGGCAGCAGCGTGCTGGTCAGCATGAACATCGCGTTGACGTTGACCTGCATGACGCGCATGAAGTTTTCACCGGACAACTGCTCGATCGGCGTGCGCGGGCCGATGATCGAGGCGTTATGCAGCAGGCCGTCGAGGTGGCCGAACTCGGTCTCGATCATCGCCGCCAGCTCATCGTATTGATGGGGCAGGGCGGTTTCGAGGTTGAACGGGATCACGGCCGGCTGCGGATGCCCGGCTGCTTCGATCTCGTCGTAGACCTGGGTCAGGTTGGCTTCGGTCTTGCCCAATAGCAGCACGGTTGCACCGTGGGCGGCGTAGGCCTTGGCGGCAGCCGCGCCGATGCCACGACCGGCACCGGTGACCAGAATGACCCGATCCTTGAGCAATTCGGGGCGAGCGGAGTAATCAAACATAAGAAACCTCTAATCCATTAACTTCTGATCGTTCCCGCGTCATGCGCGGGAATTCAGCGATGGTCGCTTTGCCGCACCACTCAGCAACTGCAGAGCGCGTTGTCGAGCACCTTGCGCAACTCCAGCGGATGATCCACCACCACGTCCGCGCCCCAGTGCCGAGGGTTGTCGTCGGGGTGGATATAGCCATAGGTCACGGCAGCGGTTTTGGTGCCGGCGTCACGGCCGGATTCGATATCGCGCAGATCATCGCCGATAAACAGAACGGTCGACGGATCCAGATCAAGCATCTTGCAGGCCAGGGTCAGCATCTCGGGATCCGGCTTGCTGTTCTTTACGTGATCCGGGCAGATCAGCAGGGCCGAGCGCTCGGCCAGCCCCAGTTGCTGCATGATCGGCTCGGCGAAGCGCAGCGGCTTGTTGGTGACCACGCCCCAGACCAGATGGGCTTTCTCGATGTCGGCCAGCAATTCGCCCATGCCGTCGAACAGCTTGCTGTGCACGGCACAACCGACGAGGTAGCGCTCAAGGAACTCCAGACGCAATTCCTCGAAGCCCGGCGACTCCGGATCCATCGAGAACGTCACCGCGACCATGGCCTTGGCGCCGCCGGAGATTTCATCGCGGATGTGTTTGTCGTTCATCGGCGGCAAGCCACGATCCGCGCGCATCGCCTGGCAGATGGCGATGAAGTCCGGCGCGGTGTCGAGCAGAGTGCCGTCCATGTCGAAAAGGACTGCTCTGATGGCCATCGGCTTACTCCTCGCGCAGGGTCTGGATCATGTAGTTGACGTCAACGTCCGCCGCCAGCTTGTAGTGCTTGGTCAGCGGGTTGTAGGTCAGGCCGATGATGTCCTTGACGGTCAGGCCGGCCATGCGGCTCCAGGCGCCCAGCTCGGACGGGCGGATGAATTTCTTGAAGTCGTGAGTGCCGCGCGGTAGCAGCTTCATGATGTATTCGGCGCCGACGATGGCGAACAGGTACGCCTTCGGGTTGCGGTTGATGGTGGAGAAGAACACCTGGCCGCCGGGCTTGACCATGCGGAAGCAGGCGCGGATCACCGAGGAAGGGTCCGGTACGTGCTCGAGCATTTCCAGGCAGGTGACGACGTCGAACTGCTCGGGCATTTCTTCGGCCAGGGCTTCGGCGGTGATCTGCCGGTATTCGACGTTCACGCCGGATTCCAGCTGATGCAGTTGCGCGACCGCCAGTGGCGCTTCGCCCATGTCGATGCCGGTCACGGTCGCGCCGCGCTGAGCCATGGCTTCACTGAGGATGCCGCCGCCGCAACCGACGTCGAGGACCTTCTTGCCGGCCAGATTGACGCGTTCGTCAATCCAGTTGACCCGCAGCGGGTTGATGTCGTGCAGCGGTTTGAACTCGCTCTCGCGGTCCCACCAACGATGGGCCAGGGCTTCGAATTTGGCGATTTCGGCGTGGTCGACGTTGCTCATGATTTCAATCCTCTAAAACTTGAAAAGGGCTGTAGCCCCGGAGTTTGCCCCGGGGTGTTTACGATTCGGTGTGGCCGCTGATGCGTCGGCCCCAGGCCCGGGCGGTTTCGCCGAGCTGTTGTTCGTCCAGTCGGGTCAGGCGCCGGTCGTCGAGCAACTGCTTGCCGGCAACCCACAGGTGTTTCACGCAGTCGCGACCGGTGGCGTATATAAGCTGCGAGACCGGGTCATAGACCGGTTGTTGCGCCAGGCCGGACAGGTCGAAGGCGACGATGTCGGCCGCCTTGCCGAGCTCCAGCGAGCCGGTCTCGGCTTCGATCCCCAAGGCTCGCGCGCCGTTCAGCGTGGCCATGCGCAGCGCCCGGTGGGCGTCCAGCGCGGTGGCTGAGCCGGCGACGGCTTTGGCCAACAGAGCGGCAGTGCGGGTTTCACCCAGCAGGTCCAGGTCATTGTTGCTCGCGGCGCCATCGGTGCCGACCGCCACGTTGACTCCGGCCTGCCACAGGCGCTCCACCGGGCAGAAGCCGCTGGCCAGTTTCAGGTTCGACTCCGGGCAGTGGATCACGCTGGTGTTGCTTTCTACCAGCAACGCCAGGTCGTCATCGCTGATCTGGGTCATGTGCACGGCCTGGAAGCGCGGGCCGAGCAGACCGAGGCGACCGAGGCGGGCCAGCGGGCGTTCGCCGCGCTGTTCGACCGCTTGCTGCACTTCGAACGCGGTTTCGTGGACGTGCATGTGGATCGACGCGTCCAGCTCTTCGGCGATCACGCGGATTTTTTCCAGGTTCTCGTCGCCCACGGTGTAGGGTGCATGAGGGCCGAAGGTGATCTTGATGCGCTCGTGATGCTTCAGGTCGCCGAACAGTTCGACGCCCTGACGAATGGCTTCATCGGCGCTGGCGGCACCCGGAATCGGGAAGTCGAGGATCGGAATCGCGATCTGCGCGCGGATTCCGCTGTTGTGCACGCGCTCGCTGGCAACCTTCGGGAAGAAGTACATGTCCGAGAAACAGGTGATGCCACCTTTTATCTGCTCGGCGATGGCCAGATCGGTGCCGTCACGCACAAAATCTTCATCGACCCATTTGCCCTCGGCCGGCCAGATGTGGTTTTCCAGCCAGGTCATCAGCGGCAGATCGTCGGCCAGGCCACGGAACAGGGTCATGGCCGCATGGCCGTGGGCGTTGATCAGGCCGGGGCTGAGCAGAACGTCCGGCAGTTCGCGGACTTCGGCGGCGTTACACTTCAGCGCTTCGGCACGCGGGCCGATAAACACGATGCGACCGTCGCGGATGCCCAGGCCATGCTCCTTGAGCACAACGCCTGCAGGTTCGACGGGTACCAGCCAGGTCGGCAGCAATAATAAGTCGAGCGCAATGGCAGGTTTCGGCATCGAGGGTCGGTTCCAGTGCTTTTGTAAAGGATGGCGAAGTATACCCGAGCGTCTTCGCGGGGGGATCGCTATAATCGGCGGCTTTTGTTCATGAGTGCGGGGTGAGGGATGCGCGATCGACTGTTGGCTGCGGAGAAAGTAAAGGCCATCGATTGGCGTGATGGCGCGCTCCACCTGCTGGATCAGCGCGTTTTGCCGTTCGAGGAAAACTGGATCGCCTACACCAGCGCCGCCGGCGTGGCCGAGGCAATTCGTTCGATGGTGGTGCGCGGTGCGCCGGCCATCGGCATCAGTGCCGCGTACGGCATCGTGTTGGCGGCCCGTGCCCGGATTGCCGAAGGTGGCGACTGGTATGCGTCGCTGGAAGAGGATTTCATGTTGCTGGCCGATTCCCGTCCGACAGCGGTCAACCTGTTCTGGGCGTTGAACCGCATGCACGACCGGCTGGACCGCTTGAAGGAAAACGCCGATCCGCTGGCGGCGCTGGAAGCCGAAGCCATTGCGATTCATGAAAGCGATCGTGAAGCCAACCTGACCATGGCCCAGCTCGGCGTCGACCTGATCCGCAAGCATCAGGGCAATGCTCAGGCAATTCTCACTCACTGCAACACCGGCGCCCTGGCCACCGGCGGTTTCGGGACGGCGCTCGGGGTGATTCGCGCGGCGTTCATCGAGGGCATGGTCGAGCGCGTCTACGCCGACGAAACCCGGCCGTGGCTTCAAGGCTCGCGTCTGACCGCGTGGGAGCTGGCCAACGAAGGCATTCCGGTGACCCTGAACGCTGACTCTGCCGCCGCGCATATCATGAAAACCAAAGGCGTGACCTGGGTGATCGTCGGCGCCGACCGGATCACCGCCAACGGCGATGTGGCGAACAAGATCGGCACCTATCAACTGGCGGTCAACGCCATGCACCACGGCGTGCGTTTCATGGTGGTGGCGCCGAGTTCGACCATCGACATGAATCTGGCCAGCGGTGACGACATCCCGATCGAGGAGCGCGACGGCGCCGAGTTGCTGGAGGTTGGCGGCAAACGTGTCGGGGCTGACGTCGAAGCGTTCAACCCGGTGTTTGACGTGACCCCGGCGGACCTGATCGATGCGATCGTCACCGAAAAAGGCATCGTCGAGCGCCCGGACACTGCGAAGATGGCGCAGTTGATGTGCCGCAAGCGCCTGCATTGATTGGCTTGATGTCCGCGTTGTCCTCTTCGCAGCAGGCTCGCTCCCACAGGTTTTGTGATCGCCACAGAACCTTGCGGGAGCGAGCCTGCTCGCGATGGGGCCTTGAAAGTCAATAAACATCCGCAATTTCGCCCCGAATTTTGCATTCAGGGAAGCTCTGAGCCTCTCTCGTCCCCGTTAAGCCTGTCATCGGTCATCTAACTATGCTCCATGCGCATCTGGGGGATAGGTGCGTGGCGGCTCTTGTGATAACATCCGGCGTTTTCCGAGGCAGTCCCACGGGGTTGTCTTCACTGCGCAAATCCAGGGTCAACTTGTCGATTTGTCGTAAGTCGGCGCATGGCACTCGGCCTGCATCGACGAGCTTCGTGCGTCCCCTATGGATATGGCGAAGTTTCACCAGAAAAAGGAATCAGGCTTCTCATGGGCGAACTGGCCAAAGAAATCCTCCCGGTCAATATCGAAGACGAGCTGAAACAGTCCTATCTCGACTACGCGATGAGCGTGATCGTCGGCCGTGCACTGCCGGATGCGCGCGATGGCTTGAAGCCCGTGCACCGTCGCGTGCTGTTCGCGATGAGCGAGCTGGGCAACGACTTCAACAAGCCGTACAAGAAATCTGCCCGTGTCGTCGGTGACGTGATCGGTAAGTATCACCCGCACGGTGATACCGCGGTGTACGACACCATCGTCCGCATGGCGCAGCCTTTCTCCCTGCGTTACCTGCTGGTCGACGGCCAGGGCAACTTCGGTTCGGTGGACGGCGACAACGCCGCGGCCATGCGATACACCGAAGTGCGCATGACCAAGCTGGCGCACGAGCTGCTGGCCGACCTGCACAAGGAAACCGTGGACTGGGTGCCGAACTACGACGGCACCGAGCTGATCCCGGCGGTCATGCCGACCCGCGTTCCGAACCTGCTGGTCAACGGCTCCAGTGGTATCGCCGTGGGCATGGCGACCAACATTCCGCCGCACAACCTCGGTGAAGTCATCGACGGTTGCCTGGCCCTCATCGACAACCCCGAGCTGACCGTCGATGAGCTGATGCAATACATTCCCGGTCCGGACTTCCCGACTGCCGCGATCATCAACGGTCGCGCCGGCATCATCGAAGCCTACCGCACCGGCCGTGGCCGCATTTACATGCGCGCCCGTTCGATCATCGAAGACATTGACAAGGTCGGTGGCCGTCAGCAGATCGTCATCACCGAACTCCCTTACCAGCTGAACAAGGCACGCCTGATCGAGAAGATCGCCGAGCTGGTAAAAGAGAAGAAACTCGAAGGCATCACCGAACTGCGCGACGAGTCCGACAAGGACGGTATGCGCGTCGTGATCGAACTGCGTCGCGGCGAAGTGCCTGAGGTGATCCTCAACAACCTCTACGCCCAGACCCAGCTGCAATCGGTATTCGGCATCAACATCGTTGCGCTGATCGACGGCCGTCCGCGGATCCTGAACCTCAAGGACCTGCTGGAAGCCTTCGTCCGTCACCGTCGCGAAGTGGTTACCCGCCGTACCGTGTTCGAACTGCGCAAGGCGCGCGAGCGCGGTCACATCCTCGAAGGTCAGGCCGTTGCCCTGTCGAACATCGACCCGGTGATCGCCCTGATCAAGGCTTCGCCGACGCCGTCGGAAGCCAAGGAAGCGCTGGTCAGCACGCCGTGGGAATCCTCGGCTGTGGTGGCGATGGTGGAACGTGCCGGTGCCGATTCGTGCCGTCCGGAAAACCTCGATCCGCAATACGGGCTGCGCGACGGCAAGTACTTCCTGTCGCCGGAACAGGCGCAAGCCATTCTGGAGCTGCGTCTGCACCGTCTGACCGGTCTGGAGCACGAAAAGCTGCTGGCCGAGTATCAAGAGATCCTCAACCAGATCGGCGAGCTGATCCGCATCCTCAACAGCGCCGTGCGCCTGATGGAAGTGATCCGCGAAGAACTGGAAGTGATCCGTGCCGAATACGGCGACGTGCGCCGCACCGAAATTCTCGATGCCCGTCTCGACCTGACCCTGGGCGACATGATCCCGGAAGAAGAGCGCGTCGTGACCATCTCCCACGGTGGCTATGCCAAGACCCAGCCGCTGGCTGCGTACCAGGCCCAGCGTCGTGGCGGTAAAGGCAAATCGGCTACTGGCGTGAAGGATGAGGACTACATCGCTCACCTGCTGGTCGCCAACAGCCACACCACCCTGCTGCTGTTCTCCAGCAAGGGCAAGGTGTACTGGCTGAAAACCTACGAAATCCCTGAAGCGTCCCGCGCCGCCCGTGGTCGTCCGTTGGTCAACCTGCTGCCGCTGGATGACGGTGAATACATCACCACCATGCTGCCGGTCGAGGAATACACCGAAGGTCACTACATCTTCATGGCCACCGCCAACGGCACCGTGAAGAAGACCCCGCTGGAATCCTTCAGCCGTCAGCGCAGCGTCGGTCTGATCGCGCTGGAACTGGACGAAGGTGACGTGCTGATCTCCGCGGCCATCACCGATGGCGAGCGTGAAGTAATGCTGTTCTCCGACGGCGGCAAGGTCACCCGCTTCAAGGAATCCGACGTGCGTGCCATGGGCCGTACCGCCCGCGGTGTGCGCGGCATGCGTCTGCCGGAAGGGCAGAAGCTGATTTCGATGCTGATCCCGGAAGAAGGCAGCCAGATCCTCACCGCTTCCGAGCGTGGCTACGGCAAACGCACCGCGATCACCGAGTTCCCTGAGTACAAACGTGGCGGCCAGGGCGTGATCGCCATGGTCAGCAACGAGCGTAACGGCCGTCTGGTCGGTGCGGTTCAGGTGCTTGATGGCGAGGAGATCATGCTGATTTCCGACCAGGGCACGCTGGTGCGTACCCGTGTCGACGAAGTTTCCAGCCTGGGTCGTAACACCCAGGGCGTGACCCTGATCAAGCTGGCCAAGGATGAAACCCTGGTCGGTCTGGAGCGGGTCCAGGAGCCGTCGGAAGTCGAGGGTGAAGAGCTTGAAGGTGAAGAAGGTGTCGAACTGGAAGAGGGCGTGATCGGCGCCGAACCGGACGATGCGGTCGACAACCTGCAGGCGGACGCCGCAGACGAAGAAGAGTCGCAAGACTAACCAAATCGTAGCAGGGCAGAGTGTTTGCTCTGTCCGCTACCGTGATTGCATAGCGAGAGTGGATGTGAGCAAACGAGCCTATAACTTCTGCGCAGGTCCCGCTGCGCTGCCTGAAGCTGTCCTGTTGCGTGCCCAGTCCGAGATGCTCGACTGGCACGGCAAGGGTCTGTCGGTCATGGAAATGAGCCATCGCAGCGATGACTACGTGGCCATCGCCGAGAAGGCCGAACAAGACCTGCGCGACCTGCTGTCCATCCCCTCCAATTACAAAGTGCTGTTCCTGCAGGGCGGTGCGAGCCAACAGTTCGCCGAGATTCCGCTGAACCTGCTGCCCGAGAACGGCACTGCCGACTATGTCGAAACCGGCATCTGGTCGAAGAAAGCCATCGAGGAAGCGCGTCGCTTCGGCAACGTCAATGTTGCCGCCAGCGCCAAGCCTTATGACTATCTGGCCATCCCTGGCCAGAACGAGTGGAAGCTGACTCCGGGTGCGGCCTATCTGCACTATGCGTCCAACGAAACCATCGGCGGCCTGCAGTTCGACTGGGTTCCCGAGGCTGGTGACGTTCCGCTGGTGGTCGACATGTCCTCCGATATCCTCTCGCGTCCGATCGATGTGTCGCAGTACGGCCTGATCTACGCCGGCGCGCAGAAGAACATCGGCCCGAGCGGTCTGGTGGTAGTGATTGTCCGTGAAGACCTGCTGGGCCGCGCCCGCAGTTCGTGCCCGACCATGCTCGACTACAAGGTCTCGGCCGATAACGGCTCGATGTACAACACCCCGGCGACCTATTCCTGGTACCTCTCGGGCCTCGTCTTCGAGTGGCTGAAGGAGCAGGGTGGCGTCGCCGCGATGGAGCAGCGCAATAAGGCGAAGAAAGATCGCCTGTACGGCTTCATCGACAACAGTGACTTCTATACCAACCCGATCAGCGTCAACGCCCGCTCGTGGATGAACGTGCCGTTCCGTCTGGCTGACGAGCGCCTGGACAAGGCGTTCCTGGCTGGCGCCGACGCCCGTGGCCTGCTCAACCTCAAGGGCCATCGCTCGGTTGGCGGCATGCGTGCCTCGATCTACAACGCTCTGGGTCTGGACGCCGTGGAAGCGCTGGTTGGCTACATGGCTGAATTCGAGAAGGAGCATTCCTGATGTCCGAGCAGGAGCTCAAGGCGCTGCGCGTTCGCATCGATAACCTGGACGAGAAGATCCTCCAGCTGATCAGCGATCGCGCGCGCTGCGCCGAAGAAGTTGCCCGGGTCAAGATGGCCAGTCTGGCCGAAGGCGAGCAGCCAGTGTTCTATCGTCCCGAGCGTGAGGCGCAGGTTCTCAAGCGTGTGATGGAACGCAACAAGGGGCCGTTGGGCAACGAAGAGATGGCGCGCTTGTTCCGCGAAATCATGTCTTCGTGCCTGGCCCTCGAGAACCCGCTGAAAGTTGCATATCTCGGTCCGGAAGGCACCTTCACCCAGGCGGCGGCCATGAAACACTTCGGTCACGCGGTGATCAGCAAGCCGATGGCGGCGATCGACGAAGTGTTCCGTGAAGTGGCGGCCGGTGCGGTGAACTTTGGCGTGGTGCCGGTGGAGAACTCCACCGAAGGCGCGGTCAACCACACCCTCGACAGCTTCCTCGAACATGACATGGTGATCTGCGGCGAAGTCGAGTTGCGCATTCACCACCACCTGTTGGTCGGTGAAAACACCAAGACCGACAGCATCAGCCGCATCTATTCCCACGCTCAGTCGCTGGCCCAGTGCCGCAAATGGCTGGACGCCCATTACCCGAATGTCGAGCGCGTGGCGGTGTCCAGCAACGCCGAAGCGGCCAAGCGGGTCAAGGGTGAGTGGAACTCGGCGGCGATCGCCGGCGACATGGCGGCCGGGCTGTATGGCCTGACCCGTCTGGCCGAGAAGATCGAAGATCGCCCGGACAACTCCACGCGCTTCCTGATGATCGGTAACCAGGAAGTGCCACCGACCGGCGACGACAAGACTTCGATCATCGTGTCCATGAGCAACAAGCCTGGCGCGCTCCATGAGCTGCTGGTGCCGTTCCATGACAACGGGATCGACCTGACCCGGATCGAAACCCGTCCGTCGCGCAGCGGCAAATGGACCTACGTGTTCTTCATCGACTTCGTCGGTCATCACCGTGATCCGCTGATCAAAGGTGTACTGGAAAAGATCAGTCAGGAAGCAGTAGCACTCAAGGTGCTGGGTTCCTACCCGAAAGCAGTTCTTTAAGGGGTGGTAGCAATGAGTGGCAACTTCCTCGCTCTGGCACAGCCGGGCGTGCAACAACTTTCGCCCTACGTACCGGGCAAGCCCGTGGACGAACTGGCGCGCGAGCTGGATCTGGATCCGGCAAGCATCGTCAAGCTGGCGAGCAACGAAAACCCGTTGGGCGCCAGCCCGAAAGCGCTGGCCGCGATCCGCGAAGCGCTGGACGAGCTGACCCGTTATCCGGACGGCAACGGTTTTGCCCTGAAATCCCTGCTGGCCGAGCAATGCCGTGTCGAGCTGAACCAGGTGACCCTGGGCAACGGCTCCAACGACATTCTTGAACTGGTGGCGCGCGCCTATCTGGCGCCGGGCCTGAATGCCGTGTTCAGCGAGCACGCGTTCGCGGTCTACCCGATCGCGACCCAGGCGGTCGGCGCTCAGGCCAAGGTCGTTCCGGCCA
This sequence comes from Pseudomonas sp. GW458-11-26-14-LB4, assembly GCF_059423925.1. NCBI lineage: Bacteria > Pseudomonadati > Pseudomonadota > Gammaproteobacteria > Pseudomonadales > Pseudomonadaceae > Pseudomonas > Pseudomonas sp. GW458-11-26-14-LB4. Next base: position 122,310 of record NZ_JBWKYU010000007.1, read on the forward strand.
AGGACTGGGGTCATGACCTGCCAGCGATGCTGGCGGCCATCGACGCCAGCACCCGCGTCGTGTTCATCGCCAACCCGAACAACCCGACCGGCACCTGGTTCGGCGCCGAAGCGCTGGACGAGTTCCTGCAGGACGTGCCGGAACATGTGCTGGTGGTGCTGGACGAGGCCTACATCGAATACGCCGAAGGCAGCGATCTGCCGGATGGTCTGGATTTCCTCGCGGCTTATCCGAACCTGCTGGTCTCGCGCACCTTCTCCAAGGCCTACGGTCTGGCGGCGCTGCGCGTTGGCTACGGCTTGTCCACACCCGTGGTGGCAGACGTGCTGAATCGCGTACGCCAGCCATTCAACGTCAACAGCCTGGCTTTGGCCGCGGCGTGTGCGGTGCTGAAGGACGAGGAGTATCTGGCGCAGAGCCGTCAGCTCAATGAATCCGGCATGCAACAGCTGGAAGCGGGTTTCCGCGAGCTGGGCCTGAGCTGGATTCCGTCCAAGGGCAACTTTATCTGCGTCGACCTTGGTCAGGTGGCGGCTCCGGTGTTCCAGGGCCTGCTGCGCGAAGGCGTGATCGTGCGTCCGGTCGCCAACTACGGCATGCCGAACCATCTGCGGGTGACCATCGGTCTGCCGGCGGAAAACAGCCGCTTCCTCGAAGCGCTGCGCAAGGTTCTGGCTCGTGGGTGATGTCACTGCGCTGCAATCTGCTGCACCTATGATCGGGCGCCTGGTGGTGGTCGGTCTGGGGTTGATCGGTGGTTCGTTTGCCAAAGGTTTGCGTGAAAGCGGCGTGTGCCGCGAAGTGGTCGGGGTCGATCTCGATCCGCAATCGCGCAAGCTGGCGGTCGAGTTGGGCGTGGTGGATCGCTGCGAAGATGATCTGGCAGCGGCTTGCCAGGGCGCGGACGTGATCCAGTTGGCGGTACCGATCCTGGCCATGGAAAAAGTGCTGGCCCGTCTGGCCAGTATGGATCTGGGGCAGGCGATCCTGACGGATGTCGGCAGCGCCAAGGGCAATGTGGTGCGCGCGGCGACCGAAGCGTTCGGCGGCATGCCGGCGCGTTTCGTGCCGGGCCATCCGATTGCCGGTTCCGAGCAGAGCGGGGTGGAAGCCTCCAACTCGGAACTGTTCCGCCGTCATAAAGTCATTCTGACCCCGCTGGAGCAGACCGATCCGGCTGCCCTGGCGGTGGTTGATCGCTTGTGGCGCGAGCTGGGTGCCGACGTTGAGCACATGCAGGTCGAGCGTCACGATGAAGTGCTGGCTGCGACCAGTCATCTGCCGCACCTGCTGGCCTTCGGTCTGGTCGATTCGCTGGCCAAACGCAATGAAAACCTTGAGATCTTCCGTTACGCTGCGGGCGGTTTCCGTGATTTCACAAGAATCGCCGGAAGCGACCCGGTCATGTGGCATGACATCTTTCTCGCCAATCGCGAGGCTGTCCTGCGCACACTCGATACATTTCGCAGCGACCTCGACGCCTTGCGCGACGCGGTCGATGCAGGGGATGGGCACCAATTGTTGGGCGTCTTCACGCGCGCCCGGGTTGCCCGCGAGCATTTCAGTAAAATCCTGGCCCGCAGGGCCTATGTGGACGCTATGAATTCCAACGATCTGATTTTCCTGGCTCAACCTGGTGGCCGCCTGTCCGGTCGGATTCGCGTACCGGGTGACAAATCGATTTCCCACCGTTCGATCATGCTCGGTTCTCTGGCTGAAGGCGTCACCGAAGTCGAAGGCTTCCTCGAGGGCGAAGACGCCCTGGCGACCTTGCAGGCGTTCCGCGACATGGGCGTGGTCATCGAAGGCCCGCATCACGGCCGCGTGACCATCCACGGTGTCGGCCTGCATGGCCTGAAGCCTGCGCCGGGCCCGATCTATCTGGGCAACTCCGGCACTTCGATGCGCCTGCTGTCCGGCCTGCTGGCCGCGCAGGACTTCGACAGCACCCTGACTGGTGATGCTTCGCTGTCCAAGCGTCCGATGAATCGCGTCGCCAACCCGCTCCGGGAAATGGGTGCCGTGATCGAAACCGCTGCCGAGGGTCGTCCACCGATGACCATTCGTGGCGGTCACAAACTCAAAGGCCTGACCTACACCATGCCGATGGCCAGTGCCCAGGTTAAATCCTGCCTGCTGTTGGCGGGTCTGTACGCCGAAGGCAAGACCACCGTCACCGAGCCGGCTCCGACCCGTGACCACACCGAGCGCATGCTGCGCGGCTTCGGCTACCCGGTGAGCGTCAACGGTGCCACGGCATCGGTTGAGTCCGGCGGCAAGCTGACCGCGACCCACATCGAAGTGCCGGGCGATATCTCGTCGTCGGCATTCTTCCTGGTGGCCGCGTCGATCGCCGAAGGTTCGGAGCTGGTGCTCGAACACGTCGGCATCAACCCGACCCGCACCGGTGTGATCGACATTCTGCGCCTGATGGGCGCCGACATCACCCTGGAAAACCAGCGTGAAGTGGGTGGCGAGCCGGTTGCCGACCTGCGCGTGCGAGCGGCTAAACTCAAGGGTATCGAGATTCCGGAAGCGCTGGTTCCACTGGCGATCGACGAATTCCCGGTGCTGTTCGTGGCCGCGGCCTGTGCCGAAGGGCGTACCGTGCTGACCGGCGCCGAAGAGCTGCGGGTCAAGGAGTCGGACCGTATCCAGGTCATGGCGGACGGTCTGCTGGCGCTGGGCGTCAAGTGCGAACCGACCCCGGACGGCATCATCATCGACGGCGGCCAGATCGGCGGCGGCGAAGTGCATGGTCATGGCGATCACCGTATCGCGATGGCTTTCAGCGTGGCCTCGCTGCGCGCCACGGCACCGATCCGCATCCATGACTGCGCCAACGTCGCGACATCGTTCCCGAACTTCCTGGCGCTGTGCGCACAGGTCGGCATTCGTGTGGCGCAAGAGGCTCAGTCGTGAACAATATTGCTCCGGTCATCACCATCGATGGGCCAAGCGGCTCGGGCAAAGGCACCGTAGCCGGGATTCTGGCCAAGCGTCTGGGCTGGAACCTGCTGGATTCCGGTGCGCTGTATCGCCTGCTGGCGTTTGCTGCGCACAACCATGGTGTTGACCTGACCAATGAAGAGCTGCTGAAGAAACTGGCCGCTCATCTGGATGTGCAGTTCATCGCGGCGACCGACGGTCAACTGCAACGCATCATTCTGGAAGGTGACGAAGTCAGCGATGTCATCCGCACTGAAAGCGTCGGTTCCGGCGCTTCTCAGGTGGCTGCATTGCCGGCCGTGCGCGAGGCGCTGCTGCAGCGCCAGCGTGCTTTTCAGGAGTCGCCGGGGCTGGTGGCCGATGGTCGCGACATGGGCACGGTGGTATTTCCGAATGCGCCCTTGAAGATTTTCCTGACCGCCAGTGCCGAGGAGCGGGCGCGCCGTCGATATTTGCAGTTGAAGGGCAAAGTCGAGGGTGTTAGTCTGTCGAGTCTGCTAGATGAGATCCGTGCGCGCGACGAGCGTGATACCCAGCGAGCGGTGGCCCCGCTAAAGCCGGCGGCCGACGCCATACAGCTGGATTCCACGGAGTTGTCCATCGATCAGGTGCTGGAACGCATCATGAGCGAGATCGCCATTCGCGATATCGCCGGGTGACCAGGAAGGCCGCAGGGGACCAGTCATAGTCCTGCGGTGGCTTCCTTTAAATGAAACTGACCCGCATCGTCTGGGATGTGGAGACGGGCGTATTTTTCGCCCTAATCAACAGGAATTAAAATGAGCGAAAGCTTTGCGGAACTCTTTGAAGAAAGCCTAAAGACCCTGAACCTTCAGGCAGGCTCCATCATCACCGGTGTTATCGTTGATATCGATTACCAAGCTCGCTGGGTAACCGTTCACGCTGGCCTGAAGTCCGAAGCACTGATCCCTCTGGAGCAGTTCTACAACGACGCTGGCGAACTGAACATCAACGTCGGTGACGAAGTTCACGTTGCTCTGGACTCGGTTGAAGACGGTTTCGGCGAAACCAAGCTGTCCCGTGAAAAAGCCAAGCGCGCTGAATGCTGGATCGTTCTGGAAGCAGCCTTCGCAGCCGAGGAAGTGGTCAAGGGCGTTATCAACGGTAAGGTTAAAGGCGGCTTCACTGTCGACGTTAACGGCATCCGTGCGTTCCTGCCAGGTTCCCTGGTTGACGTCCGTCCAGTGCGCGACACCACGCACCTGGAAGGCAAAGAGCTGGAATTCAAGGTCATCAAGCTGGACCAGAAGCGCAACAACGTTGTCGTTTCCCGTCGCAGCGTCCTGGAAGCCGAGAACTCCGCCGAGCGTGAAGCTCTGCTGGAATCCCTGCAGGAAGGCCAGCAAGTCAAAGGTATCGTCAAAAACCTCACCGATTACGGCGCATTCGTCGATCTGGGTGGCGTGGACGGCCTGCTGCACATCACCGACATGGCGTGGAAGCGTATCAAGCACCCTTCCGAAATCGTCAATGTTGGCGACGAGATCGACGTCAAGGTTCTGAAGTACGATCGCGAGCGCAATCGTGTTTCCCTGGGCCTGAAGCAACTGGGCGAAGATCCATGGGTTGCTATCAAAGCCCGTTACCCAGAAAGCACTCGCGTTACCGCTCGTGTAACCAACCTGACCGACTACGGCTGCTTCGCTGAGCTGGAAGAAGGCGTTGAAGGTCTGGTACACGTTTCGGAAATGGACTGGACCAACAAGAACATCCACCCTTCGAAAGTCGTACAAGTCGGCGACGAAGTGGAAGTCATGGTTCTGGACATCGACGAAGAGCGTCGTCGTATCTCCCTGGGCATCAAGCAGTGCAAGTCGAACCCATGGGAAGACTTCTCTGGCCAGTTCAACAAGGGCGACAAGATCTCCGGCACCATCAAGTCGATCACCGATTTCGGTATCTTCATTGGTCTGGACGGCGGCATCGACGGTCTGGTTCACCTGTCCGACATCTCCTGGAACGAAGTGGGCGAAGAAGCCGTACGTCGTTTCAAGAAGGGCGACGAGCTGGACACCGTTATCCTGTCGGTTGACCCGGAGCGTGAGCGTATCTCCCTGGGTATCAAGCAACTGGAAAGCGATCCGTTCTCCGAGTACGTCTCGGTTAACGACAAAGGCGCAATCGTTACTGGCACCGTGAAAGAAGTTGACGCCAAAGGCGCCATCATCGTTCTGGCCGACGATATCGAAGCGACTCTGAAAGCCTCCGAAATCAGCCGTGACCGCGTTGAAGACGCGCGCAACGTTCTGAAAGAAGGCCAGCAAGTAGAAGCCAAGATCATCAGCGTTGATCGTAAGAGCCGCGTAATCCAGCTGTCGATCAAATCGAAAGACGATGCTGAAGAGAAAGAAGCCATCCAGAGCCTGAAAGCAGCTCCGGAAGGCGAAGCAGCTGACACCACCATGGCGGCACTGCTGCGTCAAGCAATGGCCAAACAGAACTGAGTTCTGTCTGATCATTAAAAAGGGCGACTTCGGTCGCCCTTTTTTGTGCCTGCGATTTGGTAAGCCTCGCTCTCTGGTTATACGGGTGAAACCATTTCCTTTGCCGGGCGGTCTGTTTCTTTAATCGGATCAATCGTCTATTCGCGTCTAGGCTTAGTCTGAAGATCGCAGTAGTCGGGCAGTCGCCTGGCATAAGGATGTGAATGAACAAGTTTATAGTTTTGTTGGGTATGTTGGTGTTGGCAGGCTGTACGACTAGCGCCAAGACTCATGCGGTGCGCGGAGTCAGCGGTATCGAGGTTGACTGCTCCGGCTTGGGTTCGGGCTGGGAGAGGTGTCAGAAGCGCGCAGCCAAGGAATGCAAGGGGGCGGGTTACAAGGTGATCACGCGATCTGATGATGCGCGGGATGAGGATGAGTTTCCCTTTGGTTTCAATCCTGCCGGCTATGTCACTCGAACCATGCTGGTGATTTGTCGGTGAGTGAGCGTTGGCGTGCATGCGATCCGATGCCCTGAAAATGGGCGTTTCGGCGAGCGGAAAGATATGTCAAGCCCTGGGCTGTTCAAAATCTTCCGGGCGTGCTAAAACCTTTCAAGCGCTGATCTAGCTGCTTGAAAAAGAAGGGAAAAATATGACGAAGTCGGAGTTGATCGAACGAATTGTCACCCATCAGGGGCTGCTCTCATCCAAGGATGTTGAGCTGGCCATCAAGACCATGCTTGAGCAAATGTCCCAGTGCCTTGCCACAGGTGATCGTATCGAGATCCGTGGCTTTGGCAGCTTCTCCTTGCACTATCGTGCGCCGCGAGTCGGCCGCAACCCGAAGACAGGGCAGTCTGTCAGTCTTGACGGAAAGTTCGTTCCCCATTTCAAGCCAGGCAAAGAGCTTCGGGATCGAGTGAATGAGGAAGAGGATGAATAGTAGATATGACCAGGGAAGCAGTTTATGACTAATCTCAAACGAATCCTCTTGGGAGGATTTCTACTGCTGCTGGTTCTGGTAATCCTGGCATTTGTACTTGAAAATCAGCAAACAGTATCCCTGCTGTTTCTCGGTTGGGAAGCACCTCATTTACCCGCTTCTGTCGTAATGTTGGCGGCACTCTTGGTCGGTATGATCATAGGTCCTCTGTTACGTCTGTTATTGGGTCGTGCTCTACGCGCTCGGCGCAAACCTTCGATTTAGATTTTTTAAGTTTCCTGAGCAGAATAAAGAGGGGAAGCCATGGCTTCCCCTCAATTGTTTCTGCAACAAAATACTAAATCACCACTGGCTTATTCCTTGCCTCCAGCATTGAACTTCACTGCCAGCGCTGCTAATGGCACATAAGCAATCAGAACCCCCAGCAGACCGTCCAGGTAACCGTTAGCCACCAATAGCGCAATCGGCAACAGCCAGCAAAGATTGATCGCGGCAACGCCCAGCGTGACGGGCAGGTGCTTTTTGTATTTTCGAGAAGCGAATTGATAAGCATGGCTACGGTGAGCTTCGTAGACTTTTTCTCCCCGTAGCAGCCGGCGGAACAAAGTCCAGGTTGCATCGACGATAAACACGCCCAGCAGAATCAGCCAGCTCCACAGCAATTGTGGTGCGGCCCAGGCAGCCTGCAGGGAGAGGACGCCCAGAGTGATCCCGAGGAAGCCGCTACCAGCGTCCCCCATGAAGATGCGAGCTGTCGGGAAGTTCCAATACAAAAAACCGGACACTGCGAAGGCAAGCAGAAGCGGGAGGAGGGCCAATACACCATTGCCCGTCAGCCAATAAAGCAACGTTGCACCCAGGCAAACAAAAATCGCCTCGACGCTGGCAATGCCATCAATACCATCCATGAAGTTATACAGGTTCAGCAGCCAGACCAGATAAAACGCGGCCAATACATTGCCAACCCAACCCAGGTCAAATACGAATCCGAAGACCGTCAGGGGTGGTAAGCCGCCTATCCAGTAAAGTGCCCAAATGGCTGCAATGAAATGACCCAGCAAGCGCCAGCGGGCGACGATATGGCCGTGATCATCCAGAAAGCCCAGTACTGCGATGCCGACACCTGCCCCCATCAATGCCCACATCGTCGGCAAGGTGATGGCACCCATGCTTGTCGCCAATATCAGTGCGACCAGAAAGCTCACAACGATCGCAACGCCGCCACCTCTTGGGGTGGGGACGGCGTGGGAGCTTCGGGCGTTGGGCACGTCTATAAGGCTTTTAGCCAGCGCATATTGCCGTAGGGCTCCGGTCAGAAACAGTGCAACGACGGCGCAAGCCGGTAATAACCACCACATATTCATTTGATTCGCAGGTCCAGAAAGTGTTTAGCCGTTTTACGCAGCGCCTCATCGACAGAGACGGGCGGGGTCCAGTTCAAAAGGGTACGTGTTTTTTCAATATCTACCTGAAGTGAACCGCACAGTCGTTGGGCCAGGGCTTGCTTGCCCAGCATCGATGCCCCGGTTTCAAGTACCCAGCCGGGGATTGGCAGCATTCGGACAGGTTTGCCCAACGCAGCGCCCATGCGCCGAAGAAGCATGGTAGTCGATAGGTCTTCGCCATCGCTGACCATGAAAGTCTGGTTCGCAGCAGCAGGATGGACTACGCAAGTCGCAATCAGGTCAGTGAGATTGTCCAGTGCGACGAGGCTGCGGCGGTTGTGAAGTGCGCCGAATGGCAGCGGCACGCCTTTGTGGAGCCAGCGCATCATGCTGAGAAAGTTGGCCTGTACGCCTGGCCCATAAACCAGTACGGGACGGATGATGACTACTTCCATCCCGGTTTCTGTGGAAAGCGCACGTAGTCCCTGTTCGGCCTCAAGTTTTGAAATCCCATAGGGATCAAGAGGCACAGGTTGGCTTTCAGCGCTGTAAGGGTTGCCTGGGGTTGTGCTCTCGCCGTTGACTTTCACTGAGCTGATGAAGATGAATCTTCGGATGCCTGCTTCAGCCGATTGCCGGGCGAGATTCAACGTGCCCTCGACATTGGTCTTGCGGTATTCGGCAAGAGGGTCGGATGACTCGTCGCTCATGACATGCACGCGGGCAGCCGAATGGATGACGACATCATGTCCGCTCAGCACCGACATCCAGTTCTGCTCGCTGGACAGATCGCTGATCAGCGCCTGAGTTGCACGGGAGTCGAGCTCATTCGAGTTTTTGCGAACGGCAGCGGTAACCTCATGACCCTGCTCCAGCAGCAGAGGTGTCAGGCCGCGTCCCACAAAGCCCGTTGCGCCTGTAAGTAGAATTCGCATGATCAGGAAACTTCCGATGTGGAGATTACATCTACAGCCATGTCGCGCATGATATTCGCTCTGGAGAACCGATCGATAAAGGCCGCGCGTGGGGTCGTGGAGATCGTCAGTCTTTCGAAGGATTCGACCGCCGCATCGACATCACAAGGTGCAAATACCGATGCATTTTCGATGTGCTCGGTCACAAACTCTGCCGCGTAGCCTGCAATGCCCGCCCAGATCGGTTTTCCCAGGGCAGCATATTCGAACAGCTTGGACGGCAATACTTTACGAAATGCATCGTAGTCATTCAGGTGCAGAAACAATATGTCCGCTGATTGGTAGACGCCGATCAGTTCGTCGCGTTTGACCGGGCTCAGCAGGTCGACATTGTTGCACTTGGACGCATTGATGGCGTCTTTCAATGCAGCCAGTCGGCCGCCATCACCGATTACCTTGAATCGCACCTTTCCTTCAAGGCGTTTTGCCAGTTGAGGGATGATGTTGTGAAGGCCCTGACCTTCCCCGAAGTTTCCTGCGTACACCACATCCAGAATGCGGTCCTGGTTGTCTTCGGTGTTCACAATCGGCAGGTTGAGGAATTCGTCATCGATACCGTTGGTAAACAGCGAATACTTCTGGTCCGGGTATCTGGATTTGAAGTAAGGAAGAAAGCCTGCTGAGACCAGGTTGACTTTGCGCGCCGACTTTATCGTGAAGCGTTCGAGCAACGAGAGGATCGGTTTGATGAACCGCACCATCTTCCCGGATAGAACGTCCTTGATGGTGTCCACGAAAATGTCACGGATGTCGAGGTACAGTGGTGTTTTCTTGCTGCGGGCAATGACGGCTCCAAGTGTTGCGGTCATCAGGCGTGAAGACGTTGCATAAACAAGGTCGTAGTGCTTGCCGCGAGCGAAGTTGCGCACATGTCTGGCGTAGACCAGAAACGCTTTTGCCTGATCGACCATCCCGCTTTTGTGAGCGGGCAGGGCGATACGGCGTATGGTCAGGCGCGGATGTTCTTCAAGCTCGGGCGCTTCGCTGCTGAATGAGCTGTAGCGATTGGGCAGTGTCGTGATCAGTTCGATATGGGCATCAGCCGGCAATTTATCCAGCAATGCCTTTACCAGTGCCGTGGTGCGGAATGAGCCGGCGGACAGATCCGGCTGATAATAAAAACTCAGGACTAAAAGTTTCAAATAAGCCTCACCACGTTACGCGGGTAATAAGTGTGTCTGACGATAGTTCGACAACGATGCATTGGTTCGCCACGGACTTGCCGAACTCCGGGTGCCAGGTTGTGTTCGCAATGCTGATGCATGCCGCGCCCGAGATGGAGACAGAGACTGTCTCTCCAGAAGCCAGGGTGATTGTCAGGCCGTTGTCATTCTGAGTCACTGACGCCTCGGGGTGCAGGTGGAATCTTGCGATCGACTTGTCAAAGGCGCCCGTTACCGAATCGTTGATCTGTAGCGTGTTCCTGGTGGCGTTCCACTCCCGCGTGTGAAGGTTCTTGCCCTTCAGGCGCTGGTAGCCGTCATGTGAGCAAACGATGCGAACGGATTCACCGGTGCTCTCGAAGGTGCTCAGGCTGACGCGGGCGCGGCGGGCGACCCTGAAGCCGGCCCAGACCTCCGAGGAGTTTTCGCCATCGATCTCTACGGTGTTATGAGCGGCGGTACTGCGTTGACGATGACGCTCGCTGTCCTCGCCGTATTGCGATGTGCCGGAGTTAACGAATACTCGCTGCCCGAATACGCTCAACTCGAAGCTCAACGTATCTGCGTGAGTATGGCCGGGCTGATAAACGGGAGCGACTTGTGCAAAGTTCAAGAGTGCTTTGCTGCCCTCACCGAACGCTATGTGCGCAAACCCGCTTTCGGCATGGCAAATGGCACCGATCGAAGAAGTGTCCGCTGCGTCTGCCGGTGGCTGGCAACCCAGCAAGGCGGCATAACCTTCGATGTCGCGCAGGGCAGGAGCAATGCCGAAGGCGCAATCATTGAAGAAGGGGATTTCGCCATCAGGATGCTGCATGCTGCGCAGCCAGATGATTCCTTGCTCGATCACTCGGCGCCACTCGGGTGCACGGCTTTTCAGTGCGTCGATATTGGCATTGAGTGCCAGATTGAGCAGGTCGCACATGTCCCAAAGCAACGAGGCGTGGTACATGGGCGACAGTTCGAAATGCGCCCCATCTGCCAGGAATTGCTCCTTCACCTCTCTGTCCAGAATCTTCAGTCCGGTTTTCAGCCAGTTCCCGGCCTCCCCGGTCTGCAGAAAGCTGCCCGCGAAAACCAGCGCCTTGCCATTCACGAACAAGTGATTTGCGAGGATGTGATATTCAATCCGTTGTGACAGTGCGTGTGTCTGCACTGCCAGGCTTTCCAGCCAGCGCTGATCCAGATGCGGCTGCATTTGCAACCACTTGACCAGGTTAACGATCCTGAGGGACAGCGTATAAGGTTCCCAGCCACAGCCGGCGAACGGCGGGTTGGCCGTGATCCAGCTGTTGACCAGATCCGTTTCCGACAGGGATGAATCATGTTCTTGGCGGGCGGTCAGGTGATCCAGATAATGCAGATTGTATTGCCAGATCTTTGGCAGCGCCTCGTTGTGCCATTCGATGGCCGCCTTGCTGCCCATGAAGTCGAACTGCCCGTCTTCGGTTATGCGCGATGAATTCCAGCGAGGTGGATTGGCCAGATCAAAGGACGGGTTCTTGCTCGCCGGTGTTGCGGCATACGGTTTGATCTTGGCAAAACGATAGTAGATTCGATAGAGAATCTGCTCCGGTCGCAGCACTTTGGCAGTGTGGTAGAGCTTTGTGAGCCGGGCTATCCGTGCGTTGCGCATATGAGTCACTGATTCAAATGGTTGATTCGTTGTAATGTATTTTCGAGCTACTCAAGCGAAGTTGAATTTGAGCCAGCGTTCAAAATACAGAAGTTGCCAGAGTTTGTAGGTGTTATTGGCGGCACCGGAAAAGTGACTCTTTATCAGCCGCTCAACTTCCTCGCGATTGAGGAATTGATAGATTCGCTGGAATTCAGATGCCAGGCGTTCCGCACCCAGGCGCAGAATGATCCCGTCCAGAGGAGGGTTGAACCCGGTTTTCGGACGGTTGACCAGCGTGGAGGGGAGCAGGCTTTTCAAGAGCGTCTTGAGCGGTGCTTTAGGCGCGCCGTCTTTCAACAGATCGGCACTGGAGGTTGCGAACCCGTTGGCAACGACGCGCTCATCCAGCAACGGCACTCTGAGTTCGATGCTTGCCAGCATGCTTGCCTTGTCGGAAACGCCCAGGTTGTGACTCAGGAACCCGGTCATGTCGAAATGCTGTGCGCATTTCACTTTATCGTCCACATCGCCTTTGTACTGGCTCAGCACATTGTCCAGGCGCTGTTTGTACGTGTTTTCCAGTGTCGAGTAGTTGGAGAAGAAATTGCTGAGTTCCTGTTTTGAGAAATAGCCGAGCATCCGCGAATACGCCAGCGGCCAATAACTTTCCTGGGCGTACGAGACGAGTCGCTCGAACTTCTTGTCGAGTTTTTTCGGGAAAAGATTGAGCTTCAGCAACGACTTGAGCAGCGGGTAGACCGCGCGGATCAGATTGTGGTGCTTGAGGACCTTGTATCGGGGGTATCCGGCAAACGCTTCGTCGCCACCCATTCCGCTGAGCATTACGGTATATCCGCTCTTCCTGGCCTCGTCGGACAGTCGATAGGTGGCCCAGAACGTATAATCCGACACTAGCTCTTCAGTATTTTTGGCGACGAAGTCGATGGATTCAAACGGATTGTCGTTCGCGTCGAGAATTTCGGTAACTTTAAGTTCTTTGCCCAAGTGCTTGGCGATGTCGGCAGAAAACTTCATGTCCACCGCGGAGTCTTCGGTTTCTTCGTATTTCGCGAAAAACAGGTCCGCAGCTCCTGTGTAGTTCGCAAGAATGCTGGAGTCGGCGCCGCCGCTGAAGAACACCCCTACCGGAACATCAGCTTCCAATTGACGGGTGACCGCAGACTCGATGGTGTCGGCAATGGACCGTTGAGTATTGAAGTTGATGATGTCCTGGTAGCGTACGGTTGTACGGGCGCCGGTGGTCAGGTCAAATTCGATATAGGTTCCCGGCTGTACTTTCTTGATTGCCTTATAACCGGTGTTGGGCTCGTAGATGAACCCATTGTTGAAGAACTCGAACACGTCATCGTTATCGATTTCAGCAACAACCTCTGGATAGCTTTTCAGACCGCGTATTTCCGAGCAGGCATAAAAACCATTGGCGCTTGAATAGTAATAAACCGGCTTGATGCCCACGACATCTCTGACCAGAAAGAACTTCCTGGCATTCTCGTCAAGAATGACCAGCGAAAACATTCCTTGCAGTTGCTTGAATGCCTGTTCCTTGTATTCGACATACAGCTTCAGGATGACTTCGGTATCGGACGTGCCGTTGAAGGTATAACCCTTCTTGACGAGGTCGTCCCTCAACTCGTGATGGTTGAAGACTTCGCCGTTGAAAATGATGCTGATGCCATTCCCGGCATGCATGGGCTGGCTGCCGGCGGCTGTCAGATCCAGAATGCTCAGCCGGTTGTGACCGAGTCCTATCTGGAAGTCCGCAACGGTAGTGAAGTATGTTCCAGAGGCATCCGGTCCACGATGTTTTGTGACGGCAAGACTCGCTTCCAACTGGAGGTTGGTGTCGGACGCGGACTGCTTAACACAAAAGAAACTTAAACCACACATTATGCCTTGAGCTCCATATTTTCTTGATTGGCGGTGTTTTGCACAGGCGACGACGGTGAGGGTGAAGCCTCGCCTGTATCAACACTCTTCCTGTCGTTTTGAACTTTCGGCGCTCGCGAGAGCGCTTGGGTGAGAATCAGGCCCCAGGCTGTAGCGAGCAGCAAGTTGAAGGTGATCAGGCGGAAAACGGCGAAAAACAAGCCGTAGATGGCCATGGTCAATACCACGGATCGCAGTATCGTCCAGTGGGCTGGCTCGACTCTGAGCGAGGTCACTCGAAGGACAATCGGGCCCAGCAGGACCAGCGCATAAGTAATGATTCCCAGCAGGCCACCGACCATCAAGGTATAGAGCGGCCAGTTGTGAATATAAGCGACCCATTGGGTAAACGATTCCCCGCTGGATGTTTCCCAGCGCATTTCGTGTTTGATGCCCAGTCCGTTACCCGCTACCGGGTGCGACTTAAACATGTCCCATGCAATGCCATACTCTACAACGCGCGAAGAGACGTTGAAGTCGGCATTTTCCTTTGTTGGAACGATGGGTTGCAACATGCCATCGTCGCCGGCTTTTGATTCTTCACTTGGCTTCCAGTTAACGATTGTCTCTATGCCAGACTCGATCAGCAGGCTCATCCTGCCGAGCCAGATCTGCTGCATGCCTGTAGCGAAAATGAACAGCAGCGCGCAGATGCCCAGAGCGGTGGCGCTCACCATCAATTTTTTTCGCAGTTGGGCGTGAAACACAAAAACGAAAGCGGAAAACAGCATCATCACCAGCAGTGCGCTCAACAGCATGCTGCGGGTGAAAGTGATCAGTACGGCGGTCATGCAAAGCAGAGACATCAAGGCACCGACAGCGGTGATCTGCTTTTGCCGCGACAGGATGCAAGTGACAAATCCGGCCGCCATTCCCACGGGCAGCAGACTGTCGGTCGCTTGCGCCAGAACCATGGTTATACGGTCGCGCATGGGGCCGATAGCATTGGCATTGTGCAAGGCGGCTTCTTTTGTAAGCTTGATGGCCTGAGCGTCTGCAGGGTCGATCCAGTAGGGTCTCCAGATGCCTTGGTAGAAGTAGTAAAAAACGATATATCCGGCGGTCAGAAAGACCAGCGTCGCTACTGAGCCGCCTACCCAGCGAATACGCGTTTGATCCTGACTGACCAATATGCAGACAGGGATCAATGCGTAGATGAACAGGAAGGGAATGACGCCCCTCACCCAGTCGGTGAGGGGAACGTGATTGTGCATGGCAACTGCCAGGTTGGTGCCCAATATAAGGAGACCGACCAGCAGGGGAGCTGCGAATACCTTCAGTGCATCTTTTAACGTGTACGTGCGCAGGAGCTGCAGCAGGCTGCCTGCAAAAACGGTGGCCAGCAATGCTGCAAATGATAGCTCCTGCAGGCCCAGTGAGGGTGGCGCCGGACGCATGGCAAATGCCATTGGAAAGAGCGCCAGCAAACCGTGCCAAGGCGATTTCAGTGCCATGAGAATAAGGAGAAGAACGCCGGCGGTACCGATGTAGAACGCGGCGCCAGGATCTTGTGAAAGAAGAATGGCAGTGCCCGCGCCGGCAGCAATCGCGCAACTGTTTTTATTAAAATATGATTCTTTCATCATTATTCTCCGGCCATCTTCCGCGGACGAATTGCTTTGAAATCAGCAGATGTCTGGCCAACAATTCGAGCGGGAATTCCAACAACCACGGAGTTGTCTGGTACGTCCTTCAGTACGACGGCGGACGCGCCAATCTGGCAGTTGTTCCCGATCTTGATGTCGCCGATTATTCTTGCGCCTGCACTGATATAGCAGTTGTCGCCAATCACGGGGCACTTGTTTATTTCGCTGGATGCAAAGCCTTCCGCCGCACCGATCGTGATGCCCTGGCCCAGCACGCAGCCGCTACCGATCCTGGCGTTTGCGTGAAGCACAACGCCGATGGCGCCATAAGCGAAGATCGAGCCTTTGCCAATGCTTGCCGAAACGGGGACATACGAATTGAAGATCAGGAAAATGAAATTTCGAATGAGCATCGGAATAACCGGGATCTTTCGTTGATAGAACCAGTGTCCAATACGATAAAGCGTGACTGCGTTCATTCTCAAAACCTCAATTTACGGAAATCTGCCAGGCGCAGACGGAGAGTCCAGGTTGCGATGATCAACAGGGAGCACATATAGAAAATGCCCCAGATCAGGCTGACGTTGGCCATGACTATAGAAAGGGGGGAAAGTATTGCCACCCAGAAAATCACCGGAAGCTGGATGCCGGGGCGACAGAACAGGTGCAGTGTCAGCAGGTAAGCGGAGAACCCCAGTGCATAGAATACTTTTGCGGCCTCAAGTCCCTGCACGAAAAAGACCATGCAGACCACAGCGATACAACCCAGTGATACGTTTATCGCGATGACCCTGCGGTGAAATCCCGAGGCAATGAGATATCGCTCCGTCACCACCGCCCAGTAGAGAACCGGCAAGCAGGGGAGCAGGGCCAGATAGCCCGAATATTTGGGAAAGAGCCACGATACGAAATAACCGAACAACCCCACGAGCGCGAAGTACATCACGGCGATCGACATGATGATCCGGTATTGCTCCTGGCGCTGGCCTCCGGATATGAACGAAACAAATACTGCCCTGACGTTGATGGGGAAAAGACTGGTTGCGGATTGAATGA
This sequence comes from Pseudomonas sp. GW458-11-26-14-LB4, assembly GCF_059423925.1. NCBI lineage: Bacteria > Pseudomonadati > Pseudomonadota > Gammaproteobacteria > Pseudomonadales > Pseudomonadaceae > Pseudomonas > Pseudomonas sp. GW458-11-26-14-LB4. The sequence continues at coordinate 138,377 of NZ_JBWKYU010000007.1, forward strand.
TCGACACAATCACGCGAAACAGTCCCAGCTCACGAACCGGCAGGATCTTCGAGAGTATGTAAGGTAGTATGTTGGTGAACAGGTTGAAGAACAGCGTGATGGAGATCATGCGCGGCAGAAGGGTAATGACCTGCCAGAGCGTTGAGCCCAGCTGCTTGCCAAGCGGTAGTTTTGCTCCGTGAGTAAACAGCGCAACCAGTGCCAGCAGACAAGGGATCAGGTTGGTCAGGCACAGGATGTCCACGATGCTCAGCGGCCAGATGTTCTGATGGCTGACAAACAGGGCGGCGAAGAAAACCCCCAGAAACAGAATCAGATACCCGACGATCCAGCGGTAGAGTCGCAGTCCGAAAAGTGACAGCAGGCAGGCTGAACTAAGCAGCATGACGCTGAGCAGCAAGGGATTGCCCAGATCCGTCAACTGACTTAGTCCGCTGAAGAGCAGGAAGATCAGGCTTGCCATAAATAAGGAAGTGACAAGGATGTGTTCAGGTTCAACGCTTGCAAGAAGTTGCTCGTTGATGATGTCCAGCAGTTTCTGAAATAAAAAAACCAGCACGTTGGCTTTGATGAACTCGCCATAGGCTTCAAGTCCATATAAACCAGGAATAACAAAGTTTACTACCAGGCCACTAATCAGTGTCAGCGCCTGAATCAGCAGATTGACCATGTCTCAACCTTCTTCAATCTCATCATGACTAATTCGAGCACATGATCATCGGAGTTTTCATCGAAGCAACGAAGTGCGCAGGACCCGATGACTCATGGAGACACCTGGTCCTGCGCTCAGTTTCGATAAGTGGTCAGTTCCAGATACCGCGCGTATCGACTCGCTCTGCACGCGCCAGGCTGCTTTGCGGGATCGACTTGAATTGCTTGTGGTCGACAAGCAGAACAATCACATCTGCTTGAGCCAGTGCGCTGTCGATATCGCAGAGAGTGACTTTGCCTTCCATGTTGGCAGGCAATTGATCGATATTGGGTTCGACGGCCAGTACCTTGCCCGGATGAGCATCGGCAATTTTCAAAGTGATTGCCTTGGACGGGCTTTCACGCAGGTCGTCGATATCCGGTTTGAAGGCCAATCCGAAGCAGGCGACTGTAACGTCCTTGGCCGTCTTGTCCGGGTTTGCCTGCAGGTGCTTGCCGATGGCTTGCTGGACCTGGTCGATCACCCATTGCGGCTTGCTGTCGTTCACTTCACGAGCTGTGCGGATCAGGCGCGCCTGCTCCGGAGTCTTGCTGACAATGAACCATGGGTCCACGGCGATGCAGTGGCCACCGACACCCGGGCCGGGTTGCAGAATGTTCACTCGTGGGTGGTGATTGGCCAGACGGATCAATTCCCAGACGCTGATACCCAGCTTGTCGCATATGATCGAAAGCTCGTTCGCAAATGCAATATTCACGTCACGGAAGCTGTTTTCGGTCAGTTTGCACATTTCGGCGGTGCGGGCGTCCGTGATGATGCACTCGCCTTCAACGAAAGTTTTGTACAGTTGCACGGCAGCTGCGGAGCATTTCGATGTCATGCCGCCAATGATGCGATCGTTCTCGATCAGTTCACGCAGTACGTGACCCGGCAGAACGCGCTCGGGGCAGTGTGCGATACGAATGTCGGACTCTTCGCCATGGGTTTGCGGGAAGGTCAGGTCCGGGCGGGCCTCTGCCAGCCACGCGGACATCTGTTCGGTCGCACCCACTGGAGAAGTGGACTCGAGAATGACCAGATCGCCTTTCTTCAGAACCGGAGCGATGGATTTGCTGGCGGATTCGATGTAGGCAAGATCGGGCTCATAGTCGCCTTTGAAAGGCGTAGGAACGGCGATCATGAACGCATCTGCCGGTTCGGCGACGGTGGTGGCCCGCAGGAAACCTTCGGTCACGGCTGCGTGGACGACGATATCCAGGTCTGGTTCGACGATATGGATTTCACCGCGATTGATCGTTTCGACAGCGCGGGGGTTTACATCGACGCCAATCACCTTTTTCTTGCGGGCGGCGAAAACGGCTGCCGTTGGCAGTCCAATGTAGCCGAGACCGACCACAGAAACAGTTTCAAAGCTCATACGTTGGCCTTATTGGATTTTGGAAAGAGTTTCGAGAATGCGAGCACAAGCCTTCCCATCACCGTAGGGATTGTGAGCGTAGCTCATCTGCTCGTAGGCATCAGAGTCAGTCAGCAGGCGGCTCAAGTTGCTTGTAATTGCGTCTACGGCAGTACCGACAAGTTTTACGGTACCTGCCTCAACAGCTTCCGGGCGCTCCGTTGTATCACGCATCACCAGGACCGGCTTGCCGAGCGAGGGGGCTTCCTCTTGAATGCCGCCCGAGTCGCTGAGGATCAGGTAAGAGCGATTCATCAGCCAGACAAACGGCAAGTATTCCAGAGGCTCGATCAGGTGGATGTTTCCGATGCCTGCCAGAAGACGATTCACAGGCTCCCGTACATTCGGATTCAGATGCACAGGGTAGACAATCTCGACGTCCGGAAAGGCTTTCGCGGTAGTGGCCAGTGCCTTGCAGATGTTCTCGAAGCCGTCGCCGAAGCTTTCACGGCGGTGGCCGGTGACGAGGATTACTCGCTTGCCTTCACCGATGAACGAAAACTGCTCGTGGAAAGCCTGTTGCAGAGAGGCTGTGTTGCTGACGCGTGAAACAACGTCCAGCAGGGCGTCGATGACCGTGTTCCCGGTCACGTGAATCGAAGCTTCCGCTACGCCTTCCTTGAGCAGGTTTTGTCTGGAGGTCTCTGTAGGAGCGAAGTGGACCGCTGCCAGTGCGCCGGTAAGTTTGCGGTTAGCCTCTTCCGGCCAGGGCGAATAGAGATTGCCGGTACGCAACCCCGCCTCGACATGAGCAACCGGGATCTGCTGGTAGTAGGCCGCCAGTGTCGTTGCAAACGTGGTTGCCGTATCGCCATGTACCAGAACGATATCCGGCTTGTATTCGGCAAAGACCTTTTTCATGCCTTGCAGGATTGCCGTGGTGACGTCGGTCAGATCCTGGCCCGGCTTCATGATGTTCAGATCAAAGTCAGGCTTGATCTCGAACAGATCCAGTACCTGGTCGAGCATCTGGCGATGCTGACCGGTCACGCACACTTTGGCTTCGAAGCGTTCGTCGGCAGCAAGGCTCAGCGCCAGGGGAGCCATTTTGATCGCTTCAGGGCGCGTGCCGAACACACATAACGTTTTCAAAGTCATCACAACACCGCTATTGAAAATAAATGAAATTTACCGCGTGTACATGCCGTACCACTTGTCCGCAGAGGGACGATTGGATAACTCACTGAGCCGTTCTTCCTTGGTTTAGCCTAATGACGCGTAATTCAACCGGCATGCTGAAGCCCGCAGGTCTTATATAGGTTCATTGGGTTTATTGATGATCTGTACATGTTGCGCTCAAGGGGTAATGGGCTTTCTGGTCGGGATTGATTCGTTTCCGGCATCTTGCACTGTCTGACGTATCTTATCGTTACCCAGGAAGCCGCTATTGCACGCAGGGCAGAGTCATGCCTTGAGCAGCGTGGTCGATCGACCGTCGGGACGCTTGTCCAGGAGGAGACCCGAGAGCATGCGCAGTTTGCCCTCATGAGCGCGCGAGCGCGTTTTTCCCATGAGTAGTCGCTCGCAGGGAGCCTGTGTAATTCCTTTGGCGTAATCGACATTGTCGAGAGACATCTTTGTCATCAGGGGCAACCGCTCAGTTTGTGTTAACCGTGCATGTCTTGGGAATTGAAATGAATCAGCGCGTCTGGAAGCCGCTGTTAGTCGGTATCGAACGTGCCGCATGTAAATGCGACGCCGATTATAGCCTTCTTTGCGCGACGCTTTCCAAGGTTGTGGCGTTGCGGATCGCGGTCTCTCGTTTTTGCTGTCCATCAGGCTTCAAGAGGTCTGAAGCCATGAAGGGACGTCGAATGTATCGGTTTCGGTACGTTGCATCGATCACTCTCGTCCTTGAAGTGACATGCGGCTGATGCCGACCTGACGATCGGTACCTCCTGGCAGTCAATGCAATGCATTGGCCGAAGACTGGCGGTTTTTGATTTTCTCCTATGACTGTCGGCAATCAGCGGCAGGCCATTTTTATCCAGACAGAGGGTTTTAAAGGGATTTTTGCCAGAACCTAGGTATCATGACGCCGACACAAAGACCCATACAAGGAGCGAAGGACAAAAGCTTCGGGGTCGAAGCATTGTGTATCTGAGCGTTTCAATTTTGAGTCTATGGGCAATAGTTTTTCTCGGTTTCAGGAGCTTGAAGGGGTGTTTGATACGTTTATGGATAATATCAGAGCAGTTTTGTTAGCCCTTCCTCGCCGACGCAAGCGGGTCTTGCAGGTAATTGCCGATGTTTTTCTGGTCTGGCTTTCTCTGTGGATGGCGTTTGTCGTGCGTCTGGGAATAGACGAACTCAACAGTCCCATTCAACAGCACCTCTGGTTGTTTTTCAGCGCCCCCGTAGTGGCTATTCCCCTCTTCATTCGATTCGGCATGTATCGCGCGGTCATGCGTTATGTCGGTAACGACGCACTGATCGCTATCGTTAAAGCGGTGACGCTTTCCTCGCTTATTCTCGGCGTAGTGGTCTACTGGTACAGCAATCATCAAACCATCGTGCCCAGATCCATCATTTTCAATTACTGGTGGCTCAGTCTTGTGATGATCGGCGGCCTGCGCGTTGCGATGCGACAGTATTTTTCCGGCGACTGGTTTGTCGCGGCTCAACACGTTCCATTTGCCAATATCGACGATGGCTTGCCACGGGTCGCTGTCTATGGCGCCGGCGCAGCAGGCAACCAGTTGGTCGCTGCCTTGCGCATGGGGCGTGCGATGCGTCCGGTAGCGTTCATCGATGACGATGGCAGTATTGCCAGCCGTGTGATTGCAGGCTTGCAGGTTTTCAAGCCCAAGCATATTCAGCAAATGATCGATACGACTGGCGCTCAGGAAATTCTGTTGGCGATCCCTTCCGCCAACCGCGGCCGGCGTCGTGAGATTCTCAGTTATCTGGAAAAGTTTCCCCTGCACGTTCGCAGTGTTCCGGGATTCATGGATTTGGCCAGCGGACGCGTCAAGGTCGATGATATCCAGGAGGTGGATATCGCGGATCTGCTGGGGCGCGATGCCGTGCCCGCCCAGGATGATCTGCTGGAGCACTGCATCACTCGCCAGGTCGTCATGGTAACGGGCGCCGGTGGATCAATCGGCTCTGAACTGTGCCGTCAGATTCTTGAGTTGCAGCCGACCACTCTTTTGTTGTTCGAACACAGCGAGTTCAATCTCTACAGTATTCTTTCCGAGCTGGAGCAGAGGATCTCTCGCGAATCCCTGTCTGTGAAACTGCTTCCGATCCTCGGTTCCGTCCGGGATGAAAACAAGCTGCTCGACGTGATGAAAACCTGGCATGTCGATACGGTTTACCATGCCGCAGCCTACAAACATGTACCGATGGTCGAACACAACATCGCCGAGGGCGTGTTGAACAACGCCATTGGCACCCTGAACACCGCGCAGGCTGCCTTGCAGGCGGGTGTTGCCAATTTCGTGCTCATCTCTACAGACAAGGCCGTACGCCCAACCAACGTGATGGGGAGCACCAAGCGCCTTGCGGAACTGACGCTGCAGGCACTCAGTCGTGAGAAAGCCCCGGTGCTGTTCGGTGATGAGGCGTGCGTGTCTCAAGTCAACAAGACCCGTTTCACCATGGTGAGATTCGGTAACGTACTGGGCTCCTCCGGTTCGGTGATCCCGCTTTTTCACAAGCAGATCAAGTCGGGTGGGCCGCTCACCGTTACGCACCCGAAGATCACACGCTACTTCATGACAATCCCTGAAGCTGCCCAATTGGTCATCCAGGCGGGTTCGATGGGGCAAGGGGGGGATGTCTTCGTCCTCGACATGGGAGAGCCGGTGAAGATCGTTGAGCTGGCGGAGAAGATGATTCACCTGTCTGGTCTCAGCGTGCGTTCGGAAAGAAACCCGCACGGTGATATCGATATCGAGTTTTCCGGCCTGCGTCCGGGAGAAAAGCTCTACGAAGAATTGCTGATCGGCGACAACGTGTCAGCGACCTCTCATCCAATGATCATGACTGCCAACGAAGACTATCTGGACTGGGATCTGCTCAAGGAAAAACTGAATCAGTTGCTGGTTGCGATCGAGCGGGACGACTACTCGCGAGTCCGTCAGCTCCTGCGTGAGACGGTCAGTGGCTATTCTCCGGATGGTGAAATCGTCGATTGGATTTATCAGCAGCGCCGTCTGGAACCCTGATTGTTTCACATCTGGTAACGAACGCATTTTTGACAGGCGCCAGGGATGACCTAGGTTTGGAGAGCAGCTACGGAAAAGCTGCTTTCCCAACTTGATCTCATGGAGCGTCACCTATGCGTACCGGCTTTTTCTACTCCCTGGTATTTGCCCTTCTCACCAGCACCTCGATCGCCGTAATTGCTGCGCCAGCAGTAACTCCGAACGTGGATGGAACACCGCCGGTCATCGACGTCAATGCTACGTCGCAAAACCTGAGGGTCGATCTCAACAACGCCGATGCGGCCACTCTGCAGAAGGAACTGGCAGGCGTGGGCGAGGCCAAGGCGAAAGCGATTGTTGCTTATCGTGAAACAAACGGGCCGTTCGCGTCCGTGGATGAATTGCTGGAAGTGAAGGGGATCGGCAAGGCGATCCTGGATCGCAATCGCGACAAGCTGGAAGTGAACTAAGCTGATTGTTCAACGCCAAGGGGCCGGTCATTGACCGGCCCTTTTTGCTTCCCGCTTCCTTCAAGCGTCGCAAGAGGGCGACAGCCTTTCCGTCGGAAAATAGAAAATTACGGCTATCATATTGGTTTAAGATTATGCCTATAATAATTTCAGTAGCCACTGAAGCCCTCTGCTTTTCAGCGGTCGCTCATTCCTCACGCATTCCAGGAGTATCGTCATGAATTCCCCGAAATCCCAAGGCACGGCGCTGGTCACTGGCGCTTCTTCCGGCATTGGTGCGGTGTATGCCGAGCGGTTGGCGGCACGTGGTTTTGATCTGTTGCTGGTGGCTCGCGATCAGGAGCGCCTGGAGTCCGCGGCCAGCAAACTGCGAGACGCCCATGGCGTACAGGTCGAAGTCCTGAAGGCAGATCTGACGCAAAAGGATGAAGTGCTCAAGCTTGAGCAGCGTCTGCGCAGCGACTCCAGCATTAGTCTGCTGGTCAACAATGCGGGGGTAGCGGTCAACGGATTGCTGGCGAACGCCGACCCGGACGAGCTGGAAAAACTGATTCAGTTGAACGTGACGACCCTGACCCGGCTGGCAGCCGCAGCCGCCTCGGCGTTCACCCGCGCCGGGCGCGGCACGATCATCAACATTGCGTCGGTGGTTGCCCTGTTTCCTGAGCGTTTCAATGCCACCTACAGTGCCAGCAAGGCTTATGTGTTGAGCCTCACCCAAACGCTTAATGCGGAACTGGAAGGCACCGGGGTCAAGGTGCAAGCGGTATTGCCCGGTGTGACCCGCACCGAAATCTGGGAACGCTCCGGATTCGATGCCAGCGGCATTCCCGCGGAAATGGTCATGGAGGCGGGTGAGATGGTCGATGCCGCGCTGTCCGGTCTGGATCAGGGCGAGCTCGTCACGATTCCTTCGTTGCCCGATGCGGGCGAGTGGCAAGCCTTCGTTGCCGCCCGTCATGTGATGGCGCCCAATCTGTCCCACAGTTCAGCGGCCAGCCGTTACAAGTAAAGGTCTTTTGAGTCACGAGAGGTCAACCCGATATGGATCAGCGTCGAGTAGTTGTCACGGGTATGGGCCTGGTATCGCCCTTGGGAAGCGGCGTCGAAGTCGTCTGGCAGCGCTTGCTGGCCGGGCGTTCGGGATTGCGGAACCTGCCGGAAGCGGTGATTGCCGATCTGCCGACCCGGGTCGGCGGCGTGGTGCCGACGATGGAGGAGGACGCCGAAGCAGGTTTCGATCCGGATCGCGCCACGCCGCCCAAAGAGCAGAAGAAAATGGACCGTTTCATTCTGTTCGCGATGGAGGCTGCCCGGCAGGCGCTTGAACAGGCCGGCTGGCACCCGACCGAGCCCCACGCTCAGGAGCGCACGGCCACCATCATCGGCTCCGGTGTCGGCGGCTTCGGCGCGATCGCCGATGCGGTGCGCACCACTGACAGCCGAGGCCCGCGACGCTTGTCGCCGTTCACCATTCCCTCGTTTCTGGTCAACCTGGCGGCGGGGCATGTTTCGATCCAGCACGGTCTCAAGGGGCCGCTTGGTGCACCGGTCACCGCGTGTGCCGCCGGCGTGCAGGCGATTGGTGACGCGGTGCGGCTGATTCGTGCCGGTGAGGCCGACATTGCAGTGTGCGGCGGTGCGGAAGCCTGTATCGATCGCGTGAGTCTTGCCGGATTTGCGGCGGCGCGGGCCTTGTCAAGCGGCTACAACGACACGCCTGAACGCGCTTCACGCCCGTTCGACAGCGGCAGGGATGGTTTCGTGATGGGTGAGGGCGCCGGGCTGCTGGTGATCGAGTCGCTGGAGCACGCACTGGCTCGCGGCGCACAGCCGTTGGTCGAGCTGGTCGGTTACGGCACCAGCGCCGATGCCTATCACCTGACCGCCGGGCCGGAAGATGGCAGCGGCGCTCGCCGGGCGATGACACTGGCGCTGGCCCAGGCCGGTATCACGCCGGATCAGGTGCAGCATCTGAATGCGCATGCGACTTCGACGCCGGTGGGCGACCTCGGTGAGTTGGCTGCAATCAAGTCGGTGTTTGGCACGCAAAACTCCATCGCCGTGACCTCGACCAAATCCGCGACGGGGCATTTACTGGGCGCGGCGGGAGGTCTGGAAGCAATCTTCACGCTGTTGGCGATCCGCGATCAAATCGTTCCGCCGACCCTCAACCTGGACAATCCCGATCCGGCGAGCGAAGGCGTGGACATCGTCGACGGTCAGGCGCGGTCGATGCCGATCGAGTATGCGTTGTCCAACGGGTTCGGTTTCGGCGGGGTAAATGCCAGTGTGCTATTCAAGCGCTGGCAGGCTTAGTCTTCCGAGCGTTTGAGGTGTTCGCGGGTGACATCAAGGATCTGCTGCGCAAATTCAGGATTCGCGACACTGCGTGACAGCAGGAGCGCCCCGGCCAACGTCGCCATGATGACGATGCTGCGCTCGGCGGCGTTCTCGCCTTCAAGGGCGCCTTCGACCTGGTCCAGGCGCGCCTTGAGCACTTCATCGCTGGTCGGGCTCGGCTGGCCACGCAGTCCAAGTTCCGACGAAATGGTCAACAGCGGGCAACCTTCATGAGGTGAGGTCTGGTGCCATTCGGAGAGGTACGTATCGATGAAGGCTTCCAGTGGTTTTTCCTGGGCGAACAGCTCCTCGCACAAGCCCGCAATCTGATCGCCAGCCGCTTGAAGGGCTTTTTCAACCAACTCGTCCTTCGATTTGAAATGCGAATAAAAGCCGCCATGGGTCAAGCCCAGCGCCTTCATCAAAGGTTGCAGACCAGTCGCGCCAATGCCGTCCTTGCGAAACCGCTCGGACGCTTCCTTGATGATGCGCTGATGGGTCTGGGCTTTATGATCCTGCGAGTAACGCATTTAAACTCTCCGCAACAAGAGCGCCATCTTAACCAATGCAAATTGAATGGTGACTGTACTTCTACTTCTAAAAAAACTGTCGGTGACTCCGACATGTTCGTAACAGCCATCAACGGTTGGCACGGATAGTGGTTGCAGCTTGCAAAGTTGCCATCACTTGAGGAGCAGGAGAAATCATGTACAAAGACTACCCAGCCGCCTATCAGGTCAGCAAAGGCTCGGCGTTACAGGTCAATACACCTTTCTACGAACGGATTCGCGACCGCAAGGACGGGCGCACGCTGATCGAGCAATTCGAGGTGCCGATCCGCACCGGCCGCGCCTGGCACGTGCCGGCGGGGCATGTGTTTCGCGTCACCACACCGGTCGGGCCCCAGGTGGGCGATTTCAATGTGTGGAACGCACACGATCCGCGCGAGCGGATGTGGGCGGCGCGCACCCGGCAACTGCAGGGCGCGCATGTCAGCACTCATGACCGGTTGTGGTCGAACCTGCCTTTTCTGCGTCCGCTGGTGACCATCACCGATGACAGCCTGGCCGGCTACGGCATCGACGAGCACGGAGGGCGCTTGCACGATTTGCTCGGCACGCGCTGCGATCCCTATGTGAACAAAATGCTCACTGGCGAGGATTTCCACCATCACTGCCATTCCAACCTGACCCGCGCCGTACTTCCACACGGTCTGACCGAGTTCGATGTGCATGACGTGCTGAACATCTTTCAGTGCACCGGCCTGAATCACGATGACCTGTATTTCATGAAGGCCTGCCCGGCGCAGAAGGGCGATTATCTGGAGTTCTTCGCCGAAATCGACTTGCTGTGCGCGTTGTCGACCTGTCCAGGTGGTGACTTGTTTTTGGCGATGTGGGGGCCGGACGCGCAGGATCCGCTGACCGTGTGCCGCCCGCTCGGGGTGGAAATCTATCGTCTGGACGATGAGTTGCTCGAAGGCTGGAGCCAGCCGGAGCGCGCGGCGTACAAAGGCCTGCATGGCTTGCACATCGCGAAGGCCGAGTGGGAAAAATAATCGCTACAAAAAACAAACCCCGCCGATTCAGGCGGGGTTTTTCGTTCAGCGGTCCTGCGCGTCCTTGATGTCCGCTTCGGCATTGCGTTCAGCGACACGCTTGCGTTGTTCATCGGTCAGTTCGACCTTGTTGGCGGTGTCACGCAACATCATCAGACCGCCGACGATCGAGCCGATTGCAACGACCAGAATCAACCAGGCATACCAGGGCATAACGGCTCTCCTTAAAGGCAGGTCGACGGGCGAGGGTTTCGCCGTGCAACGCTGCATACCACTTTGAGCGAAGTGCATTCGCAGTGGTTCCATTCTAGGCCGGTTATGCCCGTCGCGGTTTACAGGCCGGTGAGCATCGCGTCTGCCGGGGCGTTGGCGCGCAATTGGCCGGTCAACAGGAAGTAGCCGAAACCGACCGCCATGAAGCCGAGGAAGATCAGCCCGATCAACGCATTGAACCAGGCCATCGCCACCAGGCACACCACGGCCAGCACCAGTGCGATCAATGGAATCAGCGGATAGCACGGCGCGCGGAAGGTGCGTTCCAGATTCGGTTCTGATTTACGCAGTTTGAACAGGCTGAGCATGCTCATGATGTACATCACGATCGCACCGAACACCGCCATGGTGATCATCGCGGCAGTGAGGGTCATGCCGCCGAGGTTGATCAGGCCGTCGCTGTAGATCGCCGCGATGCCGATCACGCCGCCGGCGATGATGGCGCGGTGCGGGGTTTGAAAGCGCGACAGTTTCGCCAGCGAAGCGGGCAGGTAACCGGCGCGGGCGAGGGCGAAGAACTGCCGCGAGTAGCCAAGAATGATCCCGTGGAAACTCGCCACCAGCCCAAACAGACCGATCCAGACCAGCATGTGCAGCCAGCCGGAGTTGTCGCCGACCACGGTTTTCATCGCTTGTGGCAACGGGTCGTTGATGTTCGACAGGGTCCGCCAGTCGCCGACACCTCCGGCGAAGAACATCACGCCCATCGCCAGCAATACAAGGGTCAGAATGCCGCTGATGTAGGCCTTGGGAATCGTGCGTTTCGGATCCTTGGCTTCTTCCGCGGCCATGGCCGCGCCTTCGATGGCGAGGAAGAACCAGATCGCGAACGGAATCGCCGCGAACATCCCGGCAATCGCCGGTGCACCGAAGATGTCCGAGCCGGCCCAGCCATTGAGCGCGAAGTTGCTGAAGCTGAAGGCCGGGGCGACCACGCCCATGAACACCAGCAACTCGGCGACGGCCAGGACGCAGACGATCAACTCGAAAGTCGCGGCCAGTTTCACACCGAGAATGTTCAGACCCATGAACACGATGTACGCGCCGACCGCCGCGTGTTTCGGGTCGAGGGCCGGAAACTGCACGTTCAGGTACGCGCCAATCGCCAAGGCAATCGCCGGCGGGGCGAAGACGAATTCGATCAGCGTCGCCAGTCCGGCGATCAATCCGCCTTTTTCACCGAAAGCCCGGCGACTGTAGGCAAACGGCCCGCCCGCGTGGGGGATCGCCGTGGTCAGCTCGGTGAAGCTGAAGATGAAACAGGTGTACATGGTCGCGACCATGAACGAGGTCACCAGAAAGCCCAGTGTTCCCGCGACGCCCCAGCCATAACTCCAGCCGAAATATTCCCCGGAAATCACCAGCCCCACAGCAATGCCCCACAGGTGCAACGTGCCCAGCGTGGGTTTGAGTTGTGTGTTCATGCGTTTGCTCCCTGAACGGTTTGGAAAGCTCGGGGAAGGGCGTGTGCAGTGGGCGTGCCATTTTGTATTGGCGGGTCGTAATGGGCTGAAAGCTGTCGTATCGGGGATGTTCGCGGCGCAATGCCGACAAAATTGTGCGCCAGTTGGGTGCGATGTTGTCTGTGCTGCCGTCTTCGCGGGCAAGCCCGCTCCCACAGGTGTCAGCGGTGCCTGGACGCGCGCATTTCAAATTGTGGGAGCGAGCCTGCTCGCGAAGAGGCCCGTCCACACGACGCAAAACTCACCTGTAACGCCCGCGTAAACCCACTCTTTACGCTTTCTTTATGCCCCGCGCGCACCCTCGCTCTCGTTCCTTTACAGCCTCCTTTCCGACAATGCCTCCACACGCGGCAATACGCCGTAACACGGAGATCTTCCATGAGCGTTCTGGACGGGGTGTCACTGCTATTGGCAGTGGGGCTGTTCATTTATCTGTTGGTTGCGCTGTTGCGCGCGGATCGGACTTAGGAGCGGCTATGCACAGTTATGACTATTGGCTGATCCTCGCTTTCTTCGCGGTGGTCTTGCTGCCGGCGCCGTTCCTCGGGCGCTTCTATTACAAGGTAATGGAGGGTCAGCGCACCTGGCTGACGCCGATTCTCGGCCCGGTCGAGCGCGGCTGTTACCGCATTGCCGGCGTTAACCCGCAGGATGAACAGAGCTGGCAGAAGTACACGCTGGCGCTGCTGGCGTTCAACCTCGCCGGTTTCCTGCTGCTGTTCGCGATCCTGCTGTTTCAGGATCACCTGCCGCTGAACCCGCAAAACCTGCCGGGCCAGGAGTGGACCCTCGCGTTCAACACCGCCGTCAGTTTCATGACCAACACCAACTGGCAGGCCTACAGCGGCGAAGCGTCGCTCAGCTACCTGAGCCAGATGGTCGGGCTCACCGTGCAGAACTTCGTCAGCGCCGCCACCGGCCTCGCCGTGTTGGTCGCGCTGTGCCGTGGCATCGGGCGCAAATCCACCAAGACCCTCGGCAACTTCTGGGTCGACATGACCCGCGCCACCCTCTACGGCCTGCTGCCACTGTGCCTGCTGCTGGCGCTGTATCTGGTGTGGCAGGGCGTGCCGCAAACCTTCGCGCAATACGTGAATGCTGTGACGATGCAGGGCGTTGACCAAGTCATCCCGCTCGGCCCGGCCGCCAGCCAGATTGCGATCAAGCAACTGGGCACCAACGGCGGTGGTTTCTTCGGCGTCAACTCGGCACATCCGTTCGAGAACCCGACCGCGTGGAGCAACCTGTTCGAAGTCGCCTCGATCATCCTGATCCCGGTGGCGCTGGTTTTCACCTTCGGCCACTACGTGAAGGACCTGCGCCAGAGCCGCGCCATCATCGGCTGCATGCTCGCGCTGTTCATCATCGGCGGCGCCACTTCGCTGTGGGCCGAGTATCAACCTAACCCTGCCTTGAACAATGTCGCCGTCGAGCAGACCGCGCCGCTGGAAGGCAAGGAAGCGCGCTTCGGCACCACCGCCACCGTGCTCTGGTCGGTGACCACCACCGCGGCGTCGAACGGTTCGGTCAACGGCATGCATGACAGCCTCAACCCGCTCAGCGGCATGGTCGCGCTGGTCAACATGATGGTCGGCGAAGTGATCTTCGGTGGCGTCGGCGCGGGGCTCTACGGCATGTTGCTGAACGTGCTGATCGCGGTGTTCCTCGCCGGCCTGATGATCGGCCGCACCCCGGAATACCTCGGCAAGAAACTCCAGGCCCGTGAAGTGCAACTGCTGGTCGTCACCCTGCTGGTGATGCCGGTCGGCGTACTGGTGCTCGGCGCGATTGCCGCGAGCCTGCCCGGCCCGGTGGCGGCGGTGAGCAACCCCGGCCCGCACGGTTTCAGTCAGTTGCTCTACGCCTACACCTCGGCCAGTGCCAACAACGGTTCGGCGTTCGGCGGCTTCGGCGCCAACACCGCGTTCCACAACCTGATGCTCGGCCTGGGCATGTTGATCGGTCGCTTCGGTTACATCCTCCCGGTACTGGCCCTGGCCGGCAGCCTGGCGATGAAGAAAACCGCACCGATCGGCCAGAACAGCTTCCCGACCCACGGCCCGCTGTTCGTGACCCTGTTGACCGTGACCATTTTGCTGGTGGGCGGCCTGACCTTCTTGCCGACCCTGGCGCTCGGCCCGATTGCCGAACACCTGAGCATGGGCTTCTAAGGAATCCATCATGAATATGCATGTTCCAGCTTCAAAACCAGCGACAGCTGCCAAGTCGGCTGAAGCTCCGAAAACCGCGATCAGCGCCCTGTGGCGTCCGGCGCTGGTGCAAGCGTTCGTCAAGCTCGACCCGCGCCAGTTGCAACGCTCGCCGGTGATGCTGGTGGTCGAACTGACGGCGATCCTGACCACCGTGCTGTGCTTCATTCCCGACAGCAGCGTACCGACCTTCGTTGCCGCGCAAATTGCCCTGTGGCTGTGGTTCACCGTGCTGTTCGCCAACTTCGCCGAAGCGCTGGCCGAAGGTCGCGGCAAGGCCCGCGCCGACAGCCTCAAGGCCGGCAGCGAGGGCCTCAGCGCCCGACGCAAACTGGCCAACGGCAGCTTCCAGGTCGTACCGGCCACCAGTCTGCGCAAGGGCGATGTGGTGCGCGTCGAAGCCCGGGAAATGATCCCCGGTGACGGCGAGGTCATCGAAGGCATCGCGGCGGTCAACGAAGCGGCGATCACTGGTGAGTCTGCTCCGGTGATCCGCGAGTCCGGCGGCGACCGCTCCGCCGTCACTGGCAACACCCGGCTGGTGTCCGACTGGTTGTTGGTGAAGATCACCGCCAACCCCGGTGAATCGACCCTTGACCGGATGATCGCGCTGGTCGAAGGTGCCAAACGCCAGAAGACCCCGAACGAAGTGGCGCTGGACATCCTGCTGATCGGCCTGACCCTGATCTTCCTGCTGGTGGTCGTGACCCTGCAGCCGTTCGCCCACTTCGCCAACGGCAGCCTGCCGCTGGTGTTCCTGGTGGCGTTATTGGTCACGCTGATTCCGACCACCATCGGCGGTCTGCTGTCGGCGATCGGTATCGCCGGGATGGATCGTCTGGTGCGCCTGAACGTGATCGCCAAGTCCGGTCGCGCGGTGGAAGCGGCGGGTGACGTGCACGTGTTGCTGCTGGACAAGACCGGCACCATCACTTTCGGTAACCGTCGTTGCAGTGCGGTATATGCCGCGCCGGGTGTGAACGCCCGTGAACTGGCCGAAGGCGCGCTGTTCGCCTCGCTGGCTGACGAAACCGCTGAAGGCAAGTCCATCGTCGAGTACCTGCGCGGCTCCAATCCGCAGCCTGAACCTTCGCCGGAAACCCTGACCGCCGTGCCGTTCAGTGCGGAAACCCGCTTGTCCGGTGTCGACTATCAGGGCCGTGTATTCCGTAAGGGCGCGGTGGATTCGCTGTTGGCGTTCCTCGGTCAACAACGCAAGGATCTGGCCCCGGCGCTGTCCCGGGAAATCGACAAGATTGCCCAGAGCGGCGGCACGCCGTTGCTGGTTTGCGCCGACGGCAAACTGCTCGGTGCGATCCACCTGAAAGACGTGGTCAAGCCGGGCATCCGCGAGCGTTTTGCCGAGCTGCGCAAACTGGGGATTCGCACGGTGATGGTTACCGGTGACAACCCGCTGACCGCTGCCGCGATCGCCGCTGAAGCAGGCGTCGACGACGTGCTGGCCGAGGCCACACCGGAGAAAAAACTCGCCCGTATCCGTCACGAGCAGAACGACGGTCGTCTGGTCGCGATGTGCGGCGACGGCGCCAACGACGCCCCGGCGCTGGCCCAGGCTGACGTCGGCATGGCGATGAACGACGGCACACAAGCCGCGCGTGAAGCGGCCAACATGGTCGACCTCGACAGCGACCCGACCAAACTGCTGGACGTGGTGCAGATCGGCAAGGAATTGCTGGTGACCCGTGGCGCGCTGACGACCTTCTCCATCGCCAACGACGTGGCCAAGTACTTCGCGATCCTGCCGGCGCTGTTTGCCGCGATCTACCCGCAGCTCGGCGTGCTGAACATCATGCAGTTGAGCAGCCCGCAGAGCGCGATCCTGTCGGCCATCGTTTTCAACGCCCTGATCATCGTGGTGCTGATCCCGCTGGCCCTGCGCGGCGTGCGGGTGCAGGCGGCGAGTGCGGCGGCGCTGCTGCGTCGCAATCTGCTGATCTATGGCCTGGGCGGGATTCTGGTGCCGTTCGTGGGTATCAAGGCGATCGACATGCTGCTGACGGCGTTGCATCTGGTTTGAACCTGAACAGCGGTGTGCCGGGCACACCGCTTCAAGCACGAATTCGAGGATTTTGAAATGTCCACAATGTTACGTCCGGCCCTGAGCCTGCTGGTGCTGATGACCCTGATGACCGGCGTTGCCTATCCGCTGGTAGTCACGGGCGTCGCGCAAGTCGCCTTCCCCGAGCAGGCCAACGGCAGCCTGGTGCGCGACGCCGAAGGCAAGGTGCGCGGCTCGTCGCTGATCGCCCAGGATTTTGTCGGCGATGCCTGGTTCCATCCGCGTCCATCAGCCGGTGCCTTTGCCACCGTGTCGAGCAGTGCGAGCAACCTGTCGCCAAGCAATCCGGCGCTGGCCACTCGGGTGATCGATGACGCCAACAAACTGCAGGTGCCCGGCCAGGGCCCGGTGCCGCTGGCGCTGGTGACCACCTCCGGCAGTGGCCTCGATCCGCACTTGCCACCGGCGGCGATTGCCTATCAACTGGCGCGTGTTGCGGCAGCGCGCAATCTGCCGGTGGCGACCTTGCAGCAGTTGCTCGACGCGCACATCGAACAGCCTCTGGTGGGTCCGCCGGTGGTGAATGTGCTGGCGCTGAACATGGCGCTGGAAAAGCTGTGAATCGCGATCACATCAGGAAGAGAGAGCTTCAAGCATGAGTGACTCCGGCCGCGCCGACGCGCTGTTAGCAGAACTGCCCCGCGACGGACGCGGCCGGCTCAAGGTTTTTCTCGGCGCAGCGCCGGGTGTGGGCAAGACTTACGCAATGCTGCAGGCGGCCCATACCCAGTTGCGCCAAGGCGTGAAAGTCATTGCCGGCGTGGTCGAAACCCACGGCCGCGCCGAAACCGAAGCGCTGCTCGGTGGCCTGCCGCAATTGCCGTTGGTGCGCTCGGAATATCGCGGCGTGACGCTTGAAGAAATGGACCTCGACGGCCTGCTCGCCGCCAAGCCGAAACTGGTGCTGGTCGATGAACTCGCCCACAGCAACGCCCCCGGCAGTCGTCACGCCAAACGCTGGCAGGACATTCAGGAACTGCTCGCCGCCGGCATCGACGTGTACACCACGGTCAACGTCCAGCACCTCGAAAGTCTCAACGATCAGGTGCGCGGCATCACCGGTGTGCAAGTGCGCGAAACCCTGCCGGACTGGGTGTTGCAGGAAGCCTACGAACTGCTGCTGATCGACCTGCCACCCCGCGAACTGCTCGAGCGCCTGCGCGAAGGCAAGGTCTACGTGCCGGAGCAGGCACGCGCCGCGATCGATGCATTTTTTACCCAGACCAACCTCACCGCGCTGCGCGAACTGGCGATGCAGACCGCTGCCGCGCAGGTCGATAACGATCTCGCCCAAGGCTATCGCCAGCTCGGTCAAGCCGCGCCGGCGGTACGTGGGCGCTTGCTGGTCGGCGTCGATGGCGATGCCCAGGCGGAACGGCTGGTGCGTCACGCCAGTCGCGTTGCCCAGCGCCGACATTTGCCGTGGAGTCTGGTGCACGTCGACAACGGCAGCGTGCGTGACGAGCAATCGCGCCTGCGCCTGCAAAGCGCCCAGCAACTGGCCGAACGCCTCGGCGGCGAAGTGGTCCTGCTGCGGGCCGGTGAAGTGGCGAAAACCCTGATCCAGCATGCGGCGGAACGTCGGGCGAGTCTGGTGCTGGTCGGCCAGTCGCGGCGGCGTCTGCGCAGGCGTCTGTTCGGTGGTGGGCTGGCGGCGCGTTTGCTGCGTCAGGCCCATGGTCTGGAAATCAACGTGCTGGACAGTGATCAGGAACAGCATCAACCGCGCCCGCGTGTAGCGCCGACGCTGGTGTGGTTCGACTATGCGCTGGCGCTGGTGGCGACAATTCTGGCCAGTGCGCTGGCGTGGGCGGTGTCCAGCGTGCTGCCGCTGCCGAACATCTCACTGGTGTTTCTTGCGGCGGTGTTGCTGGTGGCGGTGCGCAGCAGTCTCGGCCCGGCGCTGGCTTGTGCGGCGCTGTCGTTTCTGACCTATGACTTTCTGTTCATTCCGCCGAATTTCTCCTTCAGCATCCAGCGCGAAGAAGACGTGCTGACCTTGCTGTTCTTCCTGCTGATGGCGGCGCTCACCGGCAACTTAGCAGCGCGTCAGCGTCGGCAATTGCAGGCGCTGCGCGATACCCAGGAAGAGACCACCGAACTGCTCGACCTGTCGCGCAAACTCACCGCCGCCACCGACCGTCAGGCCGTGGTCAGCGCCGCAGCCCAGCACCTCAATGGCTGGAGCGATCTGCAACTGTGCCTGCTTAATCGCGACGGGCAGGGCGGCTGGAAAGTCGAAACCGGCGGGCCGCTGCAATTCACTGAATCCGAACGCGCCGCCGCCGACTGGGCGTGGCAACACGATCAGCCGGCGGGCATGGGCACCGGCACGTTGCCGTTCGGCCGCTGGTGGTGGTGGCCATTGTCGGTGGAAGACGGTCCGCTGGCGTTGCTCGGTGTGTGCGCCAAAGAGGGCCAGACCCTGAGCGGCCAGCGCCGTCGCTTGCTGACCGCGTTGAGTCAGCCTTTGGCTCAAGCATTGGCCCGTGCGCAACTGGCCGATGACCTGGAAGCCGCGCGCCTGCACGGCGAAACCGAACAACTGCGCAGCGCCTTACTGGCCTCGGTGTCCCACGATCTGCGCACGCCGCTGACCTCGATGCGCGGCAGCATCGACAGCCTGCTGGCCCTCGGCGAAGCGATCCCGCTGGAGGATCGCCGCGAGTTGCTCGAAGGCACCCGCGATGAAGCCGAACGTCTCGATCGTTACATCCAGAACCTGCTGGACATGACCCGTCTCGGCCACGGCGCCCTGAAGCTGGCGCGGGACTGGGTGTCGCCAGCGGACATCGTCGGCAGTGCGCTCAATCGTTTGCGGGCGGTGTTGTCGTCGTTGCAAGTGAGCACCGATGTACCGGCCGAGTTGCCGCTGTTGTACGTGCATGCCGCGTTGATCGAGCAGGCGCTGGTCAACGTGCTGGAAAACGCCGCACGCTTCTCGCCATCCCACGGCCGTCTGCAACTGCGCGCCGGGGCGGATGACAGCGAAGTGTTTTTCTCGGTCAGCGACGAAGGGCCGGGGATTCCGGTCGATGAGCGGGCGAAGATTTTCGACATGTTCTACACCGCCGCCCGGGGTGATCGGGGCGGGCAGGGCACGGGGCTGGGGCTGGCGATCTGTCAGGGCATGGTCGGTGCCCACGGCGGGCGGATCGGTGTCGGCGACGGCATCGACGGGCGTGGCACCTGCATCACCCTGCACCTGCCCTTGCAGACGCAACCGGGGATGGACGGTGAAGCCTGATCCGCGCTGCGCTACTCTCTTGCCACTCTTTTGTGTTGATGTGAATTCATGAGCCAGACCGCGACCATTTTGGTCATCGATGACGAACCGCAGATCCGCAAGTTCCTGCGTATAAGCCTCGCTTCCCAAGGCTACAAAGTGCTGGAGGCCGGCACCGGCGCCGAGGGCCTGGCCCAGGCGGCGCTGAACAAACCGGATCTGCTGGTGCTCGACCTTGGCCTGCCGGACATGGACGGCCAGCAAGTGCTGCGCGAGTTTCGCGAATGGGCCACGGCGCCGGTGCTGGTGCTGTCGGTGCGCGCCAGTGAAGGGCAGAAAGTCCAGGCGCTGGATGGCGGCGCCAATGACTACGTGACCAAGCCGTTCGGCATTCAGGAATTTCTCGCTCGGGTGCGTGCGTTGCTGCGTCAGGCCCCGGCCGGCGAAGCGCAGCAGGCCGCGTTGAATTTCGGCCCGCTGACCGTGGACCTGGCGTATCGCCGGGTGTTGCTCGACGGTGTCGAAGTCGCCCTGACCCGCAAGGAATACGCAGTGCTGGCGCAACTGGCGCGGCATCCGGGGCGGGTGATCACCCAGCAGCAATTGCTCAAGGATATCTGGGGCCCGACTCACACCGAGGACAGCCACTACCTGCGGATCGTGGTCGGGCATCTGCGGCAGAAGCTGGCAGACGATCCGACCCGGCCCCGGTTCATCGTGACCGAGGCCGGCGTCGGTTATCGCTTGTTGAGTGAGAGCAGCCTTTAGTTCTGCTCGCTCTCATAGCGGTCAAGGGTATCCCGGGCAATCTCGCGACCCAGCGCGATCAGCTCCGGCGCCTTGTAGAACTCGAAGAACCGGCACACCCGTTTCGGCACGTTGATCAGGATGTCCGGCGGATACCCGGCGATCTTGTACTGCGCCAGCGAGGTCTGCATCACCTCGAAACTCTGGTTGATCAGGTCGAGCAATGACGCCGGCCCGACGTTATCGATGATGAATGATCCGGTGGCGGATTTCGGTGCGCCGTCGCGCTCAGGGGCGGCGGCCGGTTGCTGGGTTTCCGGCTCGGCGCCTTCGACCCACGGATTGATGTCCGCCGCTTCGGCACGCAGCGCTTCCTGTTCCAGCATCAGCAGTTGCTCGGCCTGTTTGCGGCGGAACGGCATCTTCGAGCCCAACGAATTGATCAGGCTGTCGAAGCGCGTGCGGAACGCGGCGGGCCGCTGGATCACCGGCAGTTTGTAATGGCGCTGGTTGGTCGAGTTGAGATTGACCGCGATGATCAGATCGCAATGGCTCGACACCACCGGCACGATCGGCAACGGGTTGAGAATGCCGCCGTCCACCAGCATCCGGTTGCCTTGCATCACCGGGGTGAACAGGCTGGGAATCGCCGCCGAGGCGCGCATCGCCTGATGCAGGCAGCCTTCCTGGAACCAGATTTCCTGTTGATTGGTGAGGTCGGCGGCTACGGCGGTGTAGGGGATGCGCAGGTCTTCGATGTTGATCTCGCCGACGATCTTGCGGATCTGGCCGAAGACTTTTTCGCCACGGATCGCACCGAGTCGGAAACTCACATCCACCAGGCGCAACACGTCGAGGTAATCCAGGCTTTCGATCCAGTTGCGGTACTCGTCGAGCTTGCCGGCGGCGTAGATCCCGCCGACCACGGCCCCCATGGAACAGCCGGCAATACAACTGATGTCATAGCCCCGTCGTTCGATCTCTTCAATGACCCCGATATGGGCATAGCCCCGGGCGCCACCGGAGCCCAGCACCAGTGCGACACGCTTTTTCATCAAACTTCCTCCCGACAAGGTTGCACAATGCACCCATCGAGGGCCGGGCTTCAATCGCCGGGGTCGCTCGGGGCGGCAATGGCGTCGTTTTTTCGATACTTCATGACCCGTCGGCGTTATCTTTTGCAGAGCGGTGCAAATGCGGGACGCAAGGCACTTTTTCGCTGCCGCACCGTCTTACCTGCACGACTGTTGACCAATCTTCGAGGTGTGAGTGATGAAAGCCTGGATCTGTGTGCCGTTGATGGCGCTGGCATTGGCCGGTTGCGCCGGCAAGACCGCTTACCGCGACAGCTGCGGCAGCCAGCTGGACGCGGCGTGGCATGAATTGGATCTGGCTAAGGCCGAAGGTTTTGCCGGCACCGTCAGCTATTCCAAGGCGTTGTCGCTGTTGACGGCGGCCAAGACCCAGCAGCAATTCGAAGGGTTTGAAGGCTGCACCAAGAAAGCCGAAAAGGCACGTTTCTACATTCGCGAATCCCGCGCCGGGCGCTAAGCTGCTGACGTGGCGCAAGGGCAGGTTCCTTGCGCAGGTGCACACTCATGCAGCGCCATTGAATTCAGGAGCAAGTAATGTCTGCGTTGGTCGATCGGTTGGTGGCTCATGTCTTGAGCCTGGAAGTCAGGCTGCTGGGCTGTCAGGCCCGTTTGACCGCTCGAACCGACCCTGAAGCACTGCACGATCTGCGCACCACCGTGCGGCGCTTGCGCAGTCTGCTGCGACCGTTGCGCGGCTTGCCCGGTGTCGAGCAACTGGAAAGCGCGGCGGCCAGCGTCGGGCAACTGACCACGCCGTGGCGCGATCGCGAGGTGTTGGCAGCCTGGCTGATCAAACACGATCAGCCCGAAGCCGCGCAGCGCCGCATGGCGCAGATGGCCGAGGCGTACCCGACGCTGGCGGCCAGCGCCGAAGTGGCGTCGCTGCTGATGATCCTCGACGCCTTTCCGCGTTTTCTGCGCGCGTCCCAGCGCCAGGGATTGCTCAAGCGCCTGGACAAACGCATCGAAAAACGTCTGGGTAAACAATGGAAAAACCTCGACGTGGCGCTGCACGACCCGGCCCACGACCGACATCGCTTGCGCCTGCTGATCAAGCGTGTGCGCTACGGCATCGAGGCCTACCCCGAGCTTGATCGTCTGCCCGAAGCCGCATTGCCTCGTTTGAAATCCGCACAAGGCGCTCTCGGTGACTGGCACGATTGCTGGCAATGGCTGGCCCGCGCCGAGCTGGAGCCGGATCTGCAACCCTGCGTCGCCACTTGGCAGGCGACCATGGCCAAGGCCGAAATCAAGGCCGACCGGGTGCTGGAAAAACTCAGCGCAGCCTGCTTCAAGTCCTGAAACCCGCTGGCGCGCAGCATCGCTGTCTTATCTGTCAGTCTCTTTGACCGGAATGGACGCTGCGCCGCTCTGCCGCGCTGGTTAAGATCCGGTCATTCCCTTTTCCGTGTCCGAGGTTTCCATGCGCTTTTGCGATCTGATCGATGCTGTCCGTCGTCAACCGGAGGTCACGATTCCGGCGGAGTGGGGGCAGGGCCGGGCCAGTTTTGGCGGATTGGTGGCCGCGCTGCAATTTGAAGTGATGCGTACCAAGGTGCCTGCCGATCGGCCGGTGCGTTCGCTGGCGATCACTTTCGTCGGCCCGGTCGAGCCCGAAGTGCCGGTGAGCTTTGAAGTCGAAGTACTGCGCGAAGGCAAAGCGGTCAGCCAGGTGCTGGGGCGCGCTGTGCAGAACGGTCAGGTGGTGACGATGGTGCAAGGCAGCTTCGGGGCTTCGCGCTCGTCGGAAGTGGCGGTTGAAGCCTATCCGGCACCGGAGATGAAACACTGGGATGACTGCCAGGAACTGCCGTATATCAAGGGCGTAACCCCCGAGTTCATGCGCCATCTGGCGATGCGCTGGAGTGTCGGCGGCATGCCGTTCACCGGCAATCAATCGCGGCTGATGGGCGGCTGGGTGCGTTTGCGTGGGGATGTGAAGGAAGAGCCGGTCAACGAAGCGCACCTGCTGGCGCTGGTCGATGCCTGGCCGCCCGCGCTGTTGCCGTATCTGAAGAAGCCGGCACCGGGCAGCACGCTGACCTGGACCATCGAATTCGTTCAGCCGTTACGGGATTTGAGTACGCTGGATTTTTGCCAATACCTGGCGGACATCGAGTATGCGGCTGACGGTTACGGGCATGTCGCCGCCAAGCTGTGGAGCGCGAAGGGTGAACTGATTGCCATGAGTCGGCAGACGGTGACGATCTTCGCCTGACTCAATGGCGGCGATGGCGTTCACGCCAGGCGCGAAACCAGCCGCCACTGAGGAAGAACCGCGGAAACGTCAGGAACTGCTCGACCAGCAGACGCGAGACGGCGTCCTTGCGATCACTGAACGGCTCGGAGGCTTGCGCCTCCAGGCTGTGACCGTGACGCTGCAGACCCAGCGCCGCAATGACGCCAATCACGCCGATCGCCACGCTGGCCAGACTCAGGCTGAACACGCCCGAGACGATCAACAGAAACGCGACGATGAACAGCGGCACGGCAATCAGGTGCAGCACCAGATTGGTCGGGTGCTGATGGTTGTTCGGGTACGCGCGCCATTGCCACGCGGGAAGGTTGGGGTGACGTTTGCCCATGTTGCTGCTCCTCGATCCATGTTCGTTCGGTACATGGTTGAAGAATAGGCCGGGGCAGCGAGGGCGGCGAATCAAGGTTGGCTATTGAAGTGATAGGCGTCATCGCTCGGTTCGATGTTGCCGGAGCTGACGGCATCGCCAGCAGGCCAGCTCCCACAAAGGAACAGTCTTCACTCATCCACTGTGGGCCAGCCTGCTGGCGATGAGGCCCTCAAAGCTTGAGTTGACCTATCGCCTTGTTCAGCTCCCCGGCCAGCGTCGCCAACTCGTTACTGGTGGTTGCCGAATCCACGGTTTGCTGCACGGTGTTCTCGGTGACATCACGAATGCTCACCACCGCGCGGTTCATCTCTTCGGCCACCTGACTTTGCTGCTCCGCCGCCACCGCAATCTGCGTGTTGCTCTCGCGCATTTGCGCCACCGCGCCGGTGATTTCCGCCAGTGCTTCGCCGGCCTCCTGCGCCTGTTGCACGCAGTCATCGGCCTTGTACGAACTTTCCTGCATGAAGTCCACCGCGTCGCGGGTGCCGGCCTGCAACGCCGAGACCATGGTGGTGATCTCATCGGTGGAGGTCTGCACACGTTTGGCAAGGTTGCGCACCTCGTCGGCGACCACCGCAAACCCGCGACCCATTTCCCCGGCACGGGCCGCTTCGATGGCGGCGTTGAGCGCCAGCAGATTGGTCTGTTCGGCGATGCTGTGGATCACGCTGACCACGCCGTTGATCTTTTGGCTGTCCTCGGCCAGACGCTGGATCATCTCGGCGGTCTGCTGCACGCCGCTGGACAGGCCGGCAATCGAAGTCTGCACCCGGCTCACCACTTGCTGGCCACTGCCGGCCAGGCCGTCGGCGGTCTGCGACAGGTCGCGAGTGGCGCCGGCGTGCTGGGCGATGTGGTAGACGGTGGCGGTCATTTCGTTGATCGCCGTGGCGGCCTGATCGGTTTCGCTCTGCTGGCCGAGCATGCCGTGACGTACTTCGTTCATGCTCGACGCCAGTCGCGCGGCACCGACGTCGAGTTGCCGCGCGGTGTTGGCCACGGTGGTCACTACTCGCTGATAACCGGCCTGCATCGCATTGAACGCGTTGGCCATCTGACCGACTTCATCCTTGCAGGCCAGCGGCACCCGGGCGGCAAGGTCGCCGGTTTTCTCCACGTGCAGCATCACGTCCTTGAGCGTATTGAGCTGACTGAGCAGAAAGCGGATCAACAATTGTGAAGCGCCGAGCATCGCCAGCATCAGGATGAACACCGCCACCGCGTAGTTGGCGAAGCGCTCGCTGAACACCTGGCTGAGGCTGGGGGCGTAGGCAATCACGGCGACCTGCTGACCATCGGCACGGCTGAAAACCTCGGCGCCGAGCAGCGGGTTTTCGCCGAACAACGGTAGGTGACTGATCTCGATCCAGCCGCCGCTGTCGGTGATCTCCAGCAGCGGCTGATCGTTGAGGCGCGGCGCTTCACCGCGTTTGAAAGTCAGCACCTGTTCGGATTTTGGCAGCGCCTGCCCGGCCGGCCAGGCCTTGAGCAATTGTGCCTGGGCCTGGGCCGAGGTTTGCGCGGCGTGGCTGCGGGCCTGTTGTTCGAGCTGCACGGCGTACAGCACCAGCAACAGGGTGGTGACAAAGGCGACCGCGTTGACCGCCCAGAATTTGTATTTCAGCGAGATATTGCTAAGCCAGGCACCCATGGAGGTCTTCTCTGATAGCGGAAACAGTTTTGGCAAGGTGCCATTATTGTGCCGCTACGCAGGTGTCCGGATCTTGATGTGCATCAACAAGTGATGCATTGGCCTCGGCTAGGGCAGGGTAGGTAAACCGTAGAAAGCACGTGCGCAAGCGGTGGTGTGGGCCGCCAAGTCTGCTTCGGTCTCGCCTCGATGCAACGCCACTTCACGCAGCACTTCGGTCAGATACGCCGGCTCGTTGCGGCCGTTTTTCGGCTTCGGCCGCAACGTGCGCGGCAGCAGGTACGGTGCATCGCTTTCCAGCATCAGGCGACCGCGCTTGATCTCCTTCACCAGCGGATGCAAATGGGTGCCGCGACGCTCGTCGCAGATCCAGCCGGTGATGCCGATGTGCAGATCCAGATCGAGGTAGCTGAACAGGGCTTTCTGCTCGCCGGTGAAGCAATGCACCACGGCGGCGGGCAAGCGGTCGCGGAAGTCACGGAGGATGTCCAGCAGTCGCTGGCTCGCATCACGCTCGTGCAGGAACACCGGCAATTGCAGTTCGGCAGCCAGCGCCAGATGTTCTTCGAGGACTTTTTCCTGCTGCGGGCGCGGCGAAAAATCACGGTTGAAATCCAGCCCGCATTCGCCCACCGCCACCACGTTCGATTCCTGCAACAGACTGCGCAGACGCCGTGCGCTGTCGGCATTCCAGTCGCTGGCCGAATGCGGGTGAATGCCGGCGGTGGCAAACAGTCGCTGATCGTCCGGATCCAGTTGCCGGCACAGCTCCAGCGCCTGTTCGCTGCCCTCGACGCTGGTGCCGGTCAGCACCAGTTGGCAGACCCCGGCCGCGTAGGCGCGGTCGAGCACGGCCTGGTGTTTGTCGGCGAAACTGGGGTTGGTCAGGTTGACGCCGATATCGATGAGTTGCATGGTGCTACCTCGGGCCGAAGGCCGGAAAGCATATCAGAGCTGTAGATTTATAAGAAAAGCCAAGAACTACAACGGCTTATGGCTGTCTGTTGAGGCCGCGTAGCAGGCCGGGTTGGCAGGATTGCCATCACTGTGCCAGTCTCTCGCACTTTATCAGCGCTCCAGGCGCTCTGTTTTCGTCGGTGTTTTGCGACCGCTCAGCGGTGAAAACGCCCCGTATTCTTTCCGGAGAGTGGATGGTTCGTCCCTCGGTTTTGCTCCTGCTGTGTGGTTCGTTGCTGCTGCCGATGACGGCGGTCGCGCGGCTGCCCGGGCCGCTGCAAGCCGTGCCGGCCGCCAAGGTTCGCGACCTGACCGAAATCCGCAGCAGCCGCGTGTTGCGGGTGCTGGTCAACCAGAGCCGCAACAGCTCCGGCGAAGTCCAGGGCCAGGCCATCGGCATCGAATACCACCGCCTGCGCGCCTTCGAGCAATACCTCAATGGCCACGCTCGCGACGGCCAGGAAATCACCCTCAAGATCATCCCCAAAGCCAAGGATCAATTGCTCGGCGCGCTGCAGCGTGGCGAAGGCGATCTTGTTGCGCCAGGCGAACTGCTCGAGTTGCAACCCGGCCACGCGGTCGCCAGCAGCGAGCCGATCGCCAGCAACGTGCCGCTGGTGCTGGTCGGCATCAAGGGTGAAAAGCGCTACACCAAGGTCGAGCAACTGGCCGGCAAAACCCTGGCGCTGCCCACCGGCAGTGCGGCGGGGGAGGCGGTCAGCCAGCTCAACCAGAAACTGGCGCTGCACAAGCTGGCGCCGATCAAGATTGAATGGGTCGATCCGACGCTGGCGGTCGAGGATGTGCTGGAAATGGTTCAGGGCGGGATCTTCCACCTGACTATCGTCGAGCAACCGATTGCCGAGCGGTGGGGCAAGATCCTGCCCAAGCTGCGTTTCGACCGTCAGGTGATGATCAGCGAACCGGGCGAGGAATACTGGTTCGTGCGCCGTGATGCGTCGATGTTGCGTGCCAGCATCGACCGCTTCCTGACCGGCTACAAAAAACCATCGAACGCAGATGCGGCGTTCCTGCGGATCTACCGCCGTCTGTATCAAGTGCACTATCCGTTGGCCAAGGCTGACCGTCAGCGCCTGGAAAAACTGCGACCGACCCTGCAGAAACACGCCGAAGCGCAAAACATGGACTGGCTCAACCTGGCGGCGCTGGCCTTCAAGGAGTCGGCGCTACAGCCCAACGCGCGCAGCGGCAGCGGGCCGACCGGGCTGATGCAGATCACCCCGTCCGCGGCGCAGCGGGTTGGCGTCAACAATATCCAGAATCTCGATGCGAATGTGCAGGCCGGGGCCAAGTACCTGGCGATGATTCGCCGCAAGTTCTTCAACAGCCCGAAACTCAACGAGCGCGAGCGCATGGCGTTCACTTTGGCGGCGTACAACATCGGCCCGGAGCGGGTACAGGGCATGCGTGCCGAGGCACGACGTCGCGGCCTGAATCCCAACCAATGGTTCTTTCAGGTCGAGCGCATCGCCATGGAGCAGGTGGGAATGGGCGCCGTCAGCTATGTTAATAGCGTGAACAAGTATTACTTGGCGTTCGACCGGGAGCGGGAGTCGTTGGAGCCCGGGGGGCAGAAAGTGGTTTCACGCAAATGATCAAAAAAGTTGATTGTTATGGCGGAATTTTTGCGCTTTTAACATGAAAATAACTGATTAATATAGCGGCCAACCAACAAGCACTTCTGACAACAAGGAAACGCAACATGAGCTCTCTGATCAACAAGGTTCTGTTCACCCGCGCCGGCTACGGTCTGACCATTCTGCGCATTGCCGTCGGCGTGATCTTCGCCGCCCACGGCTCGCAGAAACTCTTCGGCCTCTTCGGTGGCTACGGCCTGGCGGGCACTGCGCAATACATGGAAAGCATCGGCCTGACCCCGGGTTACCTGATGGCCACCTTGGCCGGCGGTACCGAGTTCTTCGCCGGTCTGGCGCTGATCATCGGCCTGCTGGTTCGCCCGGCGGCACTGGGCCTGACCTTCCTGTCGCTGGTGGCGATCTTCACCGTGCACATCAGCAACGGTCTGTTCATGGCCAACAACGGTTACGAGTTCGCTCTGGCCCTGCTCGGCGGTAGCCTCGCGGTGCTGATCGAAGGCGCCGGCAAGCTCTCGGTGGATCGCGCCATCGCCGGTTGAAGGCTCTGGCTCAAGCAAAAGGCCCGCATTGTGCGGGCCTTTTTTGTTGCGGCTGATTCTTGACACTGGCCGGTCACGTTCTCTAGGATGCCGCTCATGCGCCGATTTAAACAGCTACTTGCGGGGCGCCAGGTGACTATTCTTCAGTTGCCGTCAGAAGCCGGAACAGGGCTTCGAAATACCGCTAAAGCGCTGGTTCGGTGTTGCCTCTCACCTGCCATGCAGACTTTTGAGGCAGAGACACGACACGATGAATGCACTACGCCCTCCAGCACGTCCCGCGCCGATCACGGCACACATCACCCAGCGCAATCCGAAAATCCTGCTTGGCGGCAAACATCAGCCGACGCTGTTGCGTTATCTCGATGGCTGGCCACGCCGCAGCGGCGGTCCTGCCGCCTTCCTGATCCAGTTCGTTGAAGACGGTGAGTCGCTGGCGCGTTTTGCCGATGACAGTTTCGATCTGGCCGTCATTCAGGCCCCGAGCCTTGAAGAGGCGCCGGAAATGATTCGCCAACTGACCCGCGTCGCACGCCAAGGCCTGATCACCCGGCGCTGAGCGTCAGGGATATTCGATCGCCACGATGTAGACGAACTGTTCGCCGGTCGGCGTCTGTACCCGCACTTCAGCATCCAGCGCCTTGCCGATCAGGGCGCGGGCCAGCGGTGAGTCGATGCTGATCAGGCCGAGTTTCAGGTCCAGTTCGTCCGGGCCGACGATGCGATAGCGCGATTGTTTGCCGTCCTCGTCTTCGATGGTCACCCAGGCGCCGAAGTAGACCTTGTTCGGATCACTCGGTTTTTCGCTGACCACTTTCAACGCCTCAAGGCGTTTGGTGAGAAAACGCACGCGGCTGTCGATCTCGCGCAGCATTTTCTTGCCGTAGGTGTACTCGGCATTTTCCGAACGATCACCCTGAGCCGCCGCTTCGCTGACCGATTGCGTCACCTGCGGGCGGCGCACGTGCCAAAGCTCATGGAATTCGGCGCGCATCCGCGCTTCACCTTCGGGGGTGATCAGCGCGGTGCCGGCGGTGCGGGGAGGGCGATAACGGCTCATGGCAACTTCTTGTGATTAAGACGGCTGGAGTCTATCAACCCTCGCGTAACACTGTCAGCGGGCTGGCGTTCAGCGCACGCCGCGTGCCGAACACCCCGGCGCCACCGATCAGCGCCGCGC
Source organism: Pseudomonas sp. GW458-11-26-14-LB4 (assembly GCF_059423925.1). Classification (NCBI taxonomy): domain Bacteria; kingdom Pseudomonadati; phylum Pseudomonadota; class Gammaproteobacteria; order Pseudomonadales; family Pseudomonadaceae; genus Pseudomonas; species Pseudomonas sp. GW458-11-26-14-LB4. The sequence continues at coordinate 168,673 of NZ_JBWKYU010000007.1, forward strand.
CGATCAACGGCAACAGCAGCAACCACGGATGGGGATGCCATGGCAGGTCGAAGGCAAAGCGATACAGCACCAGACTCACCACTTCCGAACCGATCGCCGCGAGCAATCCGCTGACCGCGCCGAGCAAGCCGAACTCGATCCGTCGCGCCTTGATCAGCAACTGCCGCTCGGCCCCCAGCGCACGCAACAGCGCACCCTGGCGAATGCGCTCATCCAGGGTTGCCTGCAAACCGGAAAACAGCACCGCCATCCCCGCCGCCAACACAAACAACAACACATACTCCACCGCCAGGGTGACCTGGGCAAGGATGCTGCGCAGCTGTTCGAGCAAGGCTTCGACCTGCAGGATGGTCACTGCCGGGAATGCTCGGGACAGCTCGACAATCTGCTGATCGTGACCGGGTGCCAGATAGAAGCTTGTCAGGTAGGTCGCCGGCAGATCCTTCAGGGTGCCGGGCTGGAAGATCATGAAGAAGTTCGGCTGGAAGTTGTCCCAGTTGATCTCCCGCAAACTGGTGACCTTCGCTTCGCGATTGACCCCGCCGACGCTGAACACCATGTGATCGCCGAGTTTGAGCTTGAGACTCTCGGCCACCTTGCCTTCCACCGAAACGCCCGGAACGTCATCCGAAGGTTGCCCGGTCCACCACGAACCGGCGGTGATCTTGTTGCCCGCCGGCAGATCCGCCGCCCAGGTCAGGCTCAGGTCGCGCTGGATCGCGCGGTCGCCGGCCGAATCCTTGCTGACGATCTGCTGCACCGCTTCGCCATTGATGCTGATCAGCCGTCCCGGTACCACCGGATACAACGGCGCGGCCTGGGCCGAGACATTGATCAGGTGATCGGTGAAGGCCTGTTTGTCGGCCGGCAGGATGTTCAGGGCGAAATAGTTGGGTGCGTTCTTCGGCAACTGGTTTTGCCAGGTGTCGAGCAGTTCACCGCGCAGCAGTGCAATCAACGCCATGGACAGCAGAATCAGCCCGAAGGCCAATGACTGGCCAGCCGCCGCCAAAGGATGGCGCAACAACTGACCCAGCCCGAGACGCCACGGCAAGGACGCGCGCGCAAGCAGGCGACGCAGGCTTTGCAGCAGCAACAGCAGCAAGCCGCCGAGCACCAGCGCGGCGACCACACCGCCGCCGAGCAGGGCGAACGTCAGCAGCAGGTCCAGACTCAGGCGCCACATGATCAACCCGAGCGCGCCGAGTGCCGCGCCATAGACCATCCAGGTGCTCGATGGAATCGGCAGCATGTCCCGACGCAATACCCGCAGCGGCGGCACGCGGCCCAGCGCGGCGAGCGGTGGCAGGGCGAAACCGGCCAGCGCCACCAGCCCGGTGCCGATTCCGGCCAGTGCCGGCAACAAGGCACCCGGCGGTACGTCGGTCGGTAGCAGATCATGCAGCAGCGCGAACAATCCCAATTGCGCGAGCCAGCCGAGCAGGGCGCCGCTGAGGCTGGCGAGCAGGCCGAGCACCGTCAGTTGCAGACTGAACAGCACCAAGGTTTCCCGGCGCGACAAGCCCAGGCAACGCAGCAGGGCGCTGGCATCGAAACGCCGGCTGGCGAAGCGGTTCGCCGATAGCGCCACCGCGACACCGGCCAGAAGCACGGCAACCAGACTGGCCATGTTCAGATAGCGTTCGGCCTTGCCCAGTGCACCGCCGATCTGCCGGTTGCCATCCCGGGCATCCTGAATCCGCTGGTTGGCGGCGAGTCCCGGTTTGATTAGCTGGCGATAGGTTTCCAGCGCCTGCGGCTCTCCGCGCCACAGTTCGCGGTAACTCACCCGGCTGCCGGGTTGCACCACGCCGGTCGCGGCGAGGTCGTCGAGGTTGATCAGCACCCGTGGCGTCAGGCTGTAGAAGTTGCCGGCGCGGTCCGGTTCGTAGGTCAGCACTCGCGTCAGTTTCAACGTCTTCATGCCGACGTCGATGCTGTCGCCGATCTTCAGGTCCAGCGCCGTCAGCAGGCGCGCTTCGACCCAGGCTTCACCGGGCTGCGGCTCGCCTCCCGTTTCTTCTGTCGCGTAAGGGGCGAGAGCGCTTTTCAGCTCGCCGCGCAGCGGATAGGCGCGGTCGACCGCTTTGATGCTGGAGAGCTGAATGCCGTTGTCCGTGGCGATGACGCTGGAAAACTCCACCACCTGCGCATGATCCAGACGCAGCTCGGTGCCGCTCCGGATCTGTTCCAGCCGGGCCGGCGAACTGCCTTCGAGCGACAGGTCGGCGCCTAAAAACTCGGTGGCGCGCAGCATCATCGCGCCGTTGAGACGGGCACCGAAATAGCCGATCGCGGTACTCGCCGCGACTGCCACGACCAAGGCGAAAAACAGTACCCGCAGTTCACCGGCGCGGGCATCGCGCATCAGTTGGCGCAGGGCGAGACTGAACAGACGCAACAGCGGCAGACGTGCCATCAAGGCTCCAGAGGGGCGACCAACAGGCCGGCTTCAAGACGGATCAGACGCCGGCAACGATGGGCCAGGCGTTCGTCGTGGGTCACCAGCACCAGGGTGGTGCCGCGTTCCTTGTTCAATTCGAACAGCAAGTCGCTGATGCGCTCGCCGGTGTGGCTGTCGAGGTTGCCGGTGGGTTCGTCGGCGAACAGCACGTCCGGCTCGGCGGCGAACGCCCGGGCAATCGCGACGCGCTGCTGCTCACCACCGGAGAGCTGGCGTGGCGAGTGAGTCAGGCGCTGGCCAAGGCCGACCCGTTGCAGCAATTCGGTGGCGCGGCTTCGAGCGTCTTTGCGGCCGTCGAGCTCCAGCGGCAGCATGACGTTTTCCAGCGCGTTGAGGCTGTCCAGCAGCTGGAACGACTGAAAGACGAAGCCTACGTGTTCGGCGCGAATGCGCGCGCGCTGGTCTTCGTCGAGATTGCTCAGGCCTTGCCCGGCGAGCGTTACTTCGCCGCTGCTCGGCAGGTCAAGGCCCGCAAGCAGACCGAGCAGGGTGGATTTGCCGGAACCGGACGCGCCGACGATGGCCAGGCTGTCGCCCTTGTTCAGTTCCAGGCTGAGTTCGTGCAGGATGGTCAGTTCACCTTCCGCGCTGGGAACCACTTTGCTAAGGTTCTTCGCGGTGAGAATGCTTGCGCACATGGAGAATCCGATGCGTGTGTGGTTTTTGAGTGCTGGCCTGGCCTTGATGTGCATGGCCCAGAACGCAGCGGCGGGTACAGTCCTGATCGTTGGCGATAGTATCAGCGCCGGTTTCGGACTGGATACCCGGCTGGGGTGGGTGTCGTTGCTCGAACAGCGGCTCAAGACCGAAGGTTTTGACGACAAAGTGGTCAATGCATCCATCAGTGGCGACACCAGTGCCGGAGGCCAGGCGCGGCTGCCTGCGCTGCTTGCAGAGCACAAACCGGAACTGGTGATCCTCGAATTGGGCGGCAACGATGGCCTGCGCGGAATGCCGCCGACGCAATTGCAACAAAATCTTGCTTCGATGATCGACAGCTCCCGCCAGAGCGGTGCCAAGGTGTTGTTGCTCGGCATGCAGTTGCCACCCAACTACGGCAAGCGTTACACGGATGCCTTTGCCGAGGTCTACGGCAAGCTCGCCGAGGAGAAAAAAATCCCGCTGGTGCCGTTTTTCCTCGACGGAGTGGGCGGGCATCCGGACCTGATGCAGGCCGACGGTCTGCACCCGGCGGCGGGGGCTCAGGGCAAGTTGCTGGAAAATGTCTGGCCGACGCTAAAACCGCTGTTATGAGGCTTTTCTAGCGGCAGGCTTTCGGCTAATGTGGCGCCCCCTAATTTGGAGCCCCCGATGCCGCGTTCTGCCTGGTCCCTGTTCGCCTACCAACTGATCGAGCCTGACGAACAGCTGGATCTGTTCGCCTGCCAGGAAGTGCGAGTGCATCTGGTGACCCGTCAACTGGAGCTCGGTGGCTCGGCTGACCGAACCCTGTGCGGCAGTCTGCTGCCGGCGCAACCGCGCTGGTCGAGCGTGGATCGTCGGGTGTTCCAGGATCAGCGCCTGTGTTCGCTGTGCCGGGCGATCCTCGAATCGCAGAAGCGCGGCACCTCGCCGATCTGGCCCGAGTTGCGATTCGAGCTTTAAGCGCAGGCATCTTCCGAATGCAGTCCGGGCGGGCGGCAGCTTCAATCATGAAGAGTTTGCCAGCCCATCGGCGCATCTCCCCGAATTCTCTGGACGCGGTGTACAATCGCGTTCTTATTACCCTTGTCGATCTTGCGAAGGATTCTCCGGATGTTGCCGCGTTTTCCTGCCGTCACCCGCTGCCTGTCTCTTGCCGCCCTGTGTGTGGCCGGTCCCGTTGCTGCACTGGAGTTTCCCCTGCCACCACCCGGTGAAGACATCATCGGCCAGGTGCAGGTGATCAAGGCCAAGTACGAAGACACCTTTGCCGATCTGGGCACCACCTACGATCTGGGCTATTCGGAAATGGTCGCGGCCAACCCGGGCGTCGATGCCTGGTTGCCGGGCGCCGGCACCGAAGTGGTCCTGCCGACCCGCTTCATCCTGCCACCGGGCCCGCGCGAAGGCATCGTGATCAACCTGGCCGAATACCGCCTCTACTACTACCCGAAAGGCCGGAACGTGGTGTACACCTTCCCGCTGGGTATCGGCCGTGAAGGCTGGGGCTCGCCGATCGCGCACACCACGATCACCGCCAAGACGCCGAATCCGACCTGGACGCCGCCTGCCTCGATCAAGGCCGAGCACGCTGCCGACGGTGATCCGCTGCCGAACGTGGTGCCGGCCGGTCCTGACAACCCGCTGGGGCCGTTCAAGTTCACCCTGGGCACGCCGGGCTACCTGATCCACGGTTCGAACAAGAAGTTCGGCATCGGCATGCGCACCAGCCACGGCTGCTTCCGCATGTTCAACAACAACGTGCTGGAAATGGCCGGCATGGTGCCGGTGGGGACTTCGGTACGAATCCTCAACGACGCGTACAAGTTCGGTCGCAGTGGCGGCAAGATCTACCTGGAAGCGCACACGCCGATCGACGACAAGGGCAACCCGTCGGTGGTCGACAAGCACACCGCCGTGATCAACGCGATGCTCAAGCGTGAAGACATCACCAACAACCTGCGCATGGACTGGGATGTGGTGCGTGATGTGGTGGCGGCCGAAGATGGCCTGCCAACCGAAATCGGCACGCCGAGCACCTCGGCGCCGATGGTCTCTAGCGCACCGATCGACCTGCAGCAATAAGCTGAAAGACAAAACCCGCCGAGGCTTGCGCAGCGGCGGGTTTTTTATTGCCCGCAGAAAACTGCAGGCACAAAAAAGCCGACCCAAAAAATGGGTCGGCTTGATAACAATCCCGAAGGACTATTACTTGCGGCTAGCTTTTTCCAGCATGCGCAGAGCACGCTCGTTAGCTTCGTCAGCAGTCTGTTGTGCTTTTTGAGCAGCAGCCAGAGCTTCATCAGCTTTACGGTAAGCTTCGTCTGCACGAGCCTGGGAGCGAGCAGCTGCGTCTTCAGTAGCGGTCAGACGTGCTTCGGTTTCTTTCGATGCGCTGCTGCAACCGGTAGCCAGAACTGCGGCCAGAGCCAGAGCAGAGAATTTCAGAACGTTGTTCATCGTGTTCCCCTTCAAGGACTTTCAATTAAGTGGCTGTCTCCTCCGATTGAGGAAATAGCCGGCGTACATACTACCCATTACTTGTAGTAAGTAAACTGACGTGAGGCAAGAAGCAAAAAAAATTGTAGGCGTTGATTCTTTTTCGAGCAACTTTTAACTGGGCTGTATAAAAAATATCCAGCTGTAAGGCGCGAGATGAGCGAGTTATTGAGAAAAAGTTCCCGTTGTCGTGCGCTGTTTTGCAGGTAACGGCTAAAGTGCGTCTATATGGATTCGTCCACACTTTTGTTGCGAATTTGCGCAGCGCCTCGCATATCTTTGTCCATGTTGAGGTGACTTTAAAACGGGGGGCTCGTCTTAAGTCTCAACATCCGGCGATGTTCAGCCTTTTGGCTCGGGAAGATTGTCTCCCGAACCCGCCCTGAGTCCACCGGAACTGCCCCCCGTCAATCTGCGTGATGACGAGCGTACCTTGAGCATTTTCGCCAATGGTGCCTACTATTTGATACGTGCTCGGGTTGCGCGAGATCGGTGCAGTTCTTCTCGGTGTCCATCAGGCACGGGGTGGCGTAGATGTTCCTTCGCCGGGAAAACATCGGTAAGGTAGGGGTCAGAATTCGAGACCCGCGAGGAGTAGTGATGAGCGAGGCGTTGTCCATCCACCATGACCAGGCTGGTCATCAGTTCGAGACCAATGTGGACGGTCATCGTGCCTACCTGACCTATATGGATCTGGGGAAACAGACCCTGGATATCTACCGCACCTTCGTGCCCAACGCGTTGCGTGGCCGAGGCATCGCGGCAGCCCTGACCGAACGGGCGTTGCAGTACGCCGATGAAATGGGCTACACGGTCATTCCATCGTGCTCCTACGTGGAGCGCTACATGGAGCGTCACCAGCGGCGCACCGCCAAGATCTGACTGACCTCACCGCACACACAAAAACGCCGGGCAATGCCCGGCGTTTTTTATGCCTGCGAAACGGCTGTCAGCCGCGCTGACGTTTCGGCAGGACATCCTTGAGCTTGGCGTGCATGCTGCGCAAGGTGTTTTCGGTAGCGGACCAGTCGATGCAGGCATCGGTGATCGACACGCCGTATTGCAGGTCGGCGAGGTCTTTCGGGATCGCCTGGCAGCCCCAGTTCAGGTGACTCTCGACCATCAGGCCGATGATCGACTGGTTGCCTTCGAGAATCTGGTTGGCGACGTTCTCCATCACCAGCGGTTGCAGGGCCGGATCCTTGTTGGAGTTGGCGTGGCTGCAATCGACCATGATGTTCGGCTTGATCTTGGCCTTGTTCAGCGCCTGCTCGCACAGGGCGACGCTGACCGAATCGTAGTTCGGCTTGCCGTTGCCACCGCGCAGCACCACGTGACCGTAGGCGTTGCCCTTGGTGGTGACGATCGACACGCCACCTTCCTGATTGATACCCAGGAAACGGTGCGGGCTGGAAACCGACTGCAAGGCGTTGATCGCCACGGTCAGGCCGCCGTCGGTGCCGTTCTTGAAACCGACCGCCGAGGACAGGCCGGAAGCCATTTCTCGGTGGGTCTGGGATTCGGTGGTGCGTGCGCCGATGGCCGACCAGCTGATCAGGTCCTGCAGATACTGCGGGGAGATCGGGTCGAGGGCTTCGGTCGCGGTCGGCAGGCCTTTCTCGGCCAGGTCCAGCAGCAACTGGCGACCGATGTGCAGACCGTCCTGGATCTTGAACGAGTCATCCAGGTACGGGTCGTTGATCAGGCCTTTCCAGCCGACGGTGGTCCGTGGCTTTTCGAAATACACGCGCATGACCAGATACAGGGTGTCCGAGACTTCTGCCGCCAGCACCTTCAGGCGATCGGCATATTCGTGGGCAGCCTTGATGTCGTGGATCGAGCAGGGGCCGATCACCACGAACAGACGATGGTCGGTGCCATCGAGAATGTTGCGGATGACCTCGCGACCCTTGGTGACGGTGCGCAGGGCAGCGTCGCTCAGAGGGATATCACGCTTGAGCTGATCGGGAGTGATCAGGGTCTCGTTGGAAGCGACGTTCAGGTCGTTGATCGGTAAATCAGCCATCGTTTACTCGTCAGGTCACGGGTGCCGGCCGCCAGCGATCCCCGCGCGGCGGAGCACAGCGGATTTAAGCGCGTCGGGGAGCCGAACCTTATCGCGTTAGACGCCTGCTAGACAATGGGCAAGTAACTGTTCAGTCCAGCTATGGTTACGCGAAAGCCTTGCGAACGCTGTCGTGGGAGAACTCTTCGGCGTGTTGTTCGACCCATTGCAGGGCTCGCGCCTGGATATCCTGCAGGTCATCGTGGGCATCGTTGATTCGGCAATAGCGCTCGATCTGACACACCTGCTCACCCATTCGCGCGCTGAACAGCGTCTGCTCATCAGTGAATGCAATGCCGACCAGATAACCTTTTTTGCGACGCAGGCACCAGGCCACATAGCCCGGATAGGCGAAATCGGCATTGATGGTCGGCATGCGCACCTGCAAGGCGGTGCCATGGCGCCAGGCACGGTGGTAATTGCAAGCGATGCCGCCGAGGCTGATAGTGTGCAGCCGTTGACGCGAAATACACTCCGGTGTGAGCAAGGTCAGTTCAACGGGCACATCATCCGGATGAGGAATAAACCGTCCCATGAGCACAGACTCCCTGTGTCGGCCATTTGACATTGTTTCCCCCAGTATAGTGGTCGAATCGCAGCTGACCGATTTTGACGCCGACCAACGGCTGCTGGCGATGAACGGCGTTTCGCTGGTGATTTTCACCAGCGTCGGCTGCGCCAGTTGCCGCTATGCCCGCGAAGTGTTGCCGGGGCTCGATCTGGCCGTCGATCGCGTGTGCTGGATCGATGCCGGCGACAACGGCGGACTGGTCGAGCGTTATCAGGTCTTTCATTTGCCGGCGCTGTTTGTGGTGCGCGACGGCGAGTTCTTTGGGGCAGTGCACACGCGCCTGAATGTCGATGAGCTGAACGCAGCCGTGGCGCAGGCGCTGGGTCGAATTGCAGAGGAGTTGCCGTGATGGGAGCAGTGAACAAACCGGTGGTGGGGATTATCGGCACCGGCGCCATCGGAGGGTTTTACGGGGTGATGCTGGCCCGGGCCGGATTCGATGTGCACTTTCTGTTGCGCAGTGAATTTTCCGCAGTCGCCGAGGGCGGCTTGCAGGTGGACAGCGCCGTGCATGGCGCCTTGACGCTGAACCCGGTGCAGGCCTATTCGTCGGCAGAAGACATGCCGCCCTGCGACTGGCTGCTGGTCGGCGCCAAGACCACCAGCAATGCCGGGCTGGCACCGTCGATCATTCAGGCGGCGAAACCCGACGCGAAAGTGCTGGTGCTGCAAAACGGCCTCGACGTCGAAGACAGCTTGCGTGCGTTGTTGCCCGACTCCCTGCATTTGCTGGGCGGTTTGTGCCTGATCTGCGTCCACCGCGAAGGGCCGGGGCAGATCACCCATCAGGCGCTGGGGGCGGTGAACGTCGGTTACCACAGCGGTCCGGCACCGGATGATGCGGCGCGCATGGCAATCGTCGGAGAGGGCGCCGGCCTGTTCCGCGCCGCCGGTCTCGATTCCCAGGCGATGCCGAACCTGCATCAGGCGCGCTGGCAGAAACTGGTTTGGAACATTCCCTACAACGGGCTTTCGGTGTTGCTCGGTGCCGGCACCACGCCGTTGATGGCCGACACTGACAGCCGCGCACTGATTCAGGCGCTGATGGCTGAAGTGGTGCAGGGCGCCAAGGCCTGCGGTCACGACATGCCGCCCGGTTACGCCGAATACCTGTTCATGATGACCGAGAAAATGCCCGACTATTGGCCGAGTATGTACCACGACTTTTTGCACAAGCGACCGCTGGAGCTCGAGGCGATCTACGCTCGTCCTTTGGCGGCGGCAAAAGCGGCAGGCTGCGAGTTGCCGCGAATCGAATCGTTGTATCGCACATTGAGCTTTATCGACCGGCGTAACGTTTAAACCGGTCGCACTGGGGGAAAGGCATGGCCAAGAACATCGATGACAAACTGGTGCTGGCGATCTCGTCCCGTGCCCTGTTCGACCTGAGCGAAAGCCACAAGGTGTATGAGTCGAGTGGCGTCGAAGCATACCGTCAATATCAGATCGATCACGAAGACGAAATCCTCGCGCCGGGCGATGCCTTTCCGCTGGTGGAAAAACTGCTCAACCTCAACAGTCGCCTCGGCCGCGCCCGGGTCGAGGTGATTCTGGTGTCGCGCAACAGTGCTGATACCGGCCTGCGCGTCTTCAACTCCATTGGTCATTACGGCCTGGCGATTTCCCGCGCGGCGTTCGTCGGCGGGCGCAGTCCTTATCCGTATCTGAAGGCCTTTGGTTGCGATCTGTTTCTCTCCACCCATGCCGAAGATGTGCGCGCTGCGCTGGATGCCGGTTTCGCGGCGGCGACCATTCTGTCCGGCGGCGCCAGTCGTGCGGCCAGCGATGAGTTGCGCATCGCCTTCGACGGTGACGCCGTGCTGTTTTCCGACGAATCGGAGCGCGTCTATCAATCCGGTGGCCTCGAAGCCTTCCAGGCCAAGGAGCGTGAATCCGCTCGCGAACCGTTGCGCGGCGGGCCATTCAAGGGCTTTCTCGCGGCGCTCAATCTGTTGCAGCGCGAGTTCTCCGATGAGGAGTGCCCGATCCGCACCGCGCTGGTCACTGCGCGTTCGGCGCCGGCCCATGAGCGGGTGATCCGCACACTGCGCGAGTGGGACATTCGTCTGGACGAGTCGCTGTTTCTCGGTGGCCTGACCAAATCGGCGTTCCTCGAAGCCTTCGCCGCCGACGTGTTTTTCGACGATCAGGCCGGCCACTGCGAGCTGGCCCGGGAAGTCGTGGCGACCGGTCACGTGCCCCACGGCATCAGCAACGAACCGGCGGTCTAAAGCCCACGTGGTTCAAGACGTTGCGTCGCACGCCGTAGTCGTCAAGGCACTGCTAAGCTGAATCAAATCTCCGCCATGTTGGCACGCGAGGAGGTCATATGATTCGTTCGATGCTGTATGCCACTGACCTCGGTCTGTACGCACCGTTAGTGATGCAGCATGCCCTGGCAATGGCGCGAACGTTCAATGCCGATCTGTACGTGGTGCACGCGGTGGAACCCATGGGGCTGTTTGCCGAATCGGTGTTGCAGAGCTATCTCGACGAACAGGCGTTGAACGAATTTCACAGTCAGGGTCTGAAAACCGTCATCGCCAATATCGAGCAGCGGGTGCTCGACAGTTTTCGTGAAGAACTGGGGGACGAGGGCGAGCAGGACTTGCAGCGGATACGCGCGGTGCGGGTGCTGCAGGGCGATCCGTCACAGGTGATTCTCGATCAGGTACAGAAACTCTCCGTCGATTTGCTGATCGTAGGAAGTCACAGCCACGGGGTCGGGGCGGAAACACCTTTGGGGCGAACGGCGGCCCGGCTGCTGCAATTGTCCAAGGTGCCGGTTTATCTGGTGCCGCTGGTGGAGCGTCGGCGTCGGGAGGATCGCTGAGGCAGGAATAATGGCACTTTGATAAAAAAGTTCTAGATTTATTCTTCAAACCATTAATATAGTTATATACCGTCGCTGATGCCCGTGGCGTCTACCTGCTTTGAGGGATTCATATGAAGCTTCAACAATTGCGCTACATCTGGGAAGTGGCGCACCACGACCTCAACGTTTCCGCTACAGCCCAAAGCCTCTACACCTCGCAACCGGGCATCAGTAAACAGATCCGCCTGCTGGAAGACGAACTGGGCGTCGAAGTGTTCGCCCGCAGCGGCAAGCACCTGACCCGCGTCACCCCAGCCGGCGAGCGCATCATCACCACCGCCGGCGAGATTCTGCGCAAGGTCGAAAGCATCAAGCAGATCGCCCAGGAATTCTCCAACGAGAAGAAAGGCACCCTGTCGATCGCCACCACCCACACCCAGGCACGTTATGCGCTGCCGCCGGTGATCAGCAATTTCATCAAGCAATACCCGGACGTGGCGCTGCACATGCACCAGGGTTCGCCGATGCAGATCGCCGAGATGGCCGCTGACGGCACCGTCGATTTCGCCATCGCCACCGAAGCGCTGGAGCTGTTCGGCGATCTGGTGATGATGCCGTGCTACCGCTGGAACCGTTGCGTAGTTGTGCCTCAGGGCCACCCGCTGACCAAGTTGCCGAAGCTGACCCTCGAAGCGCTGGCCGAATACCCGATCGTGACTTACGTGTTCGGTTTCACCGGCCGTTCGAAACTCGACGAAGCCTTCAGCCATCGCGGCCTGACGCCGAAAGTGGTGTTCACCGCGGCCGACGCCGACGTGATCAAAACCTACGTGCGTCTGGGCCTGGGCGTTGGCATCGTGGCGAAAATGGCGGTCGACACCAAACTGGATAACGATCTGGTGGTGCTCGATGCCAGCGAACTGTTCGAGTCCAGCGTGACCAAGATCGGTTTCCGTCGCGGTACTTTCCTGCGCGGCTTCATGTGCGACTTCATCGAGAAGTTCGCGCCGCACCTGACCCGCGAAGTCATGGCCAAGGCCATTCAGTGCCACAACAAGCAGGAACTGGAAGAACTGTTCGAAGGCGTCGAACTGCCGGTTCACTAAGCCCCTGTCTACAGCACCTCGGTGACAGCAAACTGTTGCCGGGTGCCTGCCACCAGAATCTCTACCTCGTCACCCTCGAATTTGCCCAGCAGGCTTTTGCCCAGCGGCGAGCGCGGGGTGATGACGGTAATCGGCTGACCCACCACGTCGACCTTCAAACCTGCCGCATCCGGCGCCAGAAACAGCCATTGTTCACGACCCTTTTCGTCTTCCAGACCGAGCAGGGCGCCGATTTCAATCCCCCGCTGATCGTCATACGCGCGCAGCGTCAGGTTCTGGCACAGCGCCAATGACTGACGAATTTCCTCGACCCGTTTCGCCTGGCCCGCCGCCAGGTACGACGCCTCAAGACCCAGGGTGTCGTACTTGTTTTCGGCGATGTTCTCTTCGTGGGTCGCGGTTTCGTAGGCGGTTTGCGCCGCGCGCTCGGCGATGTCGAGATCGACGCGCAGCTTGTCGAGAATCAGTTGGTGAACAATCTGTTTATTCATGATCAATCGCAGAATTGCAGGACATTGGCGCGGCTTTTTTCGCTCGGGGCCGTCTGATCCTGTTGTAGCCAGAACTGGCATTTGGGATTCGACAGATTACGTGTGCTGCCACGCGCTTGATCCAGACGTGCCTGTTGCTCGTTTTTGCGCAGGTTTTCTTCGTACTGTTCGAACAGGCGGTTTTGTGGCTCAGGTTCTGGCTGCGGCTGGGCGGCTACCGGAGGCTTGCTCAGTTGTTGCACCGCTTCCGCCACTGGCTGCAACTGACGGCTGAAGAGTAGTGAGGCGAGCCAGCAAGTCAGTGCAATGGCCAGGAAACCCAGCCACAGACCCAGGGCAATGCTGCCGGTCAATTGCAGCGCGCTAAGCTGAACAGGCAAGGGGCGACGCGGGTTGGGACGATAGGGCATGGCTGCCTCCTGGCGGATGAATGCGGGCGAGTGGCGATTGTCGCACGAAGATTAATTGCCGTCGGCTCTTCTGCATGGAGACATTTATGCGGACAATCGGCGCTTTTGCCAACGGGAGCCTTGAATGCCGCAACCGAAAACCCGCTGGGACATTTTTTGTACGGTCGTCGACAACTACGGCGACATCGGCGTGACCTGGCGTCTGGCCCGGCAACTGGTCAGCGAGCAGGCAATGACGGTGCGGCTGTGGGTCGATGACCTGCGCGCCTTCGAGCGCATCTGCCCCGAAATCGACATCGGCCTCGATCAGCAATGGCAGCAGGGCGTCGAAGTCCGGCACTGGCCGACCGAATGGCAGGAAGCGGAGGCGGCCGAGGTGGTGATCGCCGCGTTTGCCTGCCAGTTGCCGAGCGTCTACATGGACGCCATGGCCGCTCGGGAAAAACCGCCGTTGTGGATGAACCTCGACTATCTCAGCGCCGAAGACTGGGTGGTCGGTTGCCACGGACTGCCGTCGGTGAAATACAAGTCGGTGCAGAAGTACTTTTTCTTTCCGGGATTCCAGCCGGGCACCGGCGGCCTGTTGCGTGAAAGCGGTTTGCTGGAGCGGCGTCAGCAGTTTCAGCAGGACCCCGAGGCGCAGCGACAATTCCTGCAAGGTCTGGGGATCATTCCTGCGCCCGGTGCGCAACTGATTTCGCTGTTTGCCTACGAGAATGCGGGACTCGCCAGTTGGCTGGATGTGCTCGCCGCTGACTCGATGCCCACTCATCTGCTGGTGCCGGAAGGACGGATTCTCGGCGATGTCGCCAGTTGGCTCGGGGTCGAGTCGCTGGCGGTCGGGGCGAAGCATGTTCGTCAAGCGCTGACCGTGCAGGTGCTGCCGTTCGTCCGGCAGGATCAATACGATCAATTGCTCTGGTGCTGCGATTTCAACGCGGTGCGCGGCGAGGACTCGTTTGTCCGGGCGCAATGGGCGGGGCGGCCGATGTTGTGGCACATCTATCAGCAGGACGAAGACATCCATCTCGACAAGCTCGACGCCTTCCTTGCGCTCTACACAAAAGGTCTTTCGCCCGTTGCCGCCGAGGCGATGAACGGTCTCTGGCGTGCCTGGAGTGCCGGGCAGCCTATCGGCGACCACTGGCTTGAGGCCCGCAAACACTGGCCCGAACTGCAGGAAAATGCCCGCGCGTGGTGTCTGGAACAGGCCTTGCAGGAGGATCTTGCGACGGCGCTGGTACAGTTTTACCGAAATTGGATATGATACGCGGCCTAGATTTTTGTAAATCCCATCCAAATTCGGATATTCGCAATGAAAACTGGTAAAGAACTCAAACCCGGTACCGTGATCCGTATCGACAACGATCCTTGGCTGGTTCAGAAAGCTGAATTCACCAAATCGGGCCGTAACAGCGCGATCATGAAGACCAAGCTGAAGAACCTGCTGACCGGTTACAAGACCGAAACCGTTTACGGTGCGGACGACAAACTGGACGACGTGATCCTGGATCGCAAAGAAGCGACCCTGTCCTTCATCAGCGGTGACTCCTACACGTTCATGGACACCACCGACTACACCATGTACGAGCTGAACGCCGAAGACATCGAAAGCGTTCTGCCATTCGTGGAAGAAGGCATGACCGACGTTTGCGAAGCCGTATTCTTCGAAGGCCGTCTGGTTTCCGTAGAGCTGCCGACCACCATCGTGCGTCAGGTTGACTACACCGAAGGTTCCGCTCGCGGCGACACTTCCGGCAAGGTGATGAAGCCTGCCAAACTGAAGAACGGTACCGAGCTGTCGGTTGCTGACTTCATCGAAATCGGCGACATGATCGAGATCGATACCCGCGAAGGCGGTTCCTACAAAGGCCGTGCCAAATAAGCACTGCTTTTTGCGGAAAGAAAAAGCCCGACCATTGAGTCGGGCTTTTTTGTGCCTGATGAAAATTACTTCTTCAGGTGCTGTTTCAGCTCCTCCGAGGCCTGCAGCATCGCCGAACGCACCGCCGGCACCTGGCTGACCACGTTGAGCAAACCGTAGTCGTGGATCATGCCGTTGTAGCGCACGGAGGTCACCGGCACGCCGGCTTCGTCGAGTTTGCGGGCGTAGGCTTCACCTTCGTCACGCAGCACGTCGGCTCCGGCGGTCTGCACCAGCGCTGGCGGCAGACCCTTCAATTGCGCGGTGGTGGCCCGCAGCGGCGAGGCGTAGATCTCGTTCCGCTGGTTGGCGTCGGTGGTGTAGTTGTCCCAGAACCACTTCATCATGTTGCGAGTGAGGAAGTGCCCCTCGGCGTACTGGTTATACGAACCGGTGTCGAAATTGGCATCGGTCACCGGCCACAGCAGCACTTGGAATTTGATTGCCGGAGTGCCTTTGTCTTTGGCCATCAGGGCGACGACTGCCGCCATGTTGCCGCCAACGCTGTTGCCCGCCACCGCCAGACGCTTGCCGTCGACGTTGATCTCTTTACCGTGTTCGGCCACCCATTTGGTCGCGGCGTAAGCCTGGTTGATCGCCACCGGGTAATGCGCTTCCGGCGAAGGGGT
This sequence comes from Pseudomonas sp. GW458-11-26-14-LB4, assembly GCF_059423925.1. Lineage (NCBI taxonomy): Bacteria > Pseudomonadati > Pseudomonadota > Gammaproteobacteria > Pseudomonadales > Pseudomonadaceae > Pseudomonas > Pseudomonas sp. GW458-11-26-14-LB4. The sequence goes on from NZ_JBWKYU010000007.1 coordinate 184,289, forward strand.
GTAGTTGACGAACACCGCCGCCGCACCCGAGCCGACCACCAGATCCCGCACCAGACGTTCGTGGGTCGGGAAATCCCCCAGTACCCAGCCGCCGCCGTGGAAGAACATGAACACCGGCAGCTCGCCCTTGACCCCGGCCGGCCGGACGATGGTCAGGCTCAACGGTTGGCCATCGACCTGGATGGTCTTCTCGCTGACGTCCGCTTTGGGCAGCGTCAGTTTGACCCCGGACTGCGCGCCCGTCAGCACGGCGCGGGCATCCTTGGGCGTCATCTGTTCCATCGGTTTGCCGGTGCCGGCATTCAGCACATCGAGAAACGCCTGGGTGTTGTGTTCAACCTCCCCGGCAAATGCGCTGTGGATGGACAGGGCGAGAAGGGTACCGGTCAAGACTTTGCTGAAAGTGTTCATGTTCATTTCCTGTACGGGCCTGAGTGTCAGTGATTACACGGTGACGTGCAGACGCACATCAACGTTGCCGCGAGTGGCGTTGGAGTACGGGCAGACCTGGTGGGCAGCGTCGACCAGGCTTTGTGCGTCTGCCTGTTCCAGGCCTGGCAGACTGATGTGCAGGTCGATGTCCAGACCGAAACCGCCAGGAATCTGGCCGATGCCGACGTGAGCGGTGATCGAGGCGTCGTCCGGAATTTTGCGTTTGGTCTGGCTGGCGACGAATTTCAGGGCACCGATGAAGCAGGCCGAGTAGCCGGCGGCGAACAGTTGCTCAGGGTTGGTAGCTGCGCCGCCGGCACCGCCGAGTTCTTTCGGGGTGGCGAGTTTGACGTCGAGGATGTTGTCGCTGGAGATCGCACGACCGTCACGGCCGCCAGTGGAGGTTGCGATTGCGGTGTAGAGAGTTTGCATAGTGTGAGCCTCATTGAGTGTGGTTCGTTGCGCTAATTGTTTGCGCGCTAACTAGGTGCGAAGTAAATGTACTTCGCTAATATTTAGCGCGCAAGATAAATTTTTTGAAGAACGCGCGAATGGTCACTTGGATCGGGTAGGGTCGTGATCCCAAGCTTTTGATATAGAAGGTTTTTTTAGTGTGAAACGAGAGGAAAAAAATTTTCGGGGATCAGCGGGGAAGGTGCGATTAGCCTGCAGGCGCAAGGCTGCGCCCACAGGAAAGGGGGAGTTTTAAGCGAGACTGTCCTGCAAATGACCACGCAAGGCCTGCAACTCGGCTTGCAGATTTTGCAGACGTTCCAGGGTGAAGCCGCTGGCCCCCAGAATGCACTGCGGAACGGTTCGGGCCTTGTCTTTCAAGGCGTGTCCTTGGGCCGTCAGTTCAACGATCACCACGCGCTCATCTTCCCGGCTGCGGGTTCGGCTGAGCAAGCCTTCACCTTCCAGACGTTTGAGCAGCGGGGTCAGCGAACCCGGATCGGTCAGCAGGCGCGTGCTGATTTCTCCGACGGTTAAACCATCCTTCTCCCACAGCACCATCATCGCCAGGTATTGCGGATACGTCAGGCCAAGCGCTTGCAGCAGCGGCTTGTAGACCTTGGTCATCATCAGCGAAGTGGAATGCAGGGCGAAGCAGGCCTGATTGTCGAGCAGCAGCTCTTCGCAGTGATCGGAGGTGTCGCGGTCGGTGGTCATGTCAGTGCCTTGAACGGTGATGCAGTTGAATCTAGCGCTCGAATCTTTAATGCGCCAGACAATTGTGCCCGGTGGCGAATCGGTCAGTGCCGGCCCAGTTCCCGCTGCAGGGCCAGATCCCACGGCGGCACGGGGCTGAACCGGGTCTTGAGGTATTCCAGCAGCAAGCGACTGCGGGAGCTGGCCTGTTGCTCCAGCCGCAGCGCGTAGATGCCGGTGCTCTCCGGTTTTGGCAGGCCGTTTTCACAGAACAGCGGCAGCAACTCGCCGCGCAGCAGGTATTCGCTGGCCAGCCAGGTCGGCAGATGCGCGATCCCGAGTCCCGCGAGCGCACCGCAAACCAGCGCCTCGGCGTTGTTGGCGCTCATGCGCACCCGCGCCGGACGATGCAATTGCATCTGCCCGTCCTGTTCGAAGCGCCAGGCGAAGGGCGGGGCAAGACCGTCCCAATCCAGACCGTCATGTTCACTCAATTGCGCTGGCTCGCTCGGCACGCCTCGGCGCTTGAGATAATCGGGGCTGGCGCAGGCGATGCGCACCATGCTCGCCAACGGTGTGGCGACCAGCCGGGTGTCGGCCATCTGCCCGGCGCGCAATACCAGATCGACCTTGCCCAGGTTCGAACCGTCCATGTCCACGAAGCTGTCGATCAGATGCAGCTGCACGTCGAGCCCCGGATACAGCACCAGAAAATCGGCAATCACTGGCGCCAGATGCCGGCGCCCGAATGCCGCCGGCGCATCCACCCGAATCAGACCCTCCGGCGCGCTGCTCAGGGACACCGCTTCCGCCCGGGCCAGTTGCAGCTCGGCAACGATCCGTCGCGCCCGTTCGGCAAACGCCAGACCCGCCGGCGTGGCGCGCACCGCGTGAGTGCTGCGGATGAACAACTGGCTGCCGACAGCGCTTTCCAGACTGTCGATACGCCGGGCAACGGCGGACGGCGTCAGCGGATGTCGGCGTGAGGCGGCGGAGAAACTGCCACTTTCCAGCACATCGAGAAACAGCCCGAGTTGTTCGGTCAATTGATTGGGATTCATGAATCAGTTCAGTGCCTATGCGGATTTGGCACAGCCATTGTGCGTTGCTGTGCGTTTCCGTGCCAGCGTCGACTGCGTAGGATGAGTCGCCTGACGTTTGAGGAATTCTGCTGTGATCGAGTTTTTGCTGTACCTGTTGTTTGGCGCCGCCCTCGGCACGCTGGGTGGGATCTTCGGCATCGGTGGTGGCTTGATCGCCATTCCGCTGCTGGGCGTGTGGTTCGGGCTCGATCAGCAGATCGCCCAAGGCACGGCGCTGGTGATGGTGGTGCCGAACGTGATGCTGGCGCTGTGGCGTTATCATCAGCGCAATCGCATTGAGCTCCGGCATGCAATGCCGTTGGCGGTGATGGGATTCTGTTTCGCGTGGATCGGCTCGATCTGGGCCGTGGGCATCGACGCGCAAACCATGCGCATCGGCTTTGTCGCGTTCCTCGTGGCGTTGTCGGCCTACAACCTGGTGCGCATGTTTGGCGCGCGTCCGGCAGCGACTTCCGAGATGCGTTATTCATGGCCGTGGCTGGGCGTGCTCGGCGCGGCGTCGGGCACCATGGGCGGCTTGTTCGGTGTCGGTGGGGCGGTGGTGGCGACGCCGGTGCTGACCAGCCTGTTCGGCACCACTCAGGTGGTTGCCCAAGGCCTGTCGCTGGCGCTGGCGTTGCCGAGCACCGGCGTCACGCTGGTGACGTACGCGGTGCACCACGAAGTGGACTGGATGATCGGCCTGCCGCTGGCCATTGGCGGTCTGGCCAGCATCAGCTGGGGCGTGAAAGTGGCCCACGCGATGCCGGAAAAACTCCTGCGCGGGCTGTTCTGCGGGTTCCTGGTGCTGTGCGCGGTGATGCTCGCCTTTAAAGTTTGAAGCCTTCGACGATGTGCTCGGCCAGGCATTCGGTGATCGGCGAGGGATTGTTGAGGTTGCGGATCAGCATGATGCTGGCCTCGGGCAACAGCGGCAGATCTTCGGCGGCGCCGAGAATGCGCAGATCCGGGGTGATCAGGCTTTCCAGTTGCGCGGTGATCGCCAGACCCGCGCTCACCACTGCCATCAGCGCCGACAGGCTGGTGCTGTTGTAGGCGATCCGGTATTCGCGGCCCATCGCGTCCAGCGCATTGCACGCCCACAGGCGGCAGAAGCAATCACTGTTGAACATCGCCAGCGGCAACGGCGTCTGCTCGTGGGCACTGAAATTCTGCGCCTCGGCCCAGACGAAACGCTCCTTGCGCAGCAACTGGCCAATCTCGTTGCCCGGCTCGCGGGTGACGATCGACAGATCCAGATCCGTGCGCTGCAGCAATTGTTTGGTCGACTCGCAATGCACTTCGATCTGGATCAAAGGATAGAACTGGGCGAAGCGCGACAGGATCCCCGGCAGAAACCGCATCACGTAATCGTCCGGCGTACCGATCCGCACCGTGCCGACCATGTGCGGCTCGCGCAGGGTATTGAACACTTCGCTGTGCAGTTTCAGGATGCGCCGCGCGTAGCCGAGCAACACCTGGCCTTCGGCGGTGAGGCGCACCTGACGCCCGTCGCGCTCGAACAACTGGCGCTGCAACACGTCCTCTTCCAGACGCTTCATCTGCATGCTCACCGCCGATTGGGTGCGGTTGACCATTTCGCCGGCACGGGTAAAACCGCCCTGATCGGCAATCGCGACAAAGGTGCGCAGGACATCGGTATCGATACTGGGATATGCCGACAATTGATGAATCTCCGTGATGCATGCCATCAGAAACATTCGTTGGATTGATCGTAGCGCCGGCGCGAGACTTGAGCCATCCCTAAAGGAGGGCAACACGATGAAAGGTCAAAAAGTCTATGTGAGCGATGACAGAGTGCCGGTCCATCTGATTACCGATTTGCTGCACAAGTTTAGTCGCTGGTACGAACTTCACCGCGAACGCGAGTTGCTTGCCAGTCTGAGCGACGAAGCGTTGAAGGACATCGGGGTCAGCCGTGCCGATGTCGAACATGAGTCGGTGCGGCCGTTCTGGGATGATCCGATGCATAAATGATGAGGCCATTGCTACACAAACCACTTTCAGGTGAGGTAGGTTGCGAGCAGACATGGAGGAACACATGCCCGCGACATTGTCCTTTTCCCTTAAACAGGCTCGACGTCTGGCACTGGCTGCCCAAGGGTTTCACGGGCGCCAGCCGCCGGCTGTCAAGGCGATGCACGTCAACCGGCTGATCGAACGCCTCGGCCTGTTGCAGATCGACTCCGTCAATGCCGTGGTGCGCTCGCACTACCTGCCGCTGTTCTCCCGTCTTGGTTCCTACTCTGCTGACTTGCTCGACCAGGCTGCCTGGAGTTCGGGGCGTCGTCGTTCGCTGTTCGAATACTGGGGCCATGAGGCGTCGTTGCTGCCGCTGTCGATGTACCCGCTGATGGGCTGGCGCATGCAGCGGGCCAGACGTGGTGAAGACATCTATCAGCAACTGGCGCGGTTCGGTCGCGAGCAGCAGGACACCATTCGCCGGGTGCTGGCGTCGGTCGAAAAGCAGGGCGCACTGGGCGCCGGCAGCCTGTCGACCCGCGAGGAAAAGGCCGGGCCATGGTGGGACTGGAGCGCGGAAAAGCACGCCTTGGAATGGCTGTTTGCCGCTGGCGAAGTCACCGTCGCCGGACGCCGTGGTTTCGAGCGTTTGTATGACTTGCCCGAGCGGGTGATTCCGGCTTCCGTGCTGCAACGGCCATTGCCCGATGAGGCCGAGGCGCAGCGCGGTTTGTTATTGCATGCAGCGCAGGCGCTGGGTGTCGGCACGGAAAAAGACCTGCGTGATTACTTCCGCCTGAATCCCTCTGATGCCCGCCCTCGTCTGGCCGAACTGGTCGAGGACGGGCAACTGCTGACCTGCGAAGTCGCCGGTTGGCGCCAGATTGCTTATTGTCTGCCCGAGCCGAAAATCCCGCGCAAGGTCGAGGCCAGTGCATTGCTGTCGCCGTTCGACTCCCTGATCTGGGAGCGCAGCCGGACCGAGCGGCTGTTCGATTTCCGCTATCGGCTGGAGATTTACACGCCGCAGGACAAACGGGTCTACGGCTATTACGTGTTGCCGTTCCTGCACAACGAACGGATTGCCGCGCGGGTTGACCTGCGCGCCGAACGAGCGGCGGGGCGACTGGCCGTGCATGCGGTGCACGAGGAAGAAACGGGGCTGGACGAGGCGGGGATGCTGGCGCTGGCGCTGAACCTGCGGCGCATGGCGGACTGGTTGGGGCTTGAGCACGTGCAGCTCAATTGTCAGCGGGAAAGTGCGGGGCGATTGCGGGTGGCGTTGGCTCAAGTCGAAAACGACCGAGCCAACGTCATCGCGATTTAGCGTTTGACCTGTTTCAGCGTCTCGGCAATCAAGAACGCCAGTTCCAGCGACTGATCGGCATTCATCCGTGGGTCGCAGTGAGTGTGATAGCGATCCGACAAGCCATCTTCAGTGATTGGCCGCGCGCCACCGATGCACTCGGTAACGTTCTGCCCGGTCATTTCGATGTGGATACCGCCGGCGTAGCTGCCCTCCGCTTCGTGAACCTGGAAGAACTGCTTCACCTCGCCAAGAATCTGCGCGAAGTCGCGGGTCTTGTAGCCGCTGCTGGCCTTGATGGTGTTGCCGTGCATCGGGTCGGAACTCCACAGCACCTGCTTGCCTTCGCGCTGCACCGCGCGGATCAGCGCCGGCAGGTGATCGCCGACCTTGTTCGCACCCATCCGTGCGATCAGGTTGAGGCGGCCCGGATCGTTGTCCGGGTTGAGCACGTCGATCAGGCGGATCAGGTCGTCGGGGTTCATGCTCGGGCCGACTTTCACCCCGATCGGGTTGTTCACCCCGCGCAGGAATTCGACGTGGGCGCCGTCGAGCTGACGGGTGCGGTCGCCGATCCACAGCATGTGCGCCGAGCAATCGTAGTAATCGTTGGTCAGGCTGTCGCGGCGCACGAAGGCTTCTTCGTAGTTCAGCAGCAGCGCTTCGTGGGCGGTGAAGAAACTGGTTTCGCGCAATTGCGGCGAGCTGTCCATGCCGCAGGCACGCATGAACGCCAAGGTCTCATCGATGCGATCGGCGAGGTGGCTGTACTTCTCGGCCAGCGCCGAGTTGGCGATGAAATCGAGGTTCCACTTGTGCACCTGATGCAGGTCGGCAAAACCGCCCTGGGCGAAGGCGCGCAGCAGGTTGAGGGTGGCGGTGGACTGGTGATAGGACTGCAGCAGACGCTCCGGATCCGGTACGCGGCTGGCCGAGTCGAAACCGATGCCGTTGACGATGTCACCCCTGTAGGCCGGCAAGGTCACGCCGTCGATGGTCTCGTCGTTGGCCGAGCGCGGCTTGGCGAACTGGCCGGCCATGCGCCCGACCTTGACCACCGGGCAGCCGGCAGCGAAGGTCATGACGATTGCCATCTGCAGCAACACTTTAAAGGTGTCGCGGATCTTCGCGGCGGAGAACTCGGCGAAGCTTTCCGCGCAGTCGCCGCCCTGCAGCAGGAACGCCCGGCCCTGGGTGACTTCGGCAAACTGACGACGCAGCTCGCGTGCTTCGCCGGCAAACACCAGCGGCGGGTAGCTGGCCAGCGTCTGCTCGACCTGGCGCAGATGCGCGGCGTCGGGGTATTGGGGTTGTTGCTGGATCGGCAGGGCGCGCCAGCTGTCAGGGCTCCAGGGTTGGCTCATCACGGTCTCTAAGGTTCTACGCACGGACGGCCATGTTAGCAGCAATTAGTGCGTGACCTGCTCCCGCCGCTTCGCCGACAATCGCCGCTTTGCCACGGCACCATAGCGGTGCCATCGCGTCACCGCGCCCGGTGACCACCAGGAGACGAAATGACTGAGGAGCGCGTCGAGCTGTTGCTCGCCGAGGTACAGGATGAGTTCGGCGTGATTCGCGTGCTGGAAGTGGCCGACTACCGCTTTCTGGAGTTCGGCGATGCGATCGAGCAAAGCTGCGTGTTTACCGCCGACCCGAGCTGGCTGGAGTACGACTACACCCGGGCGATGCTGATCGGCGCGCTGTGCCATGAGCAACCGGAGAGTGCGCTGTTCCTCGGGCTGGGCGCGGGGACGTTGACCCAGGCCTGCCTCAAGTTCCTGCCGCTGGAAGATGTCGAAGCCATCGAGCTGCGCCCGGACGTACCGCGTCTGGCCATCGAATACCTCGGGCTGGATGACGATCCACGGCTGTACATCCGCGTCGGCGATGCCCTCGAACTGCTGCCGACGGCTGAGCCGGCGGATCTGATCTTCGTTGATCTGTACACCGATGTCGGCCCCGGCGCCGGGCACCTTGCGTGGAATTTCCTCGGTGACTGTCAGAAGCGTCTGAATCCTGGCGGCTGGCTGGTGATCAACCAATGGGCCACTGATGACGGCAAACCGTTGGGCGCGGCGCTGCTGCGTGGCCTCTATCACCGGCATTACTGGGAACTGCCGGTGAAGGAGGGCAACGTCATTCTGATCGTGCCGGCGGATCTTGATCAGGTGCTGGACATGCAGGCGCTGACCGCCCGGGCTGAAGCGCTGGCGCCGAAGCTGGGTTACTCGTTGCAGACGTTGATCAACTGCATCCGTCCGGCGACCTGATCTTCAAAGGCCTTTGAAAACGCCGGGCCTGCGCTCCACCAGCGAGCGCACACCTTCCTTGGCGTCTTCAGTGGCCAGCAACTTCTTCACCAGCGGCGGCAAGCTCTTAGCCGCCGCAGTTTCACCTTCATAGCGCGCCTGACGCGCCGACATCAGCGTCGCCTGCACGCCCAACGGCGCCTGTCGGGCGATTCGCTCGGCCAATTCGATGGCGCGTGGCAGCAAGTCTTCGCTGGCCATGACTTCCTGCACCAGACCCAGGCGCAACGCATCATGGGCATCAAACTCGTCGCCGGTCAGCAGCCAGCGCATCGCATTGCCCCAGCCGGCGACCTGATGAAAGCGTAACGTCGCGCCGCCGAACGGAAAGATCCCGCGCTGCACTTCCATCTGGGCGAACCGAGTGTTGCTCGCGCACAGGTTGATGTCGGCGGCGAGCATCAATTCGATGCCGATGGTCAGGCAATAACCCTGCGCCGCGACGATCACCGGTTTGCTGACCCGTGGCCCGACGAACACGCCCCATGGATCGCAACCACCGGGCGGCACCTGCCAGCCCTGGGCGAGGGCGGAACTGGCGTTGACCAGATCGAGCCCGGCGGTGAAATGCTCGCCATGCCCGAACAGCACCGCCACCCGTGCGTCGCTGTCGGCCTCGAATTCACCGTAGGCCAGGGCCAGGTCGTTGAGCAGGTCGAGGTCGAAGGCATTGCGCTTGGCGGCGCGGTCCAGGCCGATCAAATGCACGTGACCGTGGCGCGCACGGCTCACGCGGCCGGGGCAGGGCTGATTCATGGGTGTTTCCTCGCAGGGGAAGAAAAGGTGCAGCGACCAGATGCCGCACGTCGGTGAATCGTTTAAGCGCCATCGCCCGCAGGGCCGGGGTCTTTGAAAAATAGACCTTTGCCCGATTATCCGCAAAACCCCGTTACACAGCGGTGACAACTGTATTTCGCCGATAAAAAAAGCTCCCTTTTTGGGCAAATTCCGGTATAGTGCGCGCCGGCCTTTAACCGGGCCGCGTTTAGGTAGCGCAATTCCCCGAAGTCAGCTTCGGCTGCACGTCCGCACTGCGGGCTCTTCCTTGACGATTCTTTTTCATTCATTCGTTTTCGCAAATCCCCGCCGACAAAGCTGCCAGGGCGACTCTTGAGTCTCAACACGGCATGTGCAGCTTTGGAGCATGGGTCTTTGCGGATGCACTTAGAGGCAGACCCATGACCCAGGAAATCGGCGGCTTCGCCGCTCTTGAACTTCATCCCAATATTGTCGCTGCAGTAGTCGCTACCGGCTATGAAGAGCCTTCGGCCATTCAGCAGCAGTCGATCCCGATCATCCTCGCCGGTCACGATATGATTGGTCAGGCGCAAACCGGTACCGGTAAAACCGCTGCCTTTGCCCTGCCTATCCTGCACCGCATCGATCCGTCCAAGCGCGAGCCGCAAGCTCTGATCCTGGCCCCAACTCGTGAGTTGGCGCTACAAGTTGCAACCGCTTTCGAAACCTACGCCAAGCAAATGCCGGGCGTGACTGTTGTGGCTGTCTACGGCGGCGCGCCGATGGGCCCACAATTGAAAGCAATCCGTAATGGCGCACAGATCGTTGTCGCCACTCCGGGCCGTCTGTGCGACCACCTGCGTCGCGACGAAAAAGTACTGCAGACCGTGAACCACCTGGTTCTCGACGAAGCAGACGAAATGCTCAAACTGGGCTTCATGGACGACCTCGAAGTCATCTTCAAGGCCATGCCGGAAACCCGTCAGACCGTATTGTTCTCGGCGACCCTGCCGCAATCGATCCGTGCCATCGCCGAGCGTCACCTGCGCGATCCAAAGCACGTGAAGATCCAGAGCAAGACCCAGACCGTTACCGCGATCGAACAGGCTCACCTGTTGGTTCACGCTGACCAGAAGACTTCTGCCGTTCTCAGCTTGCTGGAAGTGGAAGATTTCGACGCTCTGATCATGTTCGTGCGCACCAAGCAAGCGACCCTGGATCTGGCCAGCGCCCTCGACGCCAAAGGCTACAAAGCCGCCGCGTTGAACGGCGACATCGCCCAGAACCAGCGTGAGCGCGTCATCGACTCGCTGAAAGATGGCCGTCTGGACATCGTTGTAGCGACCGACGTTGCCGCCCGTGGTCTGGACGTTCCGCGCATCACCCACGTTTTCAACGTGGACATGCCGTACGATCCGGAATCCTACGTGCACCGTATCGGCCGTACCGGCCGTGCCGGTCGCGAAGGCCGCGCGCTGCTGCTGGTGACTCCGCGTGAGCGCCGCATGCTGCAAGTGATCGAGCGTGTGACCGGTCAGAAAGTTGCCGAAGTGCGTCTGCCGGACGCCCAGGCCGTTCTCGATGCCCGCATCAAGAAACTGACCAACAGCCTGTCGCCGCTGGTGGCTGACGCCGAATCGACTCACGGTGATCTGCTGGATCGCCTGACCGCCGACATCGGTTGCACCCCGCGTGCCCTGGCTGCCGCTCTGCTGCGCAAGGCCACCAATGGTCAGGCGCTGAACCTGGCAGCGATCGAGAAGGAACGTCCACTGGTGCCGAACAGCGCACCGCGTGGCGACCGTCCTGAGCGTTCCGGTGATCGTCCGGAACGTGGTGACCGCGAGCGTCGTGCGCCAATGCCTTTGGGCGAAGGCCGTGCCCGTTGCCGTACCGCGCTGGGCGCGCGTGACGGTATCGCGGCGAAAAACCTGCTGGGCGCCATCCTCAACGAAGGTGGTCTGGCACGTGAAGCCATCGGTCGCATCCAGGTGCGTGACAGCTTCAGCCTCGTCGAGCTGCCGGAAGATGGTCTGGACAAGCTCCTGACCAAACTGAAGGACACTCGCGTTGCCGGCAAGCAGCTGAAACTGCGTCGCTACCGCGAAGATTGATCCGCCTCTGGGCTGATTGATCGAACATAAAAAATCCCCGACTGGTTCGGGGATTTTTTTTGCCTGCGATTTGGGCATCAGCCGAAGCGGTAGATGTCCATGCCCAGTGCGCCCATGGTGAAACCTTGATGGGCAATGCTGAAGTCGCCGCCAGCGCCGCGGGCAAAGTACAGCGGCAGCAGATGCTCGTCACTCGGATGGCTGCGCACGGCGTTCGGTGCCTGCTGGCGGTAATCGTGCAGGGCGGCTTCGTCGTTGGCGGCGAGCTTGTCGACAATCCAGTCGCGGAAATCCCGGGCCCATGGCTCGACGCTTTCCGGGCCGGCGTGCCAGTCCAGTTCCCGCAGGTTGTGGGTGATGCTGCCGGAGCCGATCAACAGAATGCCCTGTTCGCGCAGACTGGCCAGCGCTTGACCGACGCGGTTCTGCAACGCCGGGCCGCCACGGCTGGGCAGGGAAACCTGAACCACCGGGATGTCGGCTTGCGGGTACATCAGCGAGAGCGGCACCCACACGCCGTGATCGAACGGTCGTTGCGGGTCGAGACGCGCCGGCAGGTTGTTGGCGGTCAGCAGATCGGCAACCTCGCGGGCCATTTGCGGATTGCCCGGTGCCGGATACTGCACTTCATACAGCGCGCGGGGGAAACCGCCGAAGTCGTGCCAGGTTTCCGGTTGCGCGTGGCTGCTGACCAGCAGCTCATGGCTTTCCCAATGGGCGGAAACGATGACGATGGCTTTCGGGCGTGGCAGTTCGGCTGCCAGCCGCGCCAGGGCCGGGCCACTGGCACCGGGCTCCAGCGCCAGCATGGGCGAGCCGTGAGAGATAAACAGGCTGGGAAACATGGAAGGGTTCCTGAGCGTTAAGATGACCCATCTTCAGTCAGTTCATTGATCTAATTCCAATATAAGTTTTAACGTCTTTTGATCGAATTCTTAGGAGGATGCATGCAGCCGGAGTTTTGGCACAAGAAGTGGGAATCGAACCAGATCGGCTTTCACCAGCCTGAGGTGAACCCTTATTTGCAGCGGCACTGGCCTGATCTGGCCATCCCGTCGCAGGCGCGTGTGTTGGTGCCGTTGTGCGGTAAAAGCCTGGATCTGCTGTGGCTTGCCGGCCGTGGTCATCAGGTGCTCGGCGTCGAGCTGTCGGAAAAGGCCGTGGAAGACTTCTTTCTTGAGCAGCAATTGCAGGCGCAGGTGAGCGAGCAGGGCGACTTCAAGGTTTATCGCGCCGGGTCGATCGAGTTGTGGTGCGGGGATTTCTTCTCGCTGACGGCGGCTGACGTGGCGGGCTGCACCGCGTTGTACGACCGGGCGGCAGTGATTGCCTTGCCGCAAGCGATGCGCGAGCGTTATGCGGCGCACTTGCAGGGTCTTTTGCCGACATGCCGAGGGCTGTTGGTGACGCTGGATTATGACCAGTCGCAGATGCCCGGGCCGCCATTTTCCGTAGACGATGCCGAAGTGCAGCGTTTGCTGGGCAGTGTCTGGCGTGTCGAGATGCTGGAGGAGCAGGATGTGCTGGGTGAAAGCTGGAAGTTCGTGCAGGCCGGCGTAACTCGGCTGGAAGAGCGGGTCTACCGGATTTCCGGGGCGTAATCGACAGGCAAAAAAAGGCCCGCATCACTGCGGGCCTTTTCGTTGGTGCGCCGGTTTGATCAGCCGCGACGACGCAGGGCGTCGATACGCTCTTCCAGCGGCGGGTGGCTCATGAACATGCGGGCGAACCCTTGCTTGATGCCACCGTTGATGCCAAAGGCGTTCAGGGTGTCCGGCATGTGCACCGGCAGGCCTTGTTCGGCGCGCAGGCGTTGCAAGGCGTTGATCATCGCGCCGGTACCGGCCAGGCGGGCACCTGCATCGTCGGCACGGAACTCGCGTTTACGCGAGAACCACATCACGATGGCGCTGGCCAGAATGCCCAGCACCAGCTCGGCGAAGATGGTCGCGATGTAGTAGGCCATGCCTTGGCCTTCTTCGTTCTTGAAGATCACCTTGTCGACGAAGTTGCCGATGATTCGCGCGAAGAACATCACGAAGGTGTTCACCACGCCCTGGATCAGCGCCAGGGTGACCATGTCGCCATTGGCCACGTGACCGATCTCGTGAGCCAGCACGGCCCGCACTTCATCTTCCTTGAAACGCTCAAGCAAACCCTGGCTGACTGCGACCAGTGCGTCGTTCTTGTTCCAGCCGGTGGCGAAGGCGTTGGCTTCATAGGCCGGGAAAATCCCCACCTCGGGCATCTTGATCCCGGCTTCCCGGGACAGTTGCTCGACGGTTTGCAGCAGCCATTGTTCGTGGCGGGTGCGTGGCTGGGTGATGATCTGGGTGCTGGTGCTCATCTTCGCCATCCACTTGGAGATGAACAGCGAGAACAGGGACCCGGCGAAACCAAAGACTGCACAGAAAACCAGCAGCTGACTGAGGTTGAGATCAACCCCGTTGGCCGCCATGAACCCGTTGAAGCCGAAAAGGCTCAGGGTGATGCTGGCTATCAGCACGACCGCCAGGTTAGTGGCCAAAAACAGCAGGATGCGCATCATGGTTGTAGAAATCTCCTCAAGCTAAAGATGTAGCGTACTGCGGGGTATATAAGGTGCGGCACCTGGCGATTCAACCGAGTGACTATTTCAAACTGTGTCCTACACCGGATTTGTCGGGCATAGGATATTTCCCACTGCTGAATCCGGTATGGATGACAGGCACACGGCACCCGGTCTCATTGCGTCAGGCACGCATGATTCGTATGAGTCGCAAGTGTAGAAGGTGCTGGAGGAGGGGCGGAGCAGAAGTGTTGCTGAATCAGACAGTGCGCAACGTTCGGGCCGTTGCGCACTGAGCGCCGGTTACTGGCGGTAGGACTTGAGGAAGTTGCCGATACGACCGATGGCCATGTCCAGGTCATCGACCCGCGGCAGGGTGACCACGCGGAAGTGGTCAGGCCACGGCCAGTTGAATGCCGTACCTTGCACCACCAGCAGCTTCTCGGAGAGCAGCAGATCGAGCACGAATTTCTCGTCGTTGTGGATCGGGCAGACTTTCGGGTCGATCTTCGGGAACGCGTACAGTGCGCCCATCGGCTTCACGCAGCTCACGCCGGGAATGTCGTTGAGCAATTCCCAGGTACGGTTGCGCTGTTCCAGCAGGCGACCTTGTGGCAGCACCAGATCGTTGATGCTCTGGTAGCCGCCGAGTGCGGTCTGAATTGCATGCTGGCTCGGCACGTTGGCGCACAGACGCATGTTGGCCAGCATGTCGATGCCTTCGATGTAGCTGTGAGCGTTGTGTTTCGGCCCGGAAATGGCGATCCAGCCGGAACGGAAACCCGCCACGCGATACGACTTGGACAGACCGTTGAAGGTCAGGCACAGCAGGTCCGGGGCCAGCGAAGCGGTGCAGATGTGCACGGCGTCGTCGTAGAGGATCTTGTCGTAGATTTCGTCGGAGAACACCACCAGGTTGTGCTGGCGGGCCAGCTCGAGCATGCCCAGCAGCACTTCCTTCGAATACACCGCGCCGGTCGGGTTGTTCGGGTTGATGATCACCATCGCCTTGGTGTTCGGTGTGATCTTGGCCTTGATGTCGGCCAGGTCCGGGAACCAGTCGGCACCCTCGTCGCACAGGTAATGCACCGCGTTACCGCCGGCCAGACTCACGGCTGCGGTCCACAGCGGGTAGTCCGGCGCCGGCACCAGCACTTCGTCGCCGTTGTTGAGCAGCGCCTGCAGCGACATCACGATCAGCTCGGACACGCCGTTGCCCAGGTAGATATCTTCGATGCCGACACCTTCGACCTGCTTCTGCTGGTAGTACTGCATCACCGCCTTGCGCGCGCTGAACAGGCCTTTGGAATCGCTGTAGCCCTGGGCGGTCGGCAGGTTGCGGATCACATCCTGAAGAATTTCGTCCGGCGCTTCGAAACCAAAGGGCGCCGGGTTGCCGATGTTCAGCTTGAGGATGCGATGGCCTTCCTCTTCCAGGCGTTTGGCGTGCTTGAGCACCGGGCCGCGAATGTCGTAGCAGACGTTGGCGAGCTTGTTCGATTTGCTGAACTGCATGGCGATGTGATCCCGAAAATGAACGATCCAGGCGGCGGGTGGACAACCGTGCTGGGAATCCTGCGTCTTCACACAGGCAAGTGTCTCGAGCGGCGGTTTCCAATAATCCGTTTGAATGCGCAGGAACCCGCTGCCAGACTGGCGTGTGACGAGGCGCAATCATACGTGCCGCCCGATCCGTGGAAAAGGTACAGATCGGGCTTTTTCAGCCGCTGAGGTGTGATGATGGAAAAGATTGAAAAGACCCTGGAAGAATGGCGGGCGATGCTCGACCCCGAGCAATACAACGTGTGCCGTCTCAGTGCTACCGAGCGACCGTTCTCCGGTAAATACAACGCCACCAAGACTGACGGTGTCTATCACTGCGTCTGCTGCAACGAGCCATTGTTTGATTCCAAGACCAAATTCGATTCCGGTTGCGGCTGGCCAAGCTTCTACGCGCCGATCGGCGAGAGCGCCATGACCGAAATCCGTGACACCAGCCACGGCATGATCCGCACCGAAGTGAAATGCGCCAAGTGCGATGCGCACCTGGGCCACGTATTCCCTGACGGTCCGCCGCCGACCGGCCTGCGTTACTGCATCAACTCGGTGTGCCTGGACCTGGTGCCGCGCGAGTAACCGATACGGGCGATCCATGGGTCGCCTTTCGAATAATTAAATTGCACACAATTCAATTGCTCGCTATTTTTGCCGTCTACCCATTTTTCAAGAGTGCGCACCATGAGCGATAACCTGCTGAACATTCCGTGCACCACCATCAAAGGCGAGCAGAAGACCCTCGCCGATTTCGCCGGCAAGGCAGTGCTGGTGGTCAACACCGCCAGCAAATGCGGTTTCACGCCGCAGTACAAAGGCCTTGAAGAACTGTGGCAGACCTACAAGGATCAGGGCCTGGTGGTGCTGGGCTTCCCGTGCAATCAGTTCGGCAAGCAGGAGCCGGGCAACGAGGGCGCCATCAGCGAGTTCTGCGAGCTGAACTACGGTGTCAGCTTCCCGCTGTTCAAGAAGATCGAAGTCAATGGTAACGGCGCGCATCCACTGTTCGTGCAGTTGAAGAAACGCGCGCCAGGCGTGCTGGGCTCTCAGGGCATCAAGTGGAATTTCACCAAGTTCCTGATCGGCAAGGACGGCCAGTTGGTCAAGCGCTTCGCCCCGGCCACCAAGCCGCAGGATCTGAGCCGCGAGATCGAAGCCCTGCTCAAATGAACAGCCTGTCCGCCGATTCGCTGAAGCTCGACAGTCAGCTGTGCTTCAAGTTGTATGCCGCATCGCGGGCGGTGATCCGTGCCTACAAACCGATGCTCGATCAGCTTGGCCTGACCTACCCGCAATACCTGGCGATGCTGGTGTTGTGGGAGTGGCAGCAATCCGCGCCGGAGCAGCCGACGGTCAAGGCGCTGGGTGAACGTCTGGCACTGGATTCCGGCACGCTGACGCCGCTGCTCAAACGTCTGGAGCAACTGCAACTGGTCCAGCGTCAGCGCTCGGCCCGGGACGAACGCGAGGTTCATCTGAGCCTCACGCCGCAGGGGCAGGCGCTGCGTGAACAGGTCGGGCCGTTGAAGGCGCGGCTGTTGTGCGACAGCGGGGTGGATCTGGACCGGCTCAATGACTTGCGCGACGGTCTCGATCACTTGCTGGGGCAGATCAAAGCACTGTCGTAGTCGGAATCCACTGGTCCAGCAGCGCCGCCAGTTCTTCCCGACGGAACGGCTTGGCCAGATAGTCGCTCATGCCCGCTGCCCGGCAACGTTCGCGCTCCTCGGACATGGCGTTGGCGGTCAGGGCGACAATCGGCAGATGCGGCCAGCGCCCGCTCTGACGGATCTGGCGGCTGGCTTCGTAGCCGTCCATCACCGGCATGTTGCAGTCCATCAGCACCAGATCGAATTCGTCGTGTTCCAGCTGATCCAGCGCTTCCACGCCATGGGCGGCGACTACAACGTCGCAACCGAGTTTGCCCAGCATGCCCTTGGCCACCAACTGGTTGACCGGGTTGTCCTCCACCAGCAGCACCCGACCGCGCCGCTGCGACGGCACGCTTTCGAGGCGTGCGCGGTCGATGGTGGTGAGATCCGGCAACAGCGTCCGGCGCAGATTCTGATACAGCGCGTTGCGAGCCAGCGGTCGCGCCTGCTGCTGCAACGGGGCGAGGGCGGCGGCTTCTTCACCCGGCATGAAACTGCCGTAGGCAGTCACCAGCAGAATCGGTGCCGTCATCGCCGGGCGCAGGCCGAACAGGCATTCCGGGCAGTCGGTGATGATGACGTCGGGGGACAGACCGAGCAGCGGGTCGTCGAGGGTTCGCTGCTCGTAGGTCAGTCCCCAGACCGGCAGCAGACTTTCCAGCAGTTCCGCCAGCCCGCTGACCGCGTTGGTGATTGCCAGCACCTTGCCGTGCAACGGTGGCGGAATCACCGCTCGGGTGTGGCAGGGCAGTGGCAGTTCGGCGCAGAACTGACTACCGAAACCCACTTCGGAACTGATGGTCAGGCGCCCCTGCATGGCTTCGCACAGGTTGTAGGTCAGTGCCAGGCCCAACCCGGTGCCGCCGTACTGGCGGGTGATGCCGGCACCCGCCTGGGTGAACGGCTGGAAAATCTTCACCTGCGCTTCCTGGGCGATGCCGATACCGGTGTCGCAGACTTCGATCCGGACGCCGTCTTTCCAGGTGGACAAGCGCACATCGACCCGACCGAAGCGGGTGAATTTCAGGGCGTTGGACAACAGGTTGCTGACGATCTGCCTGACCCGGGTCGGATCGCCGAGCACCAGCGCCGGAAAGTACGGATCGATCAGGCAGGTCAGTTCGACACTCGGCGCCGCGTTCTGCGACAGCAGGTTGGCGGTGTCTTCGATCAGCGAGCCAAGATCGAATGGAATGTGTTCGAGCTCCAGTTGCCCGGCATCGAATTTCGACAGGTCGAGAATATCGTTGAGCAGCTCCACCAATACCTTGCCCGAGTCGTGGGCGATCGACAGTTGTTGCTGTTGTTCGGCGTTGAGCGGGCCGTCGAGCGACAGGGCGATCATCCCCAGCAGGCCGTTGAGCGGGGTGCGGATCTCGTGGCTCATGTTGGCGAGAAACGCCGAGCGTGCCTCGGCCATGTCCAGTGCCGTGCTGCGGGCCACTTCCAGTTCCTGGTTGGACTGGCTGAGCCGCGCGTTGATCGCCTTGAGCTCGGCGGTACGCGCCGACACGATGTCTTCGAGTTGCGCGAGGTAGTCGGTGAGGCGGTTTTCCGCATTGCGCCGCTGCTGGATTTCGGTGGCGATGTTTTCGAACTGCTGGTTGGCAACCTTGACCAGCACGCCGATCTCGTCGTTGGCGTGCCCGCCCGGACATTCCAGGGTCGTCGGCTCGGCGCTGCGCGGGTCGCGGCCGCTGAGTTCGCGGATCACCCGCACCAGCGGTTTGGTCAGCATCACGTAGAACAGCGCGAGCAGAATCCCGGTGAGAATCAGGCTGCGGGCAAACCCGTTGAGCAGCGTGACCTCGGCCCGGCGCAGGAAGCGGCTGCCGAACGCGTAGGTGTCGACTTCCAGTTTCAAGGTGCCGAGGGATTCGTTGGGCAGGTGATCGAGGTAGAGGCGGTCTTCGAACTGGCGTTTGGCGCCGAACAGGAAGTCGCTGATCATCCGGTAGCCGCTTTGCAGCTCCGGGCGTTTGACGTTGGCCAGCACCGTCTGATTGTTGTCGGTCAGTTGTGCGGAAATGATCGCCGGCGAGCGCAGCAGGCCCAGGGTCAGTTCCTGCGCCAGTTCGGCATCGATGTTATAGGCGATGCGCGAGGCCGGGTTGTGGCTGATTTCCAGCAAAGACAGGATTTCACGGTTGATGGACGCGTCTTCACTGGCATAATCGATGCCGATTTGCAGCAGGCTGAGCAGCGTGCCCAGAATGAACCCGACCAGCACGGTAAGCCGGGCCTGTTTGTACGACAGCCGGTGGGTGAATTTGATATCCATGGGGTGTTGAACCACTTCCGTTTCCCTTCGCTGCTCAAGCATAGTCGATCATGCATGGATTCCGGGGTTCCCGAAGCGCC
Source organism: Pseudomonas sp. GW458-11-26-14-LB4 (assembly GCF_059423925.1). Lineage (NCBI taxonomy): Bacteria > Pseudomonadati > Pseudomonadota > Gammaproteobacteria > Pseudomonadales > Pseudomonadaceae > Pseudomonas > Pseudomonas sp. GW458-11-26-14-LB4. The sequence goes on from NZ_JBWKYU010000007.1 coordinate 203,517, forward strand.
TTGTAACAAGGGCCGGGACTGGTTTCGAACGCTGTGTGTCGTCGCTGCACCGCCATCATCACTGTGAACGAGCCCGAGGAGAAGACGTGGATTCCCGATTGAATGCTTTTCTTGAGCGCGCCGAGTCGGTTCTGGCGCGGATCGAACCACTGCTGCCGGCTCCACGCCCGGTCATCGACTGGGGCACCTGCCTCGCCGCACGCTGGCAGCGTGACGGTCGCAGCGGTTATCTGCTGCCGCTGGAAGTTAGCCTCGACATGCGCTTGTCGGACCTGATCGGCGTCGACCGCCAGCTGGAGCAACTGGGCCGCAACACTCAGCAATTTCTCGACGGCATGCCGGCCAACCACGCGCTGCTGTGGGGTTCGCGCGGTACCGGTAAATCGTCGCTGGTGCGGGCGCTGTTGGCTGAACACGCCAAGGCCGGTTTGCGTTTGATCGAAATCGAGCGCGATCACCTGGCGGACCTGCCACGGGTGGTGGAGCAGATCGCCAAGCTGCCGCAACGCTTTGTGCTGTTCTGCGACGACTTGTCGTTCGAGTCCGGTGAAGGCGACTACCGCGTGCTGAAAAGCGTGCTGGACGGCTCGCTCGAACAGGCACCTGACAACGTGTTGCTGTACGCCACTTCCAACCGTCGTCATCTGGTGCCGGAAAAGGAAAGCGACAACGAAAACTGGAAGCGCGTCGATGGCGAGCTGCATCCGAGCGAGGCGGTAGAAGACAAGATCGCGCTGTCGGATCGTTTCGGCCTGTGGCTGTCGTTCTATCCGTTTACCCAGGAACATTTCCTCAACGTCGTCGAGCACTGGATCGGCCAGTTGGCCGCCAAGGCCGGCCTGAGCTGGGAGCGCGACGAACAGCTGGACATTCTCGCCGTGCGCTGGGCAACCGGCCGTGGCAACCGCAACGGACGTTGCGCGTACCAATTCGCCCGTTACTGGGTGGGACTGAAATTGTTGGAGCACAAGGCATGATTGATTTGCAACAGAGCGGCCAGGGCCTCGAAGGCTATGGCATGTTGGCCGCGCAACTGGAATCGCTGCTGGCGGACGAGCGCGATTTCATCGCCAACGCCGCGCAGTTTTCGGCGTTTCTGTTCAACCAGCTCGATGACCTGAACTGGGCCGGTTTCTACCTCAATCGCAACGAAGAGCTGGTGCTCGGTCCGTTCCAGGGCCAGATCGCCTGCGTGCGCATTCCGTTCGGACGCGGTGTGTGCGGCGCGGCGGCTGCCAGCTTGCAAACGCAACGGGTTGAAGACGTTCACGCGTTCCCCGGCCATATCGCCTGCGACAGTGCGTCGAACAGCGAACTGGTCGTGCCGTTGGTCAAGGACGGCCGTCTGATCGGCGTGCTCGACCTCGACAGTCCGAAGCTCGCGCGTTTCGGTGCCGACGATCAGGCCGGGATCGAACAACTGGCGGCGATCTTCCTGCGCCTGACCGACTGCTGATCACGCCGACAGGCCTGCCTTGAGCAGCACGGCCGCCGGGTCCACGGCATCGATCTGCCGTGGATCGAGAAACCGCGTGGCGTACTGCAAGTACACGCCATCGCGGATGAACAGCCCGAACAACTCCGCATCGATGTGCGCCTCGCGGCACATGGTGGCCATGATCCCCAGCGCTTCACTGAGGGACTTGGCCTTTTTGTACGGGCGGTCGGCGGCGGTCAGGGCTTCGAAAATATCGGCAATCGCCATCATGCGCGCCGGCAGGCTCATGTCTTCGCGTTTCAGGCGCTTGGGATAACCGGTGCCGTCCATCTTTTCGTGATGCCCGCCGGCGATTTCCGCCACGCTGTTCAGATGCCCGGGGAAGGGCAGGTGGCTGAGCATCAGGATCGTCTGCACCATGTGGTGGTTGATGATGTAGCGTTCTTCGCGGGTCAGGGTGCCCCGGGGGATGCTCAGGTTGTACAGCTCGCCGCGATTGTATTTATAGGGCGGCACGTCGAGCTTGAAGCCCCACGGATTGTCCTCCGGAATCAACTCACCTTCGGCGCGCTCCAGCAGATGCTCCGGCTTGTCTGCCAGCAACGGTTCGGTGGCCGGCAAGGTCGGTGCCGGGGTGCGTGACTGACGCCGGTTCTCTTCCCATGACAGGCCCAGCCGATCATCCAGCGTGCGCGTCCATGGGCGTTTCGCGATGCCTTGCAGGCGTTGCAGGTCGGCCTCGGCCATCGCTTCACTGCCCAGATTGCAGTGGGCGACGAATGCAAAATCATCATCCAGTGCTGTCAGGGTTGCGTCGCGCAGCTCGGCCAGTTGCCGCTCTTCGCCGCCCATGGCCAGGGCTTGCCAGTAGCTGACCCAGGCATCGCGCTTGAGCACTTCGAAGCGGGTGCGGATTTCATGCAGGCGATCGTTCAGGGTTTCCAGTTTGGTGGCTTTGTCGACCACGTATTCCGGGGTCGTGACCTTGCCGCAATCGTGCAGCCATGCGGCGATGTGCAGGGCCTCCCATTCGTCTTCGTTCGGCTGGTAATCGCTGAATTCCGGTGCCTGACTGGCCGCGGCGGCGTGGGCGAGCATCAGGGTCAGCTCCGGCACACGCTGGCAATGCCCGCCGGTATAAGGGCTCTTGGCATCGATCGCGCCGGCCAGCAGTTGAATGAACGCATCCAGCAGTTGCTTCTGCCGGGCTTGCAGGCGCTGACTTTCGATACTCACCGCGGCTGCCCCGGACACTGCTTGCAGGAAGGCGATGCGGTCGGGCCGGAGCTTTTCCAGATCACTCGCCGTGCCGCTGTCATTGATCAGCAGTACCAACAGGCCGACGGTTTCGTTGTGCCGGTTATGCAAACGGATACCGATCAGATGCACCCTCGGCGACGCCATGGCCAGCAGCACTTTCTGCAGATCGGTGGCCTGTTCGAAGCCCAGATTGCTCACCACCGTGTTGGCGTTCGCCAGTTGCCGGAACCATTCGGGGCTTTGAGTGGCGTCAAGATTGCGCCCCTGAATATCGAACGCGGCCAGGGCTTGGGAAGCGCCATCGACCACCAGCCCGTAGGGCTCCATGCGATTGCCGTCGTTTTCGCGCAGATAAATCAGGCCCGCCTGAGCCTGGGCGATCTGCACGGTCTCGAACAGCGCCCGTTGCAGCAGCGGTTCGAAGCGGGTTTCAGCAGTCAGGCTGTCGGTGATCCGAAAGAAGCTGGCCAGGGTGTCCTTCATGCGGGCCATCGACAGACTCAGCTGGTCGACCTCCAGCACCGGTGATCGACGGGTCACGGGAAAATTGAAATCGAAGCTGCGGATCGCATCGGCTTCCTTGACCAGCGCATGCAGCGGCTTGACCAGAATTCGCGAGATCAGCCACCCGAGCGGCAGGCACAACAGCAGGGTGGCCAAGGTGATCAGCGCGCCTTGCCAGCGCATGCGATAGGCATCGACCAGCAACTCGTCCTCCGGCACCAGCAACGCCATCTGCAAACCTTTCGGCCCGCCTTCCTGCAACTGGCTGCGGGCAACGATCCATAGCCGACCGTCGGCCTTGAGTCGGTTGCCCTGATGGCCGGACAACAAGGCGCCAAGGGCGGGGCTCAAGTCGGCTGCCTTGGCCAGACGCGCCGTACGGTCATCGACGATCAGCCGGCTGCTGTCGGGGTAGGCCACGGCGTTGCCATCGGCGTCGAACAGGACGATTTCCGTGGCCGGTGTCACCACGTGTTTGATCAGGGTTGCGGAGAGTGCGTCGAGGGTCAGGTCGGCGCCGATTACCGCGTCATCACCGCTGCGCCGGGCCAGTGTTGTGCCGACGTTGTGGGTGGAGAAAAAGACGTAGGGTTCGGTGGTGATCTGTTCGGTCTGCTGCCGTGCGTTGATGTACCACGCCCGGCTGCGGGGATCATAAGGATCGTCGGGATTGTCCTGCCGGCCGACCGGGGACAGGGCCTGGTCGAAGAACAGCGACTGCGAATGCGCCTGACCGCTGGCGTCGTGTTCGATGCTCCAGACCTGAAATGCCGCGGCGTCGGGTGCCTTGAGCAGGGTTTTCAGCGCGGGTGTGCGCAAAGGACGGACCATGAAAAAATCGCCGTTGCCATAACCCAGGTACAGCGAGGCCAGGTCCGGGTTGTCCGTCAGTGACTGGCTGAACGGCTTGAGCAGCGCCAGACGCGGTTCGAGGCCGGAAGAGCGGGCGGCGGGGGTCTCCGCCAGCAGGCTCAGCAGGTGTCGAATCGGTTCATAAGTGGCCTGCAGATCAAGGCGCACATCCTGTTCGATGCGGTTGAACAGTTTTTCGCTGCTCGACAGGATGATCTGCGTGGTCTGCCGATAGTTGAACAGACCCAGCACCACCCCGGTGAGCAACAGCAGAAAAGTGAACATGACGCTGATGTGCACATGCAGCGGAAACCGGCGTTGTTCCGGGCGCAGTGGGCTGGGCATTGCGGACTCTCCGTATAGGTAAGCACACTGCTCAGCGTCCAAGCATAGTTAAGCCCCGGTCACTTTGCTCTGGTGGATCCGGGCGAGTTGCTGTTCCAGTGCCTGCTCCAGTTCCAGGATGGCGAGACGGCTGGCCTGACAGCGACGCTCGATCTCATCCCCCGGCAGCGCTTGCAGGCACGCCTGCTCAAGCGCATCGCAGCTGTCGATCAGGCGCGAGGCCTGGGCAATGCGGGCCGCGCCCTTGATCTTGTGGGCGATGACGGCCAGCGCAGGGGGATCTCGAGTAAGGGACAGTGCCTGCAATTCCTGTCGGTCAACGCGGCTGCTGTTGAGCAGTTCTGCCAGCAGGCGGTGAGTCTGGGAAGGGTTGCCGCCGGTCAGCAGTGTGAGCCCCTGCAGGTTGAACGCCGGCGCGCGGAACAGCGGCTGAACGCTGTTGACCCATTGGCTCAGGCTGTTGAGGCTCAGGGGTTTGAACAGGCATTCGTTCATGCCTGCCTGCTTGCAGCGCAGGATCTCTTCGGGCTGGGCATTGGCGGTGAACCCCAACACGGTGCAAGCCGGGCGGTGGGTCAGCTTTTCGTGCTGACGAATCGCGCGGGTCAGCTCGTAGCCGTTCATGACGGGCATGTTGCAATCGGCGATGACCAGATCAAACTCACCGCTCTTCCATTCTTCCAGTCCGCGCAGGCCGTCTTCGGCGATACAGAAACGATGGCCGAGGTATTCCAGCTGCTGGCACATCAGCAACCGGTTGGCCGGATGGTCATCGACCACCAGAACCGTCAGCGGGGTGAGAGACGCGTGAATCTGCGGCTCGTCCTCAGCTTTTGTCACTCTCGCTGGAAAAATCGTCAGTGGCAGCGACAGACTGACCTGGGTGCCGACTCCGGGCAGGCTGCTCAACCGCAGTTTTCCACCCATCATCTCGCACAGGTTACGGCTGATGACCAATCCCAGTCCTGCACCGCTGACGGTTCTCTGTCCGCCATTACCGGCCTGGGCAAAGGGTTCGAACAGACGCGACTGATCCTGCGTCGTGATCCCGATGCCGCTGTCCTGTACGGTCAACTGCACCATCGAGCGTTCGGGATCATTCGTGGGTAGAACATCCAGCGTGATCCTGATGTGTCCTTCTTCGGTGAACTTGATGGCATTGCTGATCAGGTTCGACAGCACTTGCTTGAAGCGCAGGGGGTCGAGGTGCACATCGACATTCAATTCGGCAGGAGTGACGCTAACTTCCAGTGAGAGCTGTTTCTGTCGGGCGAGGCCTTCGAAGATCCTGACCACTGAGCCTATGGTATCAATCAGGTTGATTCGCTCGGGGTGCAGGCTCAATCGCCCGGATTCGATGCGGGCAATGTCCAGTATGTCGCCGATCAGGCCCAGCAGATCCTTGGCCGAATGGTAGGCCGTTTCGATTCCGGAGCGATCCGGGTGAGCCTGATCCATGCGCTTGAGCGTCAATTCGAGCATGCCGATCACTGCGTTCATCGGGGTGCGGATCTCGTGGCTCATGGTCGCCAGGAACGTACTTTTGGCGCGATTGGCATCGTCCGCCCGTTCCTTGGCCGAGCGCAGTTCGTCGAGCAGCTCGCGACGCTCACTGATGTCGATCCAGCCGCCGATGATCCCCCGCACTTCACCACTGGAGTCCCGGTACGGCAGGATCCAGTGATAGATCGTCAGGCGCCGGTTGCCGATCTGCAGCGGCCGGTCGAGCACCAGCGGCCTGCCCTCGGCCACCACCCGCTGGTAGTCGGCCTGAAAAGTCTGTGCCTCGAAAGCATTATTCAATGCACCCTGCATCACGCTTTTGCCGATGACGTCTTCACGCCGGGCATTGAACGCATGGAGATAGCTGTCATTGCAGCTTTGCAGAAGTCCCTGTCGGTCACGCACATAGATTGGATGGGGCGTGCCGTTGACCAGTGAACCCATGAACTCCAGCTGGTCGTTCAACGCCCGTTCGGCTGCCTTGCGTTGATTGATCTGGCGGCGCATGTAGGCATTCCAGAACAGCGACAGCAGCAACAGCAGGCAGGCCCCGCCGATCGCCTGATAGAAAAAACGCTGGTATTGACGCCAGGTGCCTTGCGAAACACTTGAGTAACCCCGCCAGCGGCCATTGATGATGCCCAGTTCTTCGGGGGTAATGCTCATCAGGGTCTTGTCGATGATCGAGCCCAGTTCCGTGCTGTCCCTGGCAGTTGCCAGCGAGAACGCCGCCTGACGTGTGCCGATGGTGGTGGTGATCTGCAGTGGCTGTTCGAAAATGCGGGAGGAGATGAAGTAGTTGGCGATGACCAGCGAGTTCACTGCGCCCTCGACCTGGCCTTCGTCGAGCAACGCTACGGCGCTGAAGGTGTCCGGCGTTTCGATCAGCTGGATACGTGGAAATTCGGTGCGCAGGTATTCGATCATCGGATTGCCCTGCGCGATCGCCAGACGTTTGCGTTTGAGCTGGCCCAGGTGCGTCGGGCTGTCGGCCGCTTTTCGGGTCAACAGAACGTAGGAGTTTTCCAAGTAGGGACGGCTGAAGGTCAGGGTTTCCTCGCGCTGAGCGGTGGGTAGCAGGGCGGCAATCAGGTCGGCCTGGTGATTTTCAATCTGCCTGATCATCTCGGCATCGCTGCGACTGCGGCGTATCTCGAATCGCAGACCGGTGCGCAGGCGAATAAGCTCGAGCAGGTCGGCACTGATGCCGCGAAAGTTGCCATCACTGTCGAAGAACGTCAGCGGTGCGAAGGCCTCGTTGACGACGACACTTACCACCGGATTCCTTTTCAGCCATTGTTCTTCACGCTTGGTCAGTTGCAACTTCTGGTCGGTGAGCAGTGTGTCGCTGCCGACACTCCAGCGTTTGGCGATGTTTTCGCGCTCGCTGCCCGGAACCGCCTTGAGCACCGCGTCGATGATGCCGGTCAATTGCGTATTGTTGCGATGCACGGCGAAGCTGAAGCCGTGGGCTTCGTGCTTGCCGAAGTTGGCCATGCGGATGTTGTTCAGATAGCCCTTGCTGATCATGTAGTGAGTGGAGATGGTGTCGCCGAGAAACACGTCCGCCTGATCGAACGCGACGGCATTGATCGCGTTCTGGTAGGACGGATAGGAGGTGATGAGGGCTTTGGGATACATCGCCTTGACCTCCTCCAGCGGCAGGTAGTGATAGAGCATGCTCAGCCGCAGACTGGCCAGGCCTTCGGTCAGAGAGCGGGTTTCGCCTTCGCGTGTGACCAGGACCGGTTGATCGACTGCGTAGGGCCTGGACAGCATGATGTTGGCGTTCTCCGCTTCGAACCCGTTGGACGTACCGAGCATGTCGATGCTGCCCTCGATCAATGCGCGGATCGCGGCCTCGCGCGAGGCGAAGCGCCTGACCTTGACCGGTAGCCCCGTCGCCTGTCCCACCAGCCCGGCGTAGTCCGCTGTGAAACCTTCGTAGTCGTGTCCGCTGGTTGTCATGTCGAAAGGGGGGTAGTCCGGAGCGGATGCTCCCAGAATCAACTCATTGCGAGTGTGCAGCCACGCCTCTTGCGATGGCTCGAACAGGACCGGAATTGATCTGTCGGTCGAACGCGCGAGCAGGGCAAGGTCCTGGAAGGTTGACGATGCAACTGTGACAGGCGCGCTGAGACTCAGGCATGCACTCAATGCAATCAGAAAACTCTTTAAGCGACTGGGCATGTTGGCTCTCACACGAGTGCGTTACGTTTGGCCATTTCGATAAGTTCTACAAGGGACTTGGCTTTGAGTTTTTGCATCAGGCGTTTTTTATAAGTGCTGACGGTTTTATTGCTGAGAAACATGCCTTTGGCAATTTCCTTGTTGGTGCGGCCTTGGGCAAATAGTTGCAGGACCATGAGTTCCCGATCATTGACGGACTTGAAAAGTTCAAGTTCTACATAGCGCACATCATCGTGACGAACCGGATTCAAGGCCTGGCTGGGAAAGTAGTTATAACCGGACAGTACGGCTTTGATTGCACTGACCAGTTCACTCAGGTCTTCCTGTTTGCATACATACCCCGACGCACCTGACTGCATGCAGCGAATGCCGAACAGGGTCGGGCATTGTGCGGTCAGCACCAGGGTCTTGAACGGCGAACTCATGGAGTTGAAGCGGGCCAAGACCTCCAGACCGTCGAGTTTGGGAATGCTGATGTCGAGAATGATCAGGTCGGGCATGCATTCGCGAACCATCTGCATGGCATCGACACCGTTATCGGTTTCTCCGACGACTTTATAACCTTCATGCTCCAGCAGCATTCGAACGGCGAGGCGGATGACCGGGTGATCGTCGACAATAAAAACGGAGTTCATAATCAAATCCCATACGAGCGCGAATAAAGGGCGCACCTTAGCTCAGATGAATGAGCGGTCGCATGAACTGACGGAGTGTTAGCGGCAATCTAGGATAAGTCCTACAAATAAAGAGGAATCAGACTACGTGTTAACTAGGTTTGCCGTAGGTAGATGCGTGAGATGTCCAGTGACGGGGCTTGATATAAGTTTAAGTGCGCAGAGAAAGTTTATCGGGAAAAGACATTCGATGATTGTTCTTTGTTTATTTAAGACATTATCTTCGGCCCTCCCGACCAATCCATTGCAGATCGGTCGGGAAGCAGGCGTCAATGGCTGGAACGTCCGGTCATTTCCAGTGCCATGTCACTGGCGTAGCTGTCGGTCATGCCGGCGATGAAGTCGATCATGCGCAGGAACGATGCATGCAGCGGGCCGTGCGGGTTCGGCGCATTATTGCCCAGCAGATCGAGAATCCGGCGGCTCTTGAACGACGGCGTGCGGCCGTTGTGCTGTTCCAGGGCAGCACCGCAGAAGGCGTTGAGCAGAATCTCCAGGGTCGTGTAGGCGCCGATCTCATGCAGGGTCTTGCGCTTGTCCTGGAAGATTTTCTTGCGGGCGATGTCCTTGGCGTTCAACACACAGCGTTTGGCCGGTCCGTGCATGTGTTCCACCAGATCCCCCGGCAGCGTACCGGCCAGCAGCGCGTCCTGTTGTTCGACGAATGCCCGGGCAGCGGCGTTGGTCAGGTGCTCGATGGCCTTGCCGCGCAGGATCGCCAGTTTGCGCCGGCGCGAATCCTGGGGACCGAGCTGGCGATAGGTTTCCGGCAGATCATCGCCGACCAGGCCGAGCAGCAGCGACTCGACTTCGGCGTATTCCAGCAGCTCCATTTCCAGGCCATCTTCCAGATCGATCAAGGCGTAGCAGATATCGTCCGCCGCCTCCATCAGATACACCAGCGGATGGCGCGCCCAACGCTGCTCTTCCAGTTGTGGCAGACCCAGCTTGTGGGCGATCTGCTCCAGCAACGGCAACTCGCTTTGGTAGCAACCGAACTTGTGCTTTTTGTAGCCGAGGGAGTCGGCGTGACGGGCGGTCCACGGGTACTTCAGGTAAGTGCCGAGGGTGGCGTAGGTCAGCCGGGTGCCGCCGTCGAACTGGTGATACTCCAGTTGCGTGAGGACCCGGAAGCCCTGCGCATTGCCTTCGAAGTTCAGGAAGTCACCGCGCTCGGCGTCGCTCATCGCATCCAGCCAGCCACGCCCGGCAGCCTGCTGGAACCAGTGACGGATCGCGTCTTCGCCGGAATGGCCGAACGGCGGGTTGCCGATGTCGTGCGCCAGGCAGGCCGACTGGACCACCATGCCCAGATCGCTCGGCTCGCACCATTCAGGCAGGGCGCGGCGCAGGGTCTCGCCGACACGCATGCCCAGCGAGCGGCCGACGCAACTGACTTCCAGCGAGTGGGTCAGGCGCGTATGAATATGGTCGTTGCTCGACACCGGATGCACCTGGGTCTTGCGCCCCAGGCGGCGGAAGGCGCCGGAGAAGATGATGCGGTCATGATCTTTATGGAACGGGCTGCGGCCAAGTTCCTGCGGGCTGTGCAACGGTTTGCCGAGACGTTCGCGGTTGAGCAGGGTATGCCAATCCAAGGCTGATTCTCTCCGTCTGGTGACTGATTCCCTAGCTTCCCGGTTCAGGCTGGCATCTGCAAGCGCAACTACAAGCCCGCCGCATCAATGTCGATCAGCAGCAGGCGCTCGCCGTTATCGAAAAACTGTCCGGCGGTCAGGCAATACTGGTTGCTGGTGGCGTCGCGATAGGTGTTGGAAAGAGTCAGGCGCCGTTCTTCCCAGCCTTCGGCCAGCAGGTGATAGAAGTACGGGCGCCACGACCAGTTGTGGCCCAGGTAGCGGTTGTCGGCCACCCAGCCGCTCTGTCGCCATTCCAGGTTCGGCGTCAGCTGAGTGCCGTGACGGTCGCATTGGTAAAAGCGCAGCAGCCAGGGGAACGCGTCGAGCTGTGGCAGTGCACTGAGCGGAGCGCGGGCCTGGGCCCAGGTTTGCAGGATGGTCATGAGTTCGCTGAGCTGCTGGCGCATGAACATCAGTTTGCTGCGCTCGGCCAGCTTCTGACGCACGTAAGACTGGCGCAGCTCGGCAAAGCGCTCCACGAAGTCATTGGTACCGAAAAGCGCCTCCTGCGCCCGGGCGAACAGAAATCCCTGCACGTAACGCGATCCGCACTCCAGCGCAAAATTCAGTTGCGCTGCGGTTTCCACGCCTTCTGCGATGATCCAGCAGCCGGTCTTTTCGGCCATTTGCGCGAGGGCCTTGACCACGTCACTGCTCGGTCCGCCAAGTGCGGCGGCCTGGAACAGGCGCATGTCGAGTTTGAGAATGTCCGGTTGCAGCGCCAGCACGCGATCAAGCTGTGAATACCCCGCGCCGAAATCATCGATGGCAATCCGGGCGCCGGCATCGCGATAGCGCGCCACGACTTCGGTCAGGCGCTGGCTGTTACCGCCCAGTTCAGTGATCTCGAAAACAATCCGTTGCGGGTCGATACCGTGCCGCGCGAGTTGCTTCAGGCTGGGCAGTGCTTGGTCGGCACGCAAGCGGCTGATCCAGCGCGGTGACATGTTCAGGCTGAGAAACCAGTCCGGCGGCGCCTCGTGCAGTCGACTCAGCGCGTTGTCGCGAATCTGCCGGTCCATTCGGCGCAGCGCGATGGCCGGGGTGCGCGGGTCGGCGAACAGCGGTCCGACCGATGCCAGTTGGCCATCGGCCTGGCGCAGACGACCCAGTGCCTCGACGCCTGCAATGCGTCCGGTGGCGGTATCGATGAAAGGTTGAAAGCAGGCGAGCGGTTGCCCGTCGATCACGGGGCCTCCTTGTCGTTCTTGTTCTGATCAGATTTTGCCGGCCGGATAGGCAAGCGGGATTGAATCTCCGGATAAGAGATTCAATCCCGCCGGTGTTGCAAGAATGCAGCCAGATGCGTGGGGATCAGCGCTTGCTTGAACTCTGCATGACCAGCTTGATCAGCGGAGCGAGGCTGGTGCCCAGGCGGATCAGTCGGGTCAAGCCGCCGACGCCACCGCTTTTGGCCCCTTTACCCGTGATGAAACCCAGCAGCGTCACAGCCGCCACGCCCCACAACGGCGCGTGCTTGATGCCGAAACCGCCCTGCAGGTTCTGCGTCATGCCACGCATACGATGCAGAGGTTGCAAGACCTGGCCGGTTTCATGGCGGATCTCCTGTCGATGCATTTCCATGCGCAGGCGGATCAGTGCCTTGCGCATTTCCCGGCGTGAGCTGTTGTGCGGAAGTTCAGGCAGGCTCATGGCAGCAGGCGCTCCCGATCATTGGCCAGTTCTTCCAGCGTGCCGTGGAAGGGCGAGGATTCATCGAAGATCGCGGCTTTGAGACGCAGCGCGCAAAAGATTGCCGCCAAGGTGTAGAACACGCACAGACCAATAATTGCGGCCAGGCGATACGTGTCCCAGAACACGATCAGGACAAGCGTCGACAGGCCGACCAGCAACAGCAGCGCAAACACCAGCGCCAGACCGGCGAACAGCAACAGGCTGACGGTGCGTGATTTCTGTTCCTGCAGTTCGATGCCGAACAGTTCGACGTGGCTGTGCAGCAGACCGAGAACGGCAGCCCCCAGGCGACGCGTGGAAGAGGCGGTGCCCGCATTCGGGCCGGATTCACCGATCGACATGATCAGCGCCGCGTGGCCAGCAGGCCGATCAGAAAGCCGACGCCGGCGGCGATGCCCACCGATTGCCAAGGGTTGGCCGACACGTAATCCTCGGTGGCGGTGACCGCCGCCTGACCGCGCTCGCGTAGGGTTTCTTCGGTCAGCTTCAGGGTTTCCCGCGCGCGAAGCAGGCTTTCGTGGATCTGTTCGCGCAGCTCGTCAGCCTGATCACCGGCCAGCGTGGCGGTGTGTTCCAGCAACCGCTCAGTGTCGCTGACCAGAGTCTGGAAGTCGTTCATCAGGATTTCTTGAGCAGTCTTTGCCTTGATGCTGGCCATGAGGGATCTCCGTAAGTGGCGTTCTGAAGCGGTGTTCTGAAGCGTTCGAGTATGAGCCAAGTGTGAAGGTTCAGTGCAAATGGCTGGTACAACTTTTGCTGTGTCGTGGTGCGTCGATCGGTGGCAGTGCGCTGTTGCCGGGCGCGAAGCCGGGCAGAGCAAGGCCCGGATGATGAAGGTTCATGTCAGCCCATCGACCTTGTGCGCCAAAGCGGTTCACCGAACCACCGGATCAGTGATCGTGCAGTCGCAACTTGGTGCATGAAATGCGCGCATGAACCGCTTTGGTGCCTTTTTCTGCCTTGGGTCTGCCTCCTCATGGAAAATCTGCAAAGCGCTGTGGACACGCTGGTTCACAGTTCCAACACGTTGTTCATTCTGATCGGTGCGGTCATGGTACTTGCCATGCACGCCGGTTTCGCGTTTCTGGAGGTCGGAACGGTTCGCCAGAAAAACCAGGTCAACGCCCTGTCGAAAATTCTCAGCGACTTTGCGGTGTCGACCCTGGCCTATTTCTTTATAGGCTACTGGCTTTCGTACGGGGTGACCTTCCTGCAGCCGGCGGCGGTGCTCAGTGCCGATCATGGTTATGGGCTGGTGAAGTTTTTCTTCCTGCTGACCTTTGCGGCGGCGATCCCGGCAATCATCTCCGGCGGTATCGCGGAACGGGCGCGGTTTGTGCCGCAACTGTGCGCCACGGCGCTGATCGTAGCGTTCATCTACCCGTTTTTCGAAGGCATGATCTGGAACGGCAACTACGGTCTGCAAGCCTGGCTGACCGCGCAGTTCGGTGCCCCTTTCCATGACTTCGCGGGTTCGGTGGTAGTGCATGCCATGGGCGGCTGGCTGGCGCTGGCGGCGGTGTTGCTGCTCGGGCCGCGTAACGGGCGCTATCGCGATGGCAGGCTGGTGGCGTTCGCGCCGTCGAGCATTCCTTTTCTGGCGTTGGGTTCGTGGATCCTGATCGTCGGCTGGTTTGGCTTCAACGTAATGAGCGCGCAGACCCTGCAAGGGGTCAGCGGACTGGTGGCAGTCAACTCGCTGATGGCGATGGTCGGCGGCACGGTGGCGGCGTTGATCGTCGGGCGCAACGATCCGGGCTTCCTGCACAACGGTCCGCTGGCCGGGCTGGTGGCGGTGTGTGCCGGTTCCGACCTGATGCACCCGGTCGGCGCGCTGGTGACTGGCGCAATTGCCGGCGCCCTGTTTGTCTGGTGCTTCACGGCGGCGCAGGTCAAATGGCGCATCGATGACGTGCTGGGTGTCTGGCCCTTGCACGGTCTGTGTGGCGTGTGGGGCGGCATTGCCTGCGGGATCTTCGGCTCGACCGCGCTGGGCGGACTCGGCGGCGTCAGCCTGACCAGCCAGTTGATCGGCACCGCCCTTGGTGTGGCAGTGGCGCTGATCGGCGGTTTCGCCGTCTATGGTTCGATCAAGGCACTGCATGGTCTGCGCCTGAGCCAGGAACAGGAGTACTACGGCGCCGACCTGTCGCTGCACAAGATCGGCGCGGTGAGCCAGGACTAGATCTCCTCATCGTCGGCTCCGGGGTAAAAGCCGTGAAGCAGGCGATAACGATCGATGCGCACCTGATCGACTTTCTCCTGCACCCGGTGCGCAGGAAACCCCAGCAGGATCAGTGCATGGGAACCGAGCATCAGGCTCGACTCCAGCAGTTCCGGCACCACTTCGCTGGCGCCGGCTGCTTTCAACTCGGCCGACTGGCTGTCGTCCCGGGTGCGCACCAGGATCGGCACTGTCGGGTTGAGGCGTCGGGCCTCCTTGAGAACCCGCAAGGCCACATCGGCCTGATCCACGGCAATCACCAGCAATCTGGCGCGCAGCAAACCAACGGCGATCAACAGATCGCCGCGGGTTGAATCGCCGTAGTGGACGTCGCGTTCGGCGGTGGCGGCTTCCTGAATCCGCACCGGATCGTTGTCCAGCGCGACGTAGGATTGCCCGGCATTGCGCATGAAGCGTCCGATCGACTGACCGACACGGCCGTAGCCACAGATCACCACATGCCCGTCGAACCCGGCATTGAGGGCGCTGATTTCCTCGATCTGCGCTTCCTGATTGGGTTTGCGGTGCAGGGCGGCGGCGATTCGCGGTGCGGCGCGTAACAGCAGGGGCGTCAGCAGCATCGAGCAGAAGGTGGCGGCGAGCAGCAGGGCGCCGATCTCGGCGGGGAGCAACCGGCTCTGCTGCATCTGCGCCATCAGGGCGAAGCAGAATTCACCGCCCTGGGCGAGGGCGAGACCGCTGCGCCAGGCCGTTTCACTGTCGCTGCCGCGCCATTTCACCAATAGCGCCACCACCAGGCCTTTGATCACCAGCAAACCCAGGGTCATCCCGATAATCAGCAGGCTGTGGCTGGCGAACAGTTGCAGGTCGATCAGCATGCCGATGCTGACGAAAAACAGTCCCAGCAGAATGTCGCGAAACGGCCGGATATCGGCCTCGATCTGATGCCGGTAATGGCTCTCGCCCAGCAGCATGCCCGCGAGGAACGCGCCGAGGGCCGGAGACAGGCCCAGCAGGTGGGTCAGCCAGGCCGTCAGCAACACGATCACCAGTGCCAGCAGCACGAACAACTCTGCTGAGCGGGACGCCGCGACTTCCTGAAACAGGCGGGGCAGTAGCCAGCGGCTGGCCAGCAACAAACCGAAGAACAGCAAGACGGTCTTCAACAAGGTCAGGGGCAACGCCCAGTACCAGGCCTGATCACTGCTGCCGGCGAACACCGGCACCAGCGTTAGCAGCAACACGGCCACCACGTCCTGGAACAACAGGACACCCACCGCGTTCTGGCCATGGCTGCTGAAGATTTCGCCGAGACTGCCCAGCTCTTTGGTTACGATTGCAGTGGATGACAACGACAGGCCAGCGCCCAGCAGCAAGGCCGGTGTAGCAGGCATGCCCAACAGCATCAGCACGCCTCCCAGCAGGAATGTGGTGATCAGCACCTGCTGGCTGCCCAGTCGGAAAACCACCTGGCGCAGGGCAATCATTTTCGACAGCGAGAACTCCAGCCCCAGGGAAAACAGCAGAAACACCACGCCCAGTTCGGCAAGATCCGGCAGATGTTCGCTTTCATTGATCCAGTCGAATGCCTTAGGCCCGACCATCAAGCCCACGCACAGGTAGCCCAGCACAGGCGGCAGGCGCAGGCGACGGAACAGGGCAATCATCACCAGGGACGACGCCAGAATGATCAGCAGATTGGCAAACACAAGGCACTCCGGGACAGGTCAGGCTCTTCAAGCGTAGAGGTAAAAAACACCGGAGCATCGCGTAAATGGCGATTTTGTGGGCTGATTTACATCAGGGTTTTACAAGGGACGGGATCGAACCCGGTGGGTGGGTCGACGGGCTTTGCGGGCAGGCCTAGAATGATCACTCGATTTTTGGGGTTGAGCGCACATGCTTCCTGAATGCCAGTTGTTCGGCACCCTGGGGTGCCATTTGTGTGAAGTCGCGGAGGCCGAACTGATGCCTTTTGTCGAGCATGGTCTGCTGGTGGAGCTGGTGGATATTGCTGACGATGAATCATGGTTCGAGGCTTACAGCCTGCGGATCCCGGTCTTGCGCAGGGTCGATACCGGCGCGGAACTGGGGTGGCCGTTCAGCGCCGATCAGGTGGTGGCATTCCTGCGTTAATGACTTTTTCTCGTTTGCGTTGATGGCGTTCGTCACCTTCGCTAATCACGGCTTGGCACTTTTCGGGTTATTCGGTTACTGTATGTGCATACAGTAATTGGGTTGGCCTGCCTTGCCGTTTTCGGGCATTTGTCAGGGCAAACTGGATGTCAGAGGGAGCCACCGTGGTCAATGTCGAACAGTTGAAAAGCAGCGTGAACGGGATGTCGGTTGACGTGGTGCGCGAGGCCGTCCACGAATTGCGCCTGGACGGTCTGGTCACGGAAGGCAAGACTCCCTTCAACAAGCTGCATTTCAACACCTGCTTTGCCGAGATCGAGGCGTTGTTCCAGCGCGCCGGCTATCACAAGCAACTGGATGTGGTCGGTTATCAGGGGCTTTTGTACGCCTTGTATGACCCAGGTCGCTGGGAAGCCGTTGATGTACTTCGCTGGCTGAAGGAATTCACCGAGGCAGCAGCGCTCAAATCGATCCCCGCCTGATTCCGCGCTAGGTCTGCTGCGCCCGGTGTTGGATAATGCCGCTCTGCTTTGAAGGTTAGAGTTTTCGTATGTCCAGCACATCAACGTTTTCCGCCGCACAGAATCAGGCCAGCACGCTGTATCTGCCCCCCGGTAGCTGGCGGACAGTGCTCGACTGCCTGTGTGAGCATTTCAATGCCATCGGGCGCGATCAATGGCTGGATCGGATCGCCCGGGGCCGGGTGCTCGACGGTCAGGGTCAGCCGATTGCGTTGGACTTGCCCTACAAGGAAGGGCTGCGCATTCACTATTTCCGTGAAGTGCCGGATGAAAAGCCGATCCCGGTGGTCGAGTCGATCCTGTATGCGGATGACCATCTGGTGGTGGCGGACAAGCCGCATTTCCTGCCGGTGACCCCGGCAGGCGAGTACGTGGAACAGACGTTGCTTCGCCGATTGATCCGGCGCCTGGACAATCCCCATCTGGTGCCGCTGCACCGGATTGACCGGCACACGGCCGGGCTGGTGATTTTTTCGGCCAACCCACAAACGCGGTCGGCGTATCAGTCACTGTTCCCGACTCGGCAGATCGAAAAACGCTATGAAGCCATTGCGGCCGCGCTGCCCGAGTTGGACTTTCCGTTGGTGCACAAGAGTCGCATGGTCGACGGCGAACCGTTTTTCCGCATGCAGGAAGGGCCGGGTGTGAGTAACACTGAAACGGCGGTGGAGGTTCGTGAAAAGAACGGCGAACTCTGGCGCTACGGCCTGTACCCGGTAACTGGCAAGAAGCATCAGCTACGGGTGCACATGACGGCGCTGGGGGCGAGCATCTGCAATGATCCGTTCTACCCTGAAGTGCTCAAGGACGTTGAAGATGACTACGCCAATCCGCTCAAACTGCTGGCGCAGGGATTGCGATTCATCGATCCGGTCACGGGGCAGGTGCGCGAATTTGAAAGCCGAATCACGCTGGACTGGTGATTCCGGGTATCGACCCTTTTCTGCCAGACACGAAAAAGCCCGCATATTGCGGGCTTTTCTGTATCCGCTGTCGAACTGAAGACTTACAGCTCTTTGACTGTGCGGACCTGATCCTTGTTGATGCGAGTGTGCTTGCCGTCCAGTTGTTCGAACTCGTAGAAGCCCGAATCTTCATCATACTTAGGGGCGTCGACAGCCTGGATTTCGCGACCGTCATTCAAGGTGATCACTGTTGGCGAAGCGCAACCGGCGAGGGTGGCGAGGCCCAGTGCGAGCATGAAAGTGGCGAGGGTCCGTTGAGTCATGAGTGTGTCTCCGAAGGGAAATTCTTTTGGTTACTGAGCTTGAGACGTATACAAGGCGTGCAAGTTCCTTGAATGCTGTCAGTCTGACACAGTGTTGTGCGAACTCAACAGTTCAGGGGTGTTGAGATTGGCCAGGCGTGGATCGTTGTCAGGGCAAACCAGGGCCTGGGCATCAAGATTGCGCATCACTCGGCCGGGGCTGCGTTCTCCTGCGCTCCAGGCGTTTTCGAATGCCGGCAGGAGTGCCACCGGGATCACGCAAAGTAGCGGTTCCCAGTGATCGTCATGGCGCAACATTAAAGGTTTTTCAGAATTCAGACTGGCCGCCTCGCGCATGCTGTGCAGAAGCGCAATATCGATGCGCGGAACATCACAGGGCAGAACCAGCAGGTGGGTGTGGCGCGCGGCTTTCAAGCCGGCGCGTATACCGGCCAATGGTCCGGGAAAGTCCTCCTCGTCATCGCTTACCAATTGGTCGGCGAACGGCGCATAGCGTTCACGATTGCGGTTGCAGGAGATGATCAGGTCATCCGTCAACGGCCGAACCTTGCGATGCAGATGTGCGATCAGTGGTTCACCGTGCCATTCCACAAGTCCCTTGTCCTGGCCGCCCATCCGCTGGCCGCGTCCACCTGCCAGCAACAGAATGGAGCAGGGTGGTAGTGGCGAGTTCGAAGTCATGGCAGCTCTCTGCAGGGGCGGCGAAAAAAGGGGGCGCTGTGATATAACACCGGGCTGTTTCTTCTACAACTGGACGAGCCTATGAAAGCCAAGGCTGATGTACCTTTCGTGCCGCTTAATATCGCGGTGTTGACGGTCAGCGATACCCGAACCCTGGAAACCGATACCTCCGGCCAGGTCTTCGTCGACCGGCTGACGGCCGCCGGCCATTATCTGGCGCAGCGAGTGCTGCTCAAAGATGACCTGTACAAGATCCGTGCGCAAGTCGCCCACTGGATTGCCGAAGACGTCGTGCAAGTCGTGCTGATCACCGGAGGCACCGGTTTTACTGGCCGTGACAGCACTCCGGAAGCGGTCGCTTGCCTGCTGGACAAACAGGTCGATGGCTTTGGTGAGCTGTTCCGCCAGATCTCGGTGGCCGACATCGGCACCTCCACCGTGCAATCCCGGGCTTTGGCGGGACTGGCCAATGGCACGCTGGTCTGCTGCCTGCCAGGTTCGACCAACGCAGTGCGCACCGGTTGGGATGGCATCCTCGCCGAGCAACTGGACTCACGCCACCGCCCGTGCAATTTCGTCACTCATTTGAAACAGGCGGCGCCTTGTGAATCCCGTGGGTAAGCCGGGCAAGACCGGCAGCCTGATGCCCGTCGAAGAGGCATTCGCGCGATTGCTGGAAATGGCCGAGAGCTCGCGGATTGTCGAGAGTGAGTTTTTGCCACTGGCGCATGTTCAGGGGCGGGTGCTGGCGCAGGATCTGATTTCGACACTGGATCTGCCGCCGTGGCCGAACAGCGCCATGGACGGTTACGCGTTGAATCTGGCCGACTGGACCGGCGAACCGTTGCCGGTCAGTCAGAAGATCTTCGCCGGACAGGCGCCCAAGCCTTTGGAACCAGGCACCTGTGCGCGGATCTTTACCGGCGCGCCGGTGCCTGCCGGTGCCGACTGTGTCGAGATGCAGGAAAACGCCGAGATTCATGCCGACGAACGTGTGAGTTTCATCGAGACGATGGTGACCGGGCAAAACATTCGCCCGCGAGGCCAGGAAACGACTGTTGGCGAGCTGGTCTTGCCTGCCGGAACCCGGCTCGGTCCGATCGAGCAGGGGTTGGCCGCGTCACTGGGTTGCGCTGGGCTCGAGGTGATTCGCCAGGTCCGTGTGGCGGTGCTGTCCACGGGGGACGAGTTGGTCGAGCCGGGCACGACACTGGGGCCGGGACAGATCTACAACAGTAACCGGGTGTTGTTGTGCAGCTGGTTGCAGCGCCTGGGATGTGAAGTGGTGGATGCCGGTATTCTTCCTGATGACTTGCCCACCACCCGTACGCGACTTGGGGAGCTCCAGGATGTAGACCTGATCCTGTCGACCGGTGGCGTATCGGTAGGGGAAGCGGATTTCCTCGGAATCGCATTGAGGGAAGAGGGCGAACTGACACTCTGGAAGCTGGCGATCAAACCCGGCAAGCCGCTGACGGTCGGGCATTTTCGCGGTGTCCCGGTGATTGGGTTACCGGGTAATCCGGCCTCGACACTGGTGACCTTTGCTTTGTTGACCCGACCTTATCTGTTGCGTCGCCAGGGCGTGCAGGATGTCGAGCCGCTGAAGTTTTCGGTGCCCGCAGGATTTGTCTGGCCTCAGGCCGGTAACCGCCGTGAATTTCTGCGCGGACGTCTGGAGCAGGGGCAAGCGATTATCTACCGCAACCAGAGTTCGGGCGTTCTGCGCAGCGCTGCCTGGGCCGAGGGTCTGGTGGAGGTGCAGGAAGGCCGAGTCCTGGCCAAGGGTGACCAGGTGCCATTCATTCCACTCAGCGAGCTTCTCGGTTGATTGCAGGCATTTGAAAGGCAGGCATCGTCGCAAAACGATGCGTGCCTTTCAGCCGTTCAACGGCTGAGCAGTGTGACGAGCTGATCGAACCGGCTGTTGGCAATCCAGCCCAACAGTCCGAGCACCATCGCTGTCGCGCCTGCCGAATAGGCAAGACGATGTTTGATGGCTTTGACGTCTCCTCTGACTTCGTCCATGTCACGTCGAATGTACTTGAGGTGAGTTTCCAGCTCGGTGACGCGCGGTTCCATTTCGTTTTCTCCAGTACTTCTGGCGCTGCATTTGAATTCGTCTTTAAGACTGGCGCGACTTTCGGAGAGAGAGGCAACCGGACTCACGGATAATCTTGCTTCATGGCTTTGCATGGAAACACCCGCCTGATGCGATGGGGTTCTGTCGGCAAATGCCGGAATGCAAATTTTCGTAAGACCTGAAACTGTATGCACTCATTACATGCACATCCTTGTGTAATTGAATTGAAGATTGCTGACGCCGACACACGTTGTACCAAGGACCGGGCTGGGTCAATTGAGCCGATTCCTTACGTTCTGTACGAAAATGTACCGGCATGTAGGACGATCAGTGTGAGCCTCAGGAATTAATCAGAAGGCGTGTGACTTTTTTACCTGCGTTGGTGGTCAAGATGTCCCGTACTGATTCAATTCCGGGAGTAACAGCAATGAGTGAACGCAAGGCATTGTTGATTCTGCATGGCAAGCAGGCACTCAACGAGGCGGTTCGTGCCGCTGTCGAGAACAAACGCAAGCAGGGCTGGGAACTGGCTGTGCGCCTGACCTGGGAGGCCGGCGATGCCCAGCGACTGGTGGAGGAGGCGCTGGCGGCGGGATACAGTCAGATCATTGCCGGTGGCGGAGATGGCACCCTGCGCGATATCGCCGAAGCAATGGCGGCGCAGCCGGGCAAGGCCAGCCTGGTGCTGTTGCCGCTGGGAACCGCCAACGATTTTTCCCGCGCGGCGGCCATTCCGCTGGAGCCGGCCGAGGCGCTCGAATTGCTTGAGGCACCCGCCCATGACATTGATCTGGGCGAGGTCGGCGGGCAGATTTTCCTGAACATGGCCACCGGCGGGTTCGGCAGCCAGGTGACCGCCAACACGTCGGAAGATCTGAAAAAAGTGCTGGGCGGCGCGGCCTATCTGTTCACCGGTTTATCGCGGTTCAGTGAGTTGCATGCCGCTTATGGCGAATTGCAGGGTCCGGATTTTCACTGGCGTGGCGAGCTGCTGGCGCTGGGGATCGGCAACGGTCGTCAGGCGGGCGGCGGGCATGTGTTGTGCCCGGAAGCGTTGGTGGACGACGGTCTTCTGGATATCAGCATTCTGCCAGCGCCACAGGAGCTGGTCGGCACGCTGAAAAATCTGCTCAGCGACGGATTTGGCATCGATAACATGTTCGTGCGTACCCGTTTGCCGTGGGTTGAAATCAAGGTTGCCGAAGGGCTTTGCATCAATCTCGACGGTGAGCCGCTGGAGGGCGACAGCCTGCGGTTTGCGGCGCGCCCGGGGGCGTTGCGTTTGCATTTGCCCAAGGACTCGCCGCTGTTGGGCGCAACGCCCCGGGTCAGTCGTCCAGACTGATGATCTGTTCTCGCACGGCGAACAGCACCAGGCCCGCCACATCGTAGATCTGCAGGCGTTTCATGATCTGCGACCGGTGGGTTTCGACCGTCTTGATGCTCAAGCCCAGGCCATTGGCGATTTCTCGCGTGGACTTGCCGCGCACGATCAAACGCAGGATTTCCAGCTGGCGTGCCGTCAGGTTGTGCGACTCGGCGACTTCCGGCTGCTGCTTCAGATTGCGGGTCAGCGCCTGATTGATCACGGTATGGGCGATGGCAGGACTCAGGTAGCGCTCGTTGTTGCGCAGTGCTTCCAGTGCATGTTCGAGCTCGGTGGCCGTGGTGTCCTTGAGCAGGTAACCGTGCGCACCGGACTCCAGCGCCTGCATGATGAGCGCGGGGTCGGTGTGCATCGACAGGATCAGCACTTTGGCGTGCGGGCGTACCCGTCTGAGCCGCTGCAAGGCTTCCAGGCCGCCGGTTTCCTTCATGGAAATGTCCAGCAATACGATATCGGGAGACAGCAGCTCGACCATCTCGAGCAGCTGCGAGCCATCATTGGCCTCGCCGATGACCGCATAACCGGGAAGATCCAGCACCAGGGCGCGCACGCCGGCCCTGATCAGCGAGTGGTCATCCACCAGAAGTAAGTTACAAGTCAACGCATAACCTTATTCGTACTGGCCCGCTCGAGTGCACGGGGCGCCCAGGGGAATAGTGCTTCGATTTGAGTACCTTTGCCCGGCTCGCTGGTCACGCTCAGTGTGCCGCCCAGTTGCTCGATCCGTTCGGCCATCCCGGCCATGCCCCGCTGTCCTTCGCGACCCGGATTCGCTGCCGGGGAAAAGCCCAGGCCATCATCGCTGATCAGCAGGGTCAGGCCCTGCGGCAGGCGTTGCACGCGGATCAACAGGTTTTTGGCCTGCGCATGGCGAAGGATGTTGGTCACCGCTTCCTGAGTGATACGAAAGGCGGCCACGGCCATTTCTTCGGGGATTCCGTTCAGGCGCTGCTGGCAGTCCAGACTCCAGTGCACCGAAGTATTGGCCAGTACCTTGAGCAGGTGCGCACGCAAGCTCGCTTCCAGACCAAGGCTGGTCAGTTGCCGCGGGTTGAGAATGGCCGAAACGTCGCGAACCTTGTTAAGGGTTTCTTCGAGCGTCTCGCAAAGTACTGAACAGTGTTCCTGCATGTCCGCGGGCAAGCGACGCTTGAGCCATTCGCTTTGCAGCTTGGCGGCGGTCAGCAGTTGGCCGATATCGTCATGCAGTTCACGGCTCAGGCGATGGCGCTCGTTTTCCTGGACTTCCAGCAAACGGTCGGCGAGTTCCTGAGGCTGGAACTTGATGGATTTGCGCGACAGACGATGTTGGGTCCAGACGCAACCGGCAGCCGCCACGTTGATCAGCAGCAGGCCGAGCGACAACGGCGCAGAGATGCCATAGCTCAACAGACTGCCCAAGGCCGAAGCCGTGCACAGCAGGAGTGTGAACCTGCGGGCATTTTCTCGGGAGGGAGGCCATGTGGTGATTGACTTGAGGCTGGCGTACATAGCGGATGGAGCCAATGGATGTTCGCTGCGGGCAGACCGGTCAGAAGGGCTGGCGGTCTCTGTCTGGAAAACTGTCATTCAGGTTGTTGATTTCAAAACGGTTCAGTGATCGATAATTGAGCGCCAACTTCGGTGGAGACTGCTCATAGAAGTCACAATGCCATTAACTGAAACAACTAACGGGCGGCATAATACCACTTAACATACCGTTGGTCGCGTTTGCGCTATATGTCCAAAGAGTCAGGAAACAGGCCATGTTGGACGAGGGTTCCATAATGGAAAAGTTGAAGTACCCGACTCGATATCGATGCACCACAAGTTTTCTTTTACACAGGAAAACCCTGACATCCGCAGAGGATAGTCTGCATTCATCGCACGTAATTATTTATTGGGAGGTGTCGCAGGCAGGCATGAACTATTCAATTGCGACATTCGACGGCGAGAACTGACGGGCCCGAACAGCCCACTGTATGCTCGGTTACGCTTGGCGCTCCGTCCAGGAGACGAGGGACATCGGCTTGCCATTGAGCGGCATTTGAAAGTGAGTCTGTCCGACCTGGCAGGCAAAGGCTTCAATCAGCGACGCCTGCTCGCTTTCATCGAGGCCCAATTGGCCGGTGCTTGGGTCAACCAGCTCCAGTTGCCAGGCCATCAGGGTGAAGCAGTCTTTCAGTGCTTCCAGGGCCTGCGCATGCAAATCCACGTGATCCTGAACCTGGGTGAGCAGGCCATGCAGGTGCAGGGAGAATTCGGACACCGCCCCCAGCGCCAGGGCATCGGCCTTGTTCGCCAGCTTGAGGAGGGTGCTGAGCATGCAGTCGATGGCGTCCTTGTCATTGCTGATCAGCTGCAAGTGGCTGAGGCATTCTTCAGACTTGGCCAGAAGAGTTTCAGCCTCGACAAGAAATTCGGGGAACCGCTGCGCCCAGTCACTACGGTCGTTCGGCATGCTTATCTCCACCACGTCATGTCTGATGAGGGAATGCCGTGTGTGTCGACGATCATGAACCGTCGCGAGACCGCGCCCCGGTGTGCATTGGCACAGACCTGGGGTTTCAAGAGGATGTGTTTCCACTGAATTGCGATCGCACACAATAGCCTGACTCCGTTCATGCAATGAGAATGGCGTCACATTAATGGCTATTGGATATCGCGAATATCAGGTTGGGCCTGATTGTTACTAGGGGATTCCCTTAGGCACGGGAACCTGTCGCGCAAATCGAGGTCGCGCGGAAGAGAATGTAGCAGATGATTTCACCGGGCCAGTAAAGCATGATGTTAATGTGACATCAATGCCTGCTCATGGCATTTTGTTGGTGATTTGTGACGGGATCAAGATCCGTCAGATTCAGCCGATAACCCCCAATAGTGAATTCATCAGAACAAGCCCAGGAGTCATTGATGGCCGGCATTCTCGACACGGTAGACCAACGCACGCAACTGGTGGGTGAGAATCGCCTGGAAATTCTCATGTTTCGACTGGCCGGACGCCAATTGTTCGCGATCAACGTGTTCAAGGTGCAGGAAGTCCTGCAGTTGCCGAAACTGACCCTGATGCCCCAGCGTCACCCGTTTGTCTGTGGCGTGGTCAATCTGCGTGGGCAGACGCTGCCGGTGATCGACCTGTCCCAGGCGATCGGCATGCGCCCGTTGGTACCAGGTCCGAACAGCACGATCATCGTTACCGAATACAACCGTTCGGTGCAGGCGTTCCTCGTCGGTGGCGTGGACCGCATCGTCAACATGAACTGGGAAGCCATCCTGCCGCCGCCGACCAGCGCCGGTCGCCAGCATTACCTGACGGCCATCAGCAAGGTCGACGATCAACTGGTGGAAATCATCGACGTCGAGAAAGTCCTCGCCGAAATCGTGCCGTACAACGCCAAGGTTTCGCGCGACAAACTGGACGATCCGGTGCTCGAACGCGCCCGTGGCCGTGAAGTGTTGCTGGTGGACGACTCCAACGTGGCGCTCTCGCAATTGCGTGACACCCTAGGCCAGTTGGGCGTGAAGATGCACATCGCCAGCGACGGCCTGAAAGCCCTGAACATGCTCAAGGCCTGGGCGGACACCGGGGTGAACATGACCGACAAGCTGCTGATGATCTTTACCGACGCTGAAATGCCGGAAATGGATGGCTACCGGCTGACCACCGAAATCCGCAACGACCCGCGCCTGCGTGGCCTGTATGTGGTGCTGCACACCTCGCTGTCCGGCAGTTTCAACGACTCGATGGTGAAGAAGGTCGGCTGCGACAACTTCCTCTCCAAGTTCCAGCCGGACAAGCTGGTCGATGTGGTGCGCCAGCGTCTGATGCTCGACGAAGTGCCGGCCTGATCAACTTGTCGAGGCTGACCCTGCGTCAGCCTTTGATTCGCTGACAAAGCTCGTATAGGGTGGCGTTTTTGACCCACCAGGGAGCTGGCCATGCTGCGTCTGAGCGCGCTTTATCGTTACCCGTTGAAATCCGCCAAGGGCGAGGTCCTGCAAGGGATCGGCCTGGACAAACTGGGGCTTGAGGGCGACCGACGCTGGATGCTGGTGGACGAGGCCAGCGGGCGATTCCTGACCCAGCGTGCCGAAGCGAAGATGAGCCAGTTGTCGGCATTGTGGAATGCCAGCGGCGGTCTGACGCTCAGCGCGCCGGGGCATTCGGCAATCGATGTCGCCTTGCCCGGCAGCGACGACGACCTGCGCGGCGTAACCATCTGGCGTGACACCCTGCGTGTGCCGGATGCCGGTGAAGAGGCGGCCCGCTGGGTCAGCGATTTCATCGGCAAGCCGACCCGCCTGGTGCAAGTGCCGCTGGATCGTGCCCGGACGACCCAGGCCGGGTACGGCAACGATGACGATCAAGTGGCATTCGCCGATGGTTTCCCGCTGCTGCTGATTGGTGAGGCCTCGCTGCAAAACCTGTCGCAGGAAGTCGGGCGTCCGCTGGAAATGCTGCGGTTCCGGCCGAATCTGGTGATCGAAGGCAGTGATGCTTACGCCGAGGATGGCTGGAAGCGGATTCGAATCGGCGATGTCGAGTTCCGCGTGGTCAAGTCCTGCTCGCGGTGCATTCTCACCACGATCGATCCGCAGACAGGTGAGCGCAGCGCTGACCGTGAACCGCTGGCGACCTTGCAGAAGACTCGCGCCCAGGCCGACGGCGCGATGTTTGGCCAGAACCTGGTCAACGACGGCAACGGCCGGCTTGAAGTCGGCATGCCGGTGGAAATTCTCGAATAACCCGCTCTGAAACGAAAAATGCCCGTGTCCTTGGACACGGGCATTTTTTATTGCCGTAGGAAACCGGGGTTTCAGCCGCGGTATTCGCACAGGTAAGCGGTGTCGACGGTCACTTTCAGCTGGAACTTGCTGTTGGCTGGCACGTTGAACTGGCTGCCGGCGGCGAAGGTTTCCCAGTCGCTGCTGTCCGGCAGTTTGACGGTCAGTGCGCCCGAAACCACGTGCATGATTTCACGCTGGCTGGTGCCGAATTCGTATTCGCCCGGGGCCATGACGCCGATGGTCGCAGGGCCTTCAGCGGTGCCAAAAGCGATCGACTTGACGGTGCCGTCGAAGTACTCGTTGACTTTAAACATGGGCGATTCCTCTCGAAAAGGGCTTAAAAGGGTCAAAAAGGGTCGGCCAGTATGCACAAGGCTCATGGCGCCGTCACCTGCCCTAGAGCGGCAGCACCAACGGCAATAATCGGGCGGTATTGCGCGCATCTTCCAGCGCCCGGTGTTGTTGACCGGTGAATTGCATGCCCGCCAGTTGCAACGCGCCATTGAGGCCCAGTGGCCGTTCGAGGCGTCGGGCCTTGGCAAAGCGCTGTTTGAGGTTCATGTGCGGCACCCGGCTCAGCGCGCTGTCGAGTTGCAGGCGCTGCCATTCCTGAAGCAACTGTTTGCGGTCGTAATCGCCCCAGCTGGCCCAGCCTTCAAGGCGTGTCTGGTGCTGACCGAGCCAGCGCTCGAACGCAGGCCACACTTCACTCAGCGGCTGCGCCGCGTCGATGTTGGCCTGGGTGATGTGCGTGAGTTCGCGGCAAAACGGCGTCAGCAAGGGACGCCGCGTCGGTTTGACGAAGCGCTGGAAGTGATCCTGCTCGCGACCGGCGCGATCAACCAGGGTCGCGCCGATCTCGATGATCTCCATCTCCGTAACCGGCCAGCCACCCTCATCGGTGGTGGCTTCCAGATCTATGACCAGCCAATGGGGCATCGCAGGGTTCCTGATTTCCGCGTCCTGATTATTCAGAGCGTAGTCAAACCTTGCGGATGCGCGCGGCGACTACTCGACCTGCAACAGAACCTGACGATTTTTTACCTGATCGCCGATCTTGACCTGCACCCGCTTGAGCACGCCGTCGATGCCGGCCTTGAGCGGGTGCTCCATTTTCATCGCTTCCAGCACCACCAGCAGTTGGCCCTTGCTGACCGGGCTGCCTTCGCTGACAAGCACATCGATGATGGCGCCATCCATCGGGGCTTTCAACGTGCCGGAACTGACGCTGGTCTGACTGTCGATCACAGCATGAGTTCGATCCACCAGGTGCAGGCTGCCGGGGTGGGTGAACAGCCAGAGCTGGTCGTCGCGCAGCCGATAGGCATGGCGCTGTCGCAGGCCGTCGATTTCCAGTGTCACGGCCCCGACGGTGTGTTCGATGAGTTTGAGTTCGATGACGCGCTCCGCGACCTGCACTGCAAACGTATTGTCCGGACTGGCGCGCAGTTGCACGTTCCAGTCGCGGGCGTCGAGACTGATGCGATAGAGCAACGGCGCACCGGCATTGTTGCGCCATCCGGACAGCGGGGCGCGGTGTTGCTGTGCGACAGATTGGTAAAACAGCACCGCCGCCACGGCCAGATCTTCGGCACTGGGCGAATAGGCGCGAAGGCAGTCGTGATCTGCGAAGTATTGCGGGATGAAGCCAGTGCCGAACTCCCCGCTGATGAACTGCGGATGCTGCAACAGGCTGGCGAGCAACCGCTGATTGCTATGCACGCCCAGCAACACGCTGTCCTGAACCGCACACAGCAGTTTGCGCCGGGCCTCTTCACGGGTCGCGCCGTGGGCGATCAGTTTGCCGAGCATCGGGTCGTAGAACGGTGAGACCGACTGGCCTTCGATCAACCCGTGATCGATCCGTGCACCGCGATCCAGTGCCGGCGCCCAGGCTTCGACACGCCCGGTCTGCGGAAGAAAACCCTGGGCCGGGTCTTCGGCGTAGAGGCGCACTTCCATCGCGTGGCCATCGAGTTTCACCTGCGCCTGGGTCAGTGGCAGCGGTTGGCCCTCGGCGACCGACAGTTGCCACGCCACCAGGTCCAGCCCGGTAATCAGTTCAGTCACCGGGTGCTCGACCTGCAACCGGGTGTTCATTTCCAGAAAGTAGAACCGGCCATCGGCATCTAGCAAAAACTCCACGGTGCCGGCGCCGACATAGTTCACCGCACGCCCGGCCTTGAGCGCCGCTTCGCCCATTGCCTGGCGCAGTTCTTCGGTCATCACCGGGCAGGGTGCTTCTTCGATGACTTTCTGGTGCCGACGCTGAATCGAACAGTCGCGTTCCCCGAGGTAGATCAGGTTGCCGTGGTGATCGCCGAACAGCTGCACTTCGACATGGCGCGGTTCGATCAACGCCTGTTCGAGGATCAGTTCGTCGCTGCCGAAACCGTTCAAGGCTTCGGAGCGCGCCGTGCGCAATTGCGCTGGCAATTCCTCGACGCTGTGCACCAGACGCATGCCGCGCCCGCCACCGCCAGCGCTGGCCTTGATCATCAACGGGTAACCGATGCGCTCGGCTTCGCGGGTCAGCGTCACGTCGTCCTGCTCGGCGCCTTGATAGCCGGCGATGCACGGGACGCCGGCGGCGAGCATGGCGATTTTCGACTGTCGTTTGCTGCCCATCAGTTCGATGGCTTCGACGCTGGGGCCGATGAAGGTCAGGCCGGCCTGTTCGCAGGCGCGGGCGAATTCGGCATTTTCCGAGAGAAAGCCGTAGCCGGGATGGATTGCGTCGGCACCGCTGCGCCGGGCGGCGTCGAGGATCGCCGTGATGTTCAGGTAGGACTGCTGCACCGGCGCCGGGCCGATGTTCACCGCTTGATCGGCCATTTGCACGTGCAGTGCGTCGGCGTCGGCGTCGCTGAACACCGCGACCGTGCGATAGCCAAGCGCCTGGGCGGTGCGCTGGATGCGGCAGGCGATTTCACCGCGGTTGGCGATCAGGATTTTGTGGAGGGCGGGCATGGTGGTTTTCCTGAATGTTGGCGGTGGATTGAAGGGCCTCATCGCGGGCAAGCCCGCTCCCACAGGATTCAGTGGTGCTCACAAAAACTGTGGGAGCGGGCTTGCCCGCGATGCTTCTAAGGGGCCCACCTCGGTTTGCGCTTTTGCACAAACGCCATCGTGCCTTCGATGCCTTCGGCACCGGTCACCGCTTCGCTGAACCACTGCGCGGCTTCGTCCAGCAGTTCACTCGACGGCTGGCCGGCGCTGGCCAGCAGCAATTTTTTCGTCACGGCATTCGCTTCGGGGGCGCAGCACAGGACATGGTCGAGCACTTCATCCAGTCGCTCGGCGAGCGCCTGTGGATCCTGCTCGACAAAATGCACCAGCCCCAGACGTCGGGCCTGATGGCCGTCGAAGCGGGCGGCGGTCAGGGCCAGGCGGCGGGCCTCGGTCAGGCCGATGCGCTGCACAACAAACGGCGCGATCTGTGCCGGCAGCAGGCCGAGGCTGGTTTCCGGCAAACCGAATTGCGCCTGATGATCGGCGATGGCGATATCGCTGACACACGCCAGCCCGAACCCGCCCCCGAGCACCGCGCCCTGCAACACGGTGATCAGCACTTGCGGCGTGTGCTGCGCTTCTTCCAGCAACGACCCGAAGGCACGGTTCAACTCGCGATAGGCATCGCTGCCCTGAGCGCGGGCGTTGGCCATGTCCTTGATATCGCCGCCGGCGCAGAAATGCCCGCCGGCACCGCTGAGCACCAGCGCGCGAACGCTGCGGTCATCGCGCACCTCTGCCAGCACGGCGCGCAACTCGGCGACCATTTGCAGGCTCATGGCATTGCGGCTTTCCGGGCGATTGAGGGTGATGTGCAACACGCCGTTGTGCCGTTCCAGCAGCAGCGTCTGGCAATCGGGCAGGGCGCTCATTTCTTTTTCCCCGGCAGGATGCCCATCAGTTTGCAGATGATCCCCAGCATGATTTCGTCGGCGCCGCCGCCAATCGACACCAGCCGCACGTCGCGGTAGGCGCGGGCCACCGGGTTGTCCCACATGAAGCCCATGCCGCCCCAGTATTGCAGGCAGCTGTCACTGACTTCGCGGCCAAGACGCCCGGCCTTGAGCTTGGCCATCGAGGCCAGTCGGGTGACGTCCTGGCCTTTCACGTATTGCTCGGTGGCCTGATAGACCAGCGCCCGCAGGCATTCGATTTCGGTCTGCAATTCGGCGAGGCGGAAGTGGATCACCTGGTTGTCGATCAGCGCATTGCCGAAAGTCTTGCGTTCCTTGCAGTACTCGATGGTGCTGTCGACGCAGTATTCCAGGCCTTTGATCATGTTCGCCGCGCCGAACAGGCGTTCCTCCTGGAACTGCAGCATCTGCATCATGAACCCGGCGCCTTCGTGGCCGATGCGATTGCGCTGGGGCACGCGCACGTTGTCGAAAAACACCTGGGCGGTTTCCGAACTGCGCATGCCGAGCTTGTCGAGGTGCGAACTGAGGCTGATGCCCGGCGTGTTCATCGGCACCATGATCAGCGACTTGTTGACGTGCGGTTTGTCGTCCGAAGTGTTGGCCAGCAGACAGATGAAATCAGCACTCGGCGAGTTGGTGATCCACATCTTGCTGCCGTTGATCACATAGTCGTCGCCGTCCTTGCGTGCGGTGGTCTTGAGCCCGGCGACATCGGAGCCAGCGCCGACTTCCGAGACGCCAATGCAACCGACCTGCTCGCCGGTGATGGCCGGGCGCAGGAATTCGTCGCGCAATTCATCGGAACCGAAGCGGGCGAGGGCCGGGGTGCACATGTCGGTCTGCACGCCGATCGACATCGGAATGCCGCCGCAGTGGATGGTGCCGAACTCTTCGGCGGCGACGATCGAATAGCTGTAATCCAGGCCCATGCCGCCGAATTTTTCCGGCTTGGAAATCCCCAGCAGACCGAGGTCGCCGGCCTTGCGGAAAATCTCGTGGATCGGAAAACGCCCGGCCTGTTCCCACTCATCGACGTGCGGATTGATCTCGTGCTCGACGAACTGGCGGACGGTACGGCGCAGTGCTTCGTGTTCCGGGGTGAAGATCATTTTTATTGTTCTCCTTTAATCCGTGGCGATCAGAACCGGCTGACGCCGAAGCTGTTGGGTTGCAGCGTGCGGATGTCGGCTTCGTGGCAGATGTCCAGCAGGTAACCGAGCAGGGTGCGGGTGTCACGCGGATCGATCAGCCCGTCGTCCCACAGGTTGGCGCTGCCGTAGAGGGCAGTGGACTGGCTGTCGAGTTTCTGCGCGGTGACCTGCTCCAGCATGTCGAGCATTTTCGGGTCGGGCACCAGGCCGTCCTTGAGCTGTTTGGCTTCGGTGACGATGCGCAACACCTTGCCGGCCTGGGCGCCACCCATCACGGCGGTGCGGCTGTTGGGCCAGGCGAAGATGAAGCGCGGATCAAGCCCGCGTCCGCACATCGCGTAGTTGCCCGCGCCGTAGGAGCCGCCGACCACGATCGTCAGTTTCGGCACCCGCGCATTGGCAACGGCCTGGATCAGTTTCGAGCCGTGCTTGATCACGCCGTGCTGTTCCGATTCGGTGCCGACCATGAACCCGGTGGTGTTGTGGAAAAACAGCAGCGGTGTCTGGCTCTGATCGCAGAGTTGAATGAATTGCGCCGCTTTGCTCGCGCCGTTGGGCGTGATCGGGCCGTTGTTGCCGATGAAACCGCAGGCGCGCCCCTGGATTTTCAGGTGCCCGCAAACGGTCTGCTGATCGAACTCGCCCTTGAACTCCAGGAAGCGCGATTCGTCGGCGATCCGCGCAATGATTTCGCGCACGTCGTAGGGCTTTTTCGGGTCGTCCGGGATCAGGCCGAGCAGTTCGTCGATGGGGTACAGCGGCTCTTTGAATTGCGGCTCGGGCAGCCACGGTATTTGCTCGTTCCAGTTCAGCAGGCTGACGATTTCCCGCACCTGACGCACGCCGTCGGCATCGTTTTCGGCCAGGTATTCTGCGGTGCCGGCGACTTGCGCGTGCATCTCGGCGCCGCCCAGTTCTTCGTCGGTAGCGACTTCACCGGTCGCTGCTTTAAGCAACGGCGGGCCGGCAAGAAACAGCTTGGCCTTGCCGCGCACCACCACCACGTAATCCGACAGCCCCGGCTGATACGCGCCACCGGCGGTGGCCGAACCGTGCACCACGGTGATCTGCGGCAGCCCCATGGCCGACATCCGCGCCTGATTGGCAAAGCTGCGTGCGCCTTCGACGAAAATCTCCGCCGCGTAATTGAGGTTGGCGCCGCCGCTTTCGGCGAGGGTGATGACCGGCAGTTTGTTTTCCTGGGCGATCTGTTGCAGGCGCAGGGATTTTTTCAGACCCGACGGGGAAATCGTCCCGCCCTTGATCGCGCTGTTGTTCGCCACGATCAAGGCGCGCACGCCGGACACGTAACCGATGCCGGCGATCAAGCCGCCACCGGCCGAGCTGCCGTCCTTGTCGTCGTGGAGTTTGTAGCCGGCCAGGCTCGCCAGTTCGAGGAATGGCGCGCCGGGGTCGAGCAACAGATTCAGGCGCTCACGGGGCAGCAATTGTCCGCGTTTTTCGAATTTCGGTTTGGCCTCGGCAGCCTTGTTCAGCAGGTTCTGTTCGAGCTGCTGGACTTGCTCGATGGCGGCGAGCATCGCTGCGCGGTTGCGGGCGAAGGCTTCGCTGTGCGGGTCGAGTTGGGACTGGATCTGCGGCATGGCTTACTCCTTGTCCTTCAAAACGTCCGGCATATAGGCCCGGTGAAAACCGTTGAAGGATTCGCTGTGGGTCGCCTTGTGCAGCGGCCAGGCGCGACTGCCCAGGCTGGCCGCGCCGTCTATGCGCAAGGTGCTGCCGCTGATGAACGCGGCAGCCGGGCTGAGCAGAAACACGATCGCTGCGCTGACCTCCGATTCGGTGCCGATGCGCTTGAGCGGCACGTGTTCGCGCAAGGTCGGGATCACGGCCTTGAACGCGCCTTCGTAAGTGTCCATGCCGCTGGACGCGATCCAGCCCGGCGCCACCGCATTCACCCGAACGCCGGCATAACCCCATTCGAATGCCGCCGTTTTGGTGAAGTTGTCCATGCCCGAACGCGCGGCGCCGGAGTGACCCATGCCGGGCATGCCGCCCCACATGTCGGCGAGCATGTTGACGATGTTGCCGCCGTGTTTGCTCATCGACTGGTTGAACACTTCCCGGGCCATCAGGAAGCCGCCGACCAGATTGGTCCGCAGCACGGTTTCGAAACCTTTCTGATTGATCGAGGCCAGGGGCGACGGGTACTGGCCGCCGGCATTGTTGACCAGCCCGTGGATCGGCCCGTGTTCGCGGATCAGTTCGCTGACCAGCGCCTTCACCGCCTCTTCGTCACGGATATCGCAGGCCCTCCAGCTCGCCCGACCGCCGTCCTCGGCAATTTCGGCGGCGACGCTTTGCAGCTTTTCCGGCTTGCGCCCGACCAGCACCACGTTGGCCCCGAGCGCCGCCAGTTCATGGGCGGTGCAACGCCCGATGCCACTGCCGCCCCCGGTGACGATGACGGTCTGGCCGCTGAACAGATCAGCCCGGAAAATCGATTCGAACGCCATGGTGCCAATCCTCTAGTCGAACTGTTCGGCGATGCTCTGCGGCACCGGGATCTGGATTTCCAGCAATTGCTGGGCGAAGGCCTTGCCTTGCGGGTCGATGCGCAGGCTCGCCACGCCGCCGCCACCAAGGGCGTTTTCCAGCAGGAAGTTGAGGCTGTGGGTGCCCGGCAGATACCAGCGCTCGACCCGGCCGTGAATCGGGTCGAGGACATGGCTCATCCAGTCGACGACCACCGCCGGGGTCAGCGCTTCGGCGATCCACGGCAGGTATTCGGGACGGCGCGGCAGGACGCCGATGTTGCTGTGATTGCCCTTGTCGCCGGAGCGCGCCACGGCCAGTTTCACCAATGGCACGCTCGCGTCGGCGCGGCCCTGGGGTTTGGGCGTTTCGTGGGGCAGGGGCAGATCCTGACTGTCGAGTGTTGCAGGGGCGGGCAGGGTGAACGGGTGAGATTCGCCGGCGATGTCGATCTGCAATGTGCAGGCGCTTTTGTCGATCAGGAACGAGAACAGCCGGATCAACGGATATACCGTCGGCCGTCCGCCAACGATCCCGGTCAGCCCTGGCGCCATGCCGGTGGCGGCCTGGGCGATCTCCCGGGAGAACAGGATCAACGCTTGTTTGTTCGGGTGGCGCACGGCGAGTTTAATCACCACTTCGCGGCTGTCCCGGCGCTGGCCGTGAGGGCCGTAGGTGGCTTCGCTGCCGAGCAGTTCGACGTGGGTTTCGGTGTAGGGCCCGAGACCTTTCTGGTCGAGCATCTCCGAGGTTTTGTCGAGAATCGCCTGGCTGACGCGCCGGGCTTTCTCCACGGCATCGATGCCGGCGATCAGGCAACTGGCGGTGCAACGGAAACCGTCCGGATACGTTGCGCTGACCTTGTATTGGTCGCTGGGCGGCAAGCCTTTGGCGCCGTGGACCCGGACGGCGTTTTTGCCTTGTTGCTGGAGTTTGACCTGGCTGAAATCACAGACCACATCGGGCAACAGATAGGCCTGCGGATCACCGATTTCGTAGAGCATCTGCTCGCCGACGGTCAGTGGCGTAACCAGTCCGCCGGAGCCTTCGGGTTTGCTGACGATGAACTGGCCGTCGGCGCTGACTTCGACGATCGGGAAACCGATGTGTTCGTAATCCGGCACGTCGCGCCAGTCGGTGAAGTTGCCGCCGGTGCACTGCGCGCCGCATTCGATGATGTGCCCGGCCAGGGCGGCTTGCGCGAGTTTGTCGTAGTTGTGCCAGGACCAGCTGAATTCGTGCACCAGCGCGGCACTGACCACTGCGCTGTCGACCACCCGGCCGGTGATCACGATGTCGGCGCCAAGGCGCAGGGCTTCGACGATGCCCGGCGCGCCGAGGTAGGCGTTGGTCGACACGCACATCGGCGGCAGCGGGGCGCCGCTGAACATTTCCGTGATGCCTTGGGTGGCCAGTTGTTTGAACTGGGGTTGCAGGTCATCGCCCGACAGCACGGCGATCTTCAGCGCCACGCCAGCCTTGTCGCAGGCCGCTTGCAGCGCGGCGGCGCAGGCCTTGGGATTGACCCCGCCGGCATTGCTGATGACGCGAATGTTCTGTTCGGCCAGTTGCGGCAACAGAGGCGCGAGGACTTCGATGAAATCGCCGGCGAACCCGGCCTGCGGATCCTTTATGCGCGCGCCGGCCATGATCGACATGGTGATTTCGGCGAGGTAGTCGAAGACCAGATAATCCAACTGTCCTGCGGCCACAAGCTGCGCGGCGGCGGTCGAGGTGTCTCCCCAGAATGCGCTGGCGCATCCGATGCGAACCGTGGTGGGCATTTTGATCTCCGACTCAGCAACCTGTGACAGAAGTGCATCGAGACTACCAAGCAAGCGCTTGGTTTGTAAACGCCTGGAATTATCTTCTGCCCAAGCGCTTGCTTGGTCACCGCCGGCGGCTTAAATTGCCCGCGCAACCCCGCCGTTTCTGCGGCGTACGGCGCATTTGACTGAACGACTGTAGGAGAGAACGGGTGGACGAGCAAAAAGCCCTGAGGGTCATGCGTGAACTGGTCGATGCCGGCCAGTTGACCGATCCGGATAGCGCTCGCGGCAAACTGCTGCAAGTGGCGGCCCACCTGTTCCGCAACAAAGGCTACGAGCGCACCACGGTTCGCGATCTGGCCGGTGCCGTGGGGATTCAGTCCGGCAGCATCTTTCATCACTTCAAGAGCAAGGATGAAATCCTGCGGGCGGTGATGGAAGAAACCATCCGCTACAACACCGCGCTTATGCGTGCGGCCCTTGCCGATGCCGCCGATGTGCGCGAGCGGGTGCTGGCGCTGATCCGCTGCGAATTGCAGTCGATCATGGGCGGCAGCGGCGAGGCGATGGCGGTGCTGGTGTATGAATGGCGCTCGCTGTCCGAAGACGGCCAGGCCAAGGTGCTGGCGCTGCGCGACATCTACGAAGACCTCTGGCTGCAAGCGCTGGGCGAGGCCAAGGAGGCGGGATTCATCCGTGGCGACGTGTTCATTACCCGACGTTTTCTCACGGGCGCGCTGTCCTGGACCACCACCTGGTTCCGCGCCGGCGGCAGCCTGAGCCTGGACCAACTGGCCGAAGAAGCGCTGATTCTGGTGCTCGAGGAGCGCTAGGCGCTTTCTATCGGGCCGGGAAACTGGCTAACTGGGCGAAACCGCCTAGCTTGAATGCAATGATCGGTACTTTTTCGGGGAGTGGGGTGTTTTGAAGTCTTCGCCAATTCGGACGGCCGCCGGGCTGATGCTCGCAGCGCTGGCTGCTTTATGGGTATTGCCTGCTCCGGCGGCGCAGGTGGTTCGGGTGGGCGCAGCGCATTTTCCGCCCTACACCATTCGCCCGGAAAACGGCGCCGACACCGGCCTGCTGCCGGAACTGGTCGCCGCGTTGAACAGCGCCCAGAGCGACTATCGTTTTGAACTGGTGCCCACCTCGATTCCTCGCCGGTTCGGCGATTTCAAGGATGGCCGCACCGACATGGCGATCTTCGAAAATCCGGAGTGGGGCTGGAAAGACATTCCCCACACCACCGTCGACATGGGGCTTGAGGACGCCGAGATTTTCGTCGCGCAGAACAAGCCCGGTCGCCAGCAGAACTACTTCGCGGATCTCAAGGGCAAAAGGCTGGCGCTGTACAGCGGCTATCACTACGAATTCGCCAACTTCAACGCCGATCCCAAGTACCTCGCCGAAACCTACAACGCCACGCTGACCTATTCCCACGACAGCAACCTGCTGATGGTCTTGCGCGGGCGCGCGGACATTGCGTTGGTGACTCGCTCGTACCTGTTCGATTACCTGCTGCGCAACGAAAAGGTGCGCGACGAGTTGCTGGTGTCCCAGCGCATCGACCAGATCTACCACCACTACGCGATTCTCAGTCCGAAGGCGCCGATCACCGGTGAAGCGTTCGGCAAGCTGCTGCAGGGCCTGCGCGACAACGGGCAGATGCTGAAGATCTTCGATCCGTACAAGATTGCGGTGGTGCCGGTACCGCATCAATGACCGGCGGTTTTTGCCGAACGGCCTAAATTTCCCGCCCCGGCTCACGTCCCATCGTTGAACTGTCGACGATTATCGTGAGCCCGACCCATGTCCAATCTGAATGACCTGACTGCCCTGGCCCTGCCTTCGGGCAGCCAACTGGTAGCCGATGCCACCGAAAGCCGTCTGAGCCTGAGCCTGGACGGGCAACCGCTGATTCGCCTGCGTCTTGATCGTGAAGGCCAGGGGCCGATCCAGATCGATGAGCGCTATGCACTGCCGCCGGGCCAGGCGCTGTGGGCAGCCTGTTATTGGCTGTTTGCCCGGGATCCGGCGCGTCAGCAATTGATCTGGCAACTCGATCAGGCGCCGACCGAAGCCTTGCTCAGCGGTTTGCTGGTGGGCACTGAAGTGGCGGGTGAATACCGCTGCGAGCGCACGCTGTTCTGGCAACTGCCGCAGCCGTGGCTCGGCACATCGCTGACCGGCAGCTATCCGCAGCAGATGGTCATCAGCAACGGCAAGCGTCATCCGCTGCGCCCGGTGAAACCGCGTGGGGAAGTCTATCGGCGTTTCGATGCGCGTCTCGGTGCCTGGATTTCCCTGCGAACGGTGGAGATCGAGCAGGATCTGGCGCGTTTCAATCGCTGGCAGAACAGCCCTCGAGTCGCCAGTTTCTGGCAGGAAGAGGGCAGCCTCGAACAGCACCGCGAGTACCTGAGCAAACTCGACGCCGATCCGCACACGCTGACCCTGATCGGTTGTTTCGATGATCAGCCGTTTGCCTATTTCGAAGCCTATTGGGCCAAGGAAGATCGTATCGCGCCGTTCTACGATGCCGACAATTACGATCGCGGCATTCACATGCTGGTCGGAGAAGAAGATCATCGCGGTCCGCACAAGGTGGCGAGTTGGCTGTCGGCGCTGGTGCACTACCTGTTTCTGGATGATCCGCGCACGCAGCGCGTCGTTGCCGAACCGCGTGCCGACAACGCGAAGATGATCGGCCACATGCACAACCAGTGCTTCCACTGCGAGAAAGAATTCGATTTCCCGCACAAGCGCGCGGCGCTGATGATTCTCGGGCGCGAGCGGTTCTTCGACCGGTGCACGCTGGTGTGATATTTCGCTGAAAACAAAAAAGATCGCAGCCCTTCAACGAAGGCTGCGATCTTTTTTTTGGCTCTGTTTCAGGTCAGCGACGGTTCGCGGACACCGCATCGGCGCGGCTGCCGGATACCTTGCGGCAGTGCACCAGCGCATCGCGAATCATGAAGTTGACCAGCGTTGGCGAAACGCCGAGTTCCTTGGCAATGTCCTTCTGCGGCACGCCGTGCAGACGGTACATCTCGAACGCATAGCGGGTGCGGACCGGCAGCTCGGTCAACGCGTCGGCGATGTGTTCAAGGGTCGAGAAGTTGATGTGCGAGGTTTCCGGCGAAGCGCCCTGAATGACCACGTTCAACCCTTCCTCCTCGGGGCCGGCGTACTTCTGCTCCAGCGCCTGTTTGCGGTAGTGATCGATCGCCAGGTTGCGCACGATCTGGAACAGATAACTCAGCTGGGCCTTGATCGACGACGTGATCGGCGGCGCCGACTGCAGTCTGAAGAACGCATCCTGGACCACATCTTCGGCGCGTGACCGGCAGCCGGTAATGCGGGCTGCAATCTTGACCAGAATCAGTCGATTGTCGACGAATGCCTGAAGTAGCGGTGAATCGCACCTGCTTGTGGATACTTGTTCCGTCATGGAAATCACCTTGCTGCCAATAGGTTAGTGGGACGCCTGGGGGACGGGGCCGTCCTACACATCGAGCGACAAATTATGTTGAATGATAATGATTGTCAATTGAGAAAGAGAACTAATGATCCATAACAGTGCGATCTGAGAACTGCGACACGCCGCCGCACTCGCCCAAGCGCCCAGCCCCGTTGGCGATCCAGCCTGCCGACTAATTATTTCAAGACGTCATCCGTTCTCATTGGTGAATGGATCCGGGTACGCAGCCCCGGACCTACCGCATTCCAATGCCTTGCACGGTCGGCAAAGACCGTGTCCCGCATGCCTTGCACGGGCATGCCGCAGCCAACCCGATTCCACCAGCAAGCCGAATTCAGGCAGGAAACCTCATGACCGACGCGTTCGAACTCCCCAGCACCCTGGTTCAAGCCCTCCAGCGCCGCGCGGCCATGACGCCGGATCGGCTGGCCTTGCGCTTTCTCGCTGAAACCGAGGCGCAGGCTGTGGTGCTCAGTTATCGCGAGCTGGATCAACGTGCGCGCACCATTGCAGCCGCATTGCAGGCCGAGGCCGGATTCGGTGATCGCGCGGTATTGCTGTTCCCGAGCGGACCGGATTATGTCGCGGCGTTCTTCGGTTGCCTGTACGCGGGCGTGATCGCGGTGCCGGCTTATCCGCCGGAATCGGCCAAGCGTCATCATCAGGAGCGCCTGCTGTCGATCATTGCCGACGCCGAGCCGCGTCTGCTGCTGACCAGCGCCGACCTGCGCGACGCCCTGCAGCAAATCGAAGGCGCGCCGCCGCTGCTGTGCGTCGACACCCTCGACGCTGCGCTGGCCGAGCGCTGGGTCGAACCGACCTTGCCGCAAGACCACATCGCCTTCCTGCAATACACGTCCGGCTCGACCGCGCTGCCCAAGGGCGTGCAGGTCAGCCACGGCAACCTGGTGGCCAACGAACTGTTGATCCGCCACGGCTTCGGCATCGACGTGAACCCGGACGACGTGATCGTCAGCTGGTTGCCGCTGTACCACGACATGGGCCTGATCGGCGGTCTGCTGCAACCGATCTTCAGCGGTGTGCCGTGCATTCTGATGTCGCCGGCGTACTTCCTCGGCCGGCCGTTGCGCTGGCTTGAAGCGATCAGCCAGTACGGCGGCACCATCAGCGGTGGCCCTGACTTCGCTTATCGTCTGTGCAGCGAGCGGGTCAGCGAATCGGCGCTGGAACGTCTCGACCTGAGCCGCTGGCGTGTGGCCTATTCCG
This sequence comes from Pseudomonas sp. GW458-11-26-14-LB4, assembly GCF_059423925.1. Lineage (NCBI taxonomy): Bacteria > Pseudomonadati > Pseudomonadota > Gammaproteobacteria > Pseudomonadales > Pseudomonadaceae > Pseudomonas > Pseudomonas sp. GW458-11-26-14-LB4. Next base: position 244,659 of record NZ_JBWKYU010000007.1, read on the forward strand.
GCTCCGAGCCGATCCGTCTCGACACCCTCGAACGCTTCGCCGAGAAATTCACCGCGTGCGGTTTCAGCGAAGACAGCTTCATGGCGTCCTACGGTCTGGCCGAAGCGACCCTGTTCGTCGCCGGCACACCGCGCGGCACCGGGATTCCAGCACTGCGCGTCGATGATCAGGCCCTGGCACAGAACCGCGCCGAGCCGGGCGAGGGCAGTCCGATCATGAGCTGCGGCATCAGCCAGCCAGAGCACGCGGTGCTGATCGTCGAGCCGAACACCCTTGAAGAACTGGCCGACAATGCCGTCGGTGAAGTCTGGGCTACCGGCCCGAGCATCGCCCTCGGCTACTGGCGCAACCCCGAGGCCAGCGCCAAGACTTTCGTCCAGCACGCCGGCCAGACCTGGCTGCGCACCGGTGACCTGGGCTTCATGCGCGACGGTGAACTGTTCATCACCGGTCGCTTGAAAGACATGCTGATCGTGCGCGGCCACAACCTCTACCCACAGGATCTCGAGAAAACGGTAGAGAACGAAGTCGAGGTGGTGCGCAAGGGTCGCGTCGCCGCGTTCGCGGTCAATCAGAATGGCGAAGAAGGCATCGGCATTGCGGCGGAAATCAGCCGCAGCGTGCAGAAAATCCTCCCGCCTGAAGCACTGATCAAAGCCATCCGTCAGGCCGTGGCCGAGGCGTATCAGGAAGCACCGAGCGTGGTGGTGCTGCTCAATCCGGGCGCGTTGCCGAAAACTTCCAGCGGCAAGTTGCAGCGTTCGGCCTGCCGCAATCGTCTGGCCGACGGCAGCCTCGACAGCTACGCGGTGTTCCCGTCGGCCACCGCTGAAACCGCTCATGAGTCGACCGCGTCCGCCTCCGAACTGGAAGCCCTGATCGGCAAGATCTGGGCCGAGCAACTCAACGTCAAACGGGTCAACGGCGACGATCATTTCTTCCTGCTCGGCGGCAACTCGATCGCCGCCGCCCAAGTGATTGCCAAGGTTCGCGAAGAGCTGAGCCTGGAGCTGAACCTGCGCCTGCTGTTCGAAGCCCCGACCCTGTCCGCATTCGCCGCCGCCGTGGCGCAACAGCAGCAGGACGGCGGCAGCGCCCAAGGCGACATCACCGCACTGTCGCGCAACGAAGCGCTGCCGCAATCGCTGGCGCAAAACCGACTGTGGATCACCTGGCAGCTCGACCCGCAGAGCAGCGCCTACAACATTCCCGGTGCCCTGCGCTTGCGTGGCGAACTGGACGAAGACGCCCTGCGCGCCAGTTTCCAGCATCTGATCGAACGCCACGAATCCCTGCGTACGCGCTTCTTCGAGCGCGATGGCGTGGCCCTGCAACAGGTCGAAGCGGCGGGCGAATTCAATCTGCAACTGATCGACATCAGCGACCTGCCGGCCAGCGAACGTGAAGCCCGCGCACAACAGATCCGCGAAGACGAAGCCCGCACCCAGTTCGATCTGGAGAAAGGTCCGCTGCTGTGGGTAACGCTGGTTCGCCTCGACGACGAAGATCACCAGTTGCTGGTGACCCTGCACCACATCATCGCCGACGGCTGGTCGCTGAACGTGTTGATCGACGAGTTTTCGCGCCTGTACGCCGCCGCGTCCCAAGGCCAGCGCGCGGAACTCGCGCTGCTGCCAACCCAATACGCCGACTACGGCAGCTGGCAGCGCCAATGGCTGGCGCAAGGCGAGGGCGAGCGGCAACTGGCGTACTGGAAGGCGCAGTTGGGCGACGAGCATCCGACCCTGGAACTGGCGACCGACCATCCGCGTTCTGCCAAACAAATTCACAGCGCCGCACGCCACAGCGTTCGTCTGGGGATCAGCCTCAGCGACGCGATCCGCCAGACGGCCCAAGCCTATCAATCCACGCCGTTCATGCTGCTGCTCTCGGCTTTCCAGAGCCTGCTGCATCGCTACAGCGGCCAGCGCGACATCCGCATCGGCGTACCCAACGCCAACCGTCCGCGCCTGGAAACCCAGGGCCTGATCGGCTTCTTCATCAACACTCAGGTGCTGCGCGCCGACGTCGATTCGCGTCTGCCGTTCACCGAACTGCTGGCGCAAACCCGACAAGCTGCACTCGGCGCCCAGGCGAATCAGGATCTGCCATTCGAACAACTGCTGGAAGCCTTCCCACAGGCGCGCGAGCAGGGCCTGTTTCAGGTCATGTTCAACCACCAGCAGCGCGACCTGAGTGCGCTAAAACGTCTGCCGGGCCTGCTGGCCGAAGAACTGCCGTGGCACAGCCGTGAGGCCAAGTTCGATCTGCAACTACACAGTGAAGAAGACCGCAACGGTCGCCTGACGCTGTCCTTCGACTACGCCGATGAGTTGTTCGACGCCGCGACCATCGAGCGCCTCGCCGAGCATTTCAGCAACCTGCTGCGAGCAGTTTGCGAACGTCCGGAACAAACCATCGGCGATCTGCAATTGCTGACCGCCGCCGAACATACTCAGCAAAGCGAATGGAGCATCGCCCCGTGCACCCCGGCGCAACAATGGCTGCCGGAACTGCTCAACGAACAAGCCCGGCAAACCCCTGATCGCACCGCCCTGATATGGGACGGCGGCAGCCTCGACTTCGCCGAACTGCACGCCCGGGCCAACCGACTCGCCCACTACCTGCGCGACAAAGGCGTCGGCCCGGACGTGTGCGTGGCCATCGCCGCCGAGCGTTCGCCGCAACTGCTGATCGGCCTGCTGGCGATCATCAAGGCCGGTGGCGCCTACGTGCCGCTGGACCCGGATTACCCGGCCGATCGTCTGGCCTACATGCTCAGCGACAGCGGCGTCGAACTGCTGCTGACCCAGACGTCATTGCTCGACCGCTTGCCGGCCAGCGAAGGCGTCAGCGTGATCGCCATGGACACCCTGCACCTGGAGAACTGGCCGAGCCAGGCACCGGGCCTGCACCTGCACGGCGACAATCTCGCCTACGTGATTTACACCTCCGGCTCCACCGGCCAGCCGAAAGGCGTGGGCAACACTTACGCGGCACTGGCCGAACGTCTGCAGTGGATGCAAAACACTTATCGCCTGAACGACACCGACGTGCTGATGCAAAAGGCGCCGATCAGTTTCGACGTGTCGGTGTGGGAGTGCTTCTGGCCGCTGATCACTGGCGCGCGCCTGCTGATCGCCGGCCCCGGTGAACACCGCGATCCGCATCGCATCGCGCAACTGGTTCAGCAATACGGCGTGACCACGCTGCACTTCGTGCCGCCGCTGCTTTCGCTGTTCATCGACGAACCGTTGAGTGCCGAATGCACCAGCCTGCGCCGCGTGTTCTCCGGCGGTGAAGCGCTGCCGGCAGAGCTGCGCAACCGCGTGCTGGCGCAACTGCCGGCGGTGCAACTGCACAACCGTTATGGCCCGACCGAAACCGCGATCAACGTCACTCACTGGCATTGCGGCGTGGCGGATGGCGAGCGTTCGCCGATTGGCCGTCCGCTGGGCAACGTGGTCTGCCGCGTGCTCGACAGCGATCTCAATCCAGTGCCGGCCGGTGTGCCGGGTGAGCTGTGCATCAGCGGCATCGGCCTGGCCCGTGGTTACCTTGGCCGTCCAGCGCTGACCGCCGAACGTTTCGTGGTCGATCCGCTGGGCGAGCAGGGCGCGCGTCTGTACCGCACCGGTGACCGCGCACGCTGGACGAACGATGGCGTGATCGAATACCTCGGCCGTCTCGATCAGCAAGTCAAACTGCGCGGCTTCCGCGTCGAACCGGAAGAAATCGAAGCGCGTCTGCTGGCTCAGGACGGCGTGGCGCAGGCCGCCGTGCTGGTGCGTGAAACCGTCGCCGGCCCGCAACTGATCGGCTACTTCACCGCCACCGACGCCAATGAAGATCAGGACGCGCAAATCGCTCGCCTGAAATCCGCACTGGCTGCCGAGCTGCCGGAATACATGGTCCCGGCGCAACTGCTGCGCCTGGACGCAATGCCCCTGAGCCCGAGCGGCAAACTCGACCGCCGCGCCTTGCCCGAGCCGCAATGGCAGGTGCGTGAACACGTCGAGCCGGTTTCCGAGCTGGAACAGCAGATCGCCGCGATCTGGCGCGAAGTGCTGGGCCTGAAACAGATCGGCCTGCGCGACGACTTCTTCGCCCTCGGCGGTCACTCGCTGCTGGCCACGCAAATCATCTCCCGCACCCGCCAGGCCTGCGACGTCGAGCTGCCGCTGCGTGCCTTGTTCGAGCACAGCGAACTGGGTGATTTCGCCGAGCAGATCCGCCAGATCCAGGCCAGCGGCCGCACCAACAAACAGCCGCCGATCGACAAGGTTGATCGCAGCAAACCGGTGCCGCTGTCCTATTCCCAGCAGCGCATGTGGTTCCTCTGGCAGATGGAACCGGACAGCCCGGCGTACAACGTCGGCGGCATGGCGCGCCTGCGTGGCGTGCTGGATGTCGGGCGTTTCGAGGCCGCGCTGCAAGCGCTGATCCTGCGTCACGAAACCCTGCGCACCACGTTCCCGAGCATCGACGGCGTGGCCCGTCAGCAGGTGCATGCCGAAACCGGCGTGCGCATGGACTGGAAGGATTTCTCGAAACTCGCCGCCGATGTGCGCGAGCAGAAAGTCCAGCAACTGGCCGACGATGAAGCGCACCTGCCGTTCGATCTGGAAACCGGTCCGCTGCTGCGCGCCTGCCTGGTCAAGACCGCCGAGCAGGAGCATTACTTCGTTCTGACCCTGCACCACATCGTCACCGAAGGCTGGGCGATGGACATCTTCGCCCGTGAGCTCAGCGCACTGTACGAAGCGTTCGTCGATGACCGCGAATCGCCGCTGCAACCGCTGCCGGTGCAGTACCTCGACTACAGCGTGTGGCAGCGCAACTGGCTGGAGTCCGGCGAGCGGCAGCGTCAGCTCGACTACTGGACCGCGCAACTGGGCCGCGAACACCCGCTGCTGGAACTGCCGGGCGACCGTCCGCGTCCGCCGGTGCAAAGTCATCAGGGTGAACTGTTCCGTTTCGACCTCAGCGATGATCTCGCCGCGCGGGTTCGCGCCTTCAATGCGCAGAACGGTCTGACCTTGTTCATGACCATGACCGCCGCCCTTGCGACCTTGCTTTACCGCTACAGCGGCCAGACCGATCTGCGGATCGGCGCGCCGGTGGCCAACCGTATCCGCCCGGAAAGCGAAGGCCTGATCGGTGCGTTCCTCAACACCCAGGTGCTGCGTTGCCAGCTCGACGGCCAGATGTCGGTCGGCGAGTTGTTCGAGCAAGTGCGCCACACCGTGATCGAAGGTCAATCCCATCAGGATCTGCCGTTCGATCATCTGGTTGAAGCGCTGCAACCACCGCGCAGTGCCGCGTACAACCCGTTGTTCCAGGTGATGTGCAACGTGCAGCGCTGGGAATTCCAGCAGAGCCGCATGCTCGCCGGCATGACCGTCGAGTACCTGGCCAACGATGCGCGGGCGACCAAGTTCGACCTCAACCTGGAAGTCACCGACCTCGACCATCGCCTCGGTTGCTGCCTGACCTACAGCACTGATTTGTTCGACGAGCCGACCATTGCGCGCATGGCCAAACATTGGCGCAACCTGCTGGAAGCGTTGATCGCCAACCCGCAACAACGTCTCAGCGAATTGCCGCTGCTTGATGCGCCTGAGCAGCAGCAATTGCTCGACAGCCTAGGTGTCGAGCCGGGCGAGCGTCGTCTCGATCAGTGCATTCATCACCTGTTCGCCGAGCAGGCGCTGGCGCGCAAGGATGCGCCGGCCCTGACCTTTGCCGGGCAGACCCTGAGCTACGCCGAACTCGATGCCCGCGCCAACCGTCTGGCCTGGGCCCTGCGTGAGCGCGGTGTCGGTCCGCAAGTGCGGGTCGGTCTGGCGCTGGAGCGTTCGCTGGAAATGGTCGTCGGCCTGCTGGCGATCCTCAAGGCCGGCGGCGCCTATGTGCCGCTGGACCCGGAATACCCGCTCGACCGCCTGCATTACATGATCGAAGACAGCGGCGTCGGCCTGCTGCTCAGCGACCGGGCGATGTTCAAGGCCCTCGGCGAACTGCCGTCGAACGTGGCGCGCTGGTGCCTGGAAGACGACAGCGCCGCGCTGGCCGATTACCCGGCTACCGAGCTGCCCTTTATCAGCCTGCCGCAGCATCAGGCGTACCTGATTTACACCTCGGGTTCCACCGGCAAGCCGAAAGGCGTGGTGGTGTCCCACGGTGAAATCGCCATGCACTGCCAGGCGGTGATCGAGCGCTTCGGCATGCGTGCGGACGACTGCGAACTGCATTTCTATTCGATCAACTTCGACGCCGCCACCGAACGTCTGCTGGTGCCGCTGCTCAGCGGCGCGCAGGTGGTGCTGCGTGCGCAGGGTCAGTGGGACGCGGAAGAAATCTGTGGCCTGATCCGTGAACATCGGATCAATATCCTTGGTTTCACCCCGAGCTACGGCAGCCAGTTGGCGCAGTTCCTTGCGACGCAAAACGACACTCTGCCGGTACGCATGATCATCACCGGTGGCGAGGCGCTGACCGGCGAGCACCTGCAGCGAATTCGCGCGGCGTTCAAACCGAGCCTGTTCTTCAACGCCTACGGCCCGACCGAAACCGTGGTCATGCCGCTGGCCAGTCTTGCGCCGGAAGTGCTGGAAGAGGGCGCCGGCAGTGTGCCGATCGGCAGCGTGATCGGTGATCGCGTGGCCTACATTCTCGACGCCGATCTGGCGCTGGTGCCGCAAGGTGCGACGGGTGAGTTGTTCGTCGGCGGTGCCGGTCTGGCGATGGGGTATCACGAGCGTGCGGGCATCACTGCCGAACGTTTCGTCGCCGACCCGTTTGCCGCCGATGGCGGGCGCATGTACCGCACCGGCGACCTGGTGCGCCAGCGCGCCGATGGCTTGGTGGAGTATCTGGGGCGGATCGACCATCAGGTGAAGATCCGCGGTTTCCGGATTGAACTGGGCGAGATCGAAACCCGCCTGCTCGATCACGATTCGATCCGCGAAGCGGTGGTGCTGGCGCTGGATGCGCCGAGCGGCAAGCAACTGGTCGGCTATCTCGTGACCGAGGTCGCTTCGCGAAGCGAAGCCGAGCAGGCCGAACTGCGCGATGCGCTGAAGGCGCACCTCAAGACGCAATTGCCGGACTACATGGTGCCGACCCATCTGATTCTGCTGGCGAGCATGCCGCTGACCGCCAACGGCAAACTCGATCGCCGCGCGTTGCCGGCACCGGATCCGGAGCTCAATCGTCAGGATTACGTGGCGCCGAGCAACGAGCTGGAGCAAACCCTGGCGCAGATCTGGTGCGAGGTGCTCAACGTCGAGCAGGTCGGTCTGAACGACAACTTCTTCGAACTGGGCGGCGACTCGATCCTGTCGATTCAAGTGGTCAGCCGCGCGCGCCAGCAGGGCATTCACTTCAGCCCGCGTGATCTGTTCCAGCACCAGACCGTGCAGACCCTGGCGGCTGTTGCCAGCCGCAGTGAAACCGTGACCGCCGAGCAAGGTCTGGTGACGGGCGAATCGCGTCTGACACCGATCCAGCACTGGTTCTTCGACACCGAGATTCCCGAGCGTCAGCACTGGAACCAGGCGTTGCTGCTGGAGCCGACGGTTGCGCTGGAACCTCATCGTCTGGAGCAAGCTCTGTTGGCGGTGATCGAGCAGCACGATGCCCTGCGTCTGCGCTTCACCGAGGTCAACGGCGCATGGCAAGCGACCCATCAACCGTTCACCGATGCCGCCGTGCTGTGGCAGGTTCGCGTGCCGTCGATGGACAAGTGCGCCGCGCTGTTCGCGGATGCCCAGCGCAGTCTCGACCTTGCCCAGGGTCCGCTGCTGCGCGCCGTGCTGGTCGATGGGCCGGACGCTCAGCAACGACTGTTCATCGCGATCCATCACCTGGTGGTTGACGGTGTATCGTGGCGGGTTCTGCTCGACGATCTGCAAACCGTGTATCGCCAGCTCGACGCCGATCAGTCGGTGAAACTGCCGGCGAAAACCAGCGCCTTCAAGGACTGGGCGGCGCGTTTGCAGGCTTACGCCGGCAGCGAATCCCTGCGTGAAGAACTGAGCTGGTGGCAAGCGCAACTGGCCGGTCCGACTGCCGATTTGCCGTGCGAACGTCCTGAGGGCGGTCGCGAGAATCGTCATGCGCAAACCGTCAGCGTGCGTCTGGATGCCGAACGCACCAGGCAACTGCTGCAACAGGCACCGAGCGCCTATCGCACGCAGGTCAACGATCTGCTGCTGACTGCGCTGGCCCGCGTGCTGTGCCGCTGGAGTGGTCAGCCCTCGGCGCTGATTCAACTGGAAGGCCACGGCCGCGAGACCCTGTTCGACGAGATCGATCTGACCCGCACTGTCGGCTGGTTCACCAGCGCCTATCCGCTGCGCCTGACCCCGCACAACATCGAAGAGGCCGCCGGGCAGGGCGCTTCGATCAAGGCGATCAAGGAGCAACTGCGCGCCGTTCCGCACAAAGGCCTCGGTTATGGCGTACTGCGTTATCTCGCCGATGACGCCAGCCGTCAGAGCATGGCGGCATTGCCGAACGCGCCGATCACCTTCAACTACCTCGGCCAGTTCGACCAGAGCTTCGGCAGCGATGCGCTGTTCCGTCCGCTGGATGAGTCGGTCGGCGCTGCCCACGATCCGCACGCACCGCTGCCGAACGAGTTGAGCGTCGACAGTCAGGTGTACGGCGGTGAGTTGCTGCTGCGCTGGACCTTCAGCGCCGAACGCTACGACGCGCAGACCATCAACGAACTGGCCGATACCTACGTCGGCGAGTTGCAGAGCCTGATCGAACATTGCCTGCAAGACGGGGCCGGCGGTCTGACGCCGTCGGACTTCCCGCTGGCGAAACTGACTCAGGCCCAGCTCGATGCATTGCCGGTGCCGGCGGCGCACATCGAAGACGTGTACCCGCTGACGCCGATGCAGGAAGGCATGCTGCTGCACACCTTGCTCGAGCCGGGCACCGGTCTGTACTACATGCAGGACCGCTATCGCATCAACAGCGAACTCGATCCCGAGCGTTTCGCCCAGGCGTGGCAAGCAGTAGTCGCCCGTCATGAAGCGTTGCGTGCGTCGTTCTGCTGGAACGTCGGCGAAGACATGCTGCAAGTGATCCACACACCGGGGCGCACGCCGATCGAGTATCTGGACTGGAGCGCCATCGCCGACGCCGAGCAGGAACCGAAACTGCAAGCGCTGCTCAAGGCCGAGCGCGAAGCCGGGTTCGATCTGCTCAATCAGGCACCGTTCCACCTGCGCCTGATCAAGGTCGGCGCGGCGCGTTACTGGTTCATGATGAGCAACCACCACATCCTGATCGATGCCTGGTGCCGTTCGCTGCTGATGAACGATTTCTTCGAGATCTACACCGCCCTCGGCGAAGGTCGCGAAGCGCAATTGGCGGTGCCGCCGCGCTACCGCGATTACATCGGCTGGCTGCAACGCCAGAGCCTGGCCGAAGCGCGCCAGTGGTGGCAGCAGAACCTGCAAGGTTTCGAGCGCACCACGCCGATCCCGAGCGACCGCCCGTTCCTGCGTGAACACGCCGGCGAAAGCGGCGGCATGATCGTCGGCGACCGCTACACGCGACTGAATGTCGAGGACGGCGCCCGTCTGCGCGAACTGGCCCAGGCCCATCAATTGACCATCAACACCTTCGCCCAAGCGGCGTGGGCACTGGTGCTGCGCCGCATGAGCGGTGATCGCGACGTGCTGTTCGGCGTGACCGTGGCCGGGCGCCCGGTGGAGATGCCGGAGATGCAGCGCACCGTCGGCCTGTTCATCAACAGCATCGCGCTGCGGGTGCAGATCCCGGCGGACGATCAGCGAGCCAGCGTGCGTCAGTGGCTGAGCGGTCTGCTCGACAGCAACATGCAACTGCGCGAGTACGAATACCTGCCGCTGGTGAACATCCAGGAACAAAGCGAACTGCCGAAAGGCCAGCCGCTGTTCGACAGCCTGTTCGTGTTCGAAAACGCCCCGGTGGAAGTCTCGGTGCTGGACCGTGCGCAGAGCCTCAATGCGACTTCGGACTCGGGCCGTACCCACACCAACTTCCCACTGACGGCGGTTTGCTATCCGGGCGACGACCTCGGTCTGCACCTGTCTTACGACCAGCGTTACTTCGACGAGTCGACCATCGAGCGCATGCTCGGCGAGTTCAAGCGTCTGTTGCTGGCACTGGTCGACGGCTTCCATGGCGATATGGCCGACCTGCCGCTGCTGGGCCATGAGGAACAGGACTTCCTGCTCCACGGCTGCAACCAGAGTGAGCACGACTATCCGCTGGAGAAGAGCTACGTCGAGCTGTTCGAAGCGCAGGTCGCGCAACATCCGCAACGCATTGCCGCCAGTTGCCTCGATCAGCAACTGAGCTACGCCGAGCTGAACCAGAACGCCAACCGTCTCGGCCATGCACTGGTCGCAGCCGGGGTGCAGATGGATCAACCGGTGGCGCTGCTGGGCGAACGTAACCTCGATCTGCTGGGCATGATCATCGGCAGCTTCAAGGCCGGTGCCGGTTACCTGCCGCTGGATCCGGGCCTGCCGAGCCAGCGTCTGCAACGCATCATTGAACTCAGCCGCACGCCGGTGCTTGTGTGCACCAAGGCTTGCCGTGAACAGGCGACGACCTTGCTGGATGAATTCAGCTGCGCCAACCGTCCACGCTTGCTGGTGTGGGAAGAGGTTCAGGCCGGCACGGTGTCGTCGGCGAATCCGGGCATCTTCAGCGGCCCGGACAATCTGGCCTACGTGATCTACACCTCGGGCTCCACCGGGTTGCCGAAAGGCGTGATGGTCGAGCAGCGCGGCATGCTCAACAACCAGTTGAGCAAAGTGCCGTACCTGAACCTGAGCGACGCCGATGTGATCGCCCAGACTGCTTCGCAAAGCTTCGACATTTCGGTCTGGCAATTCCTCGCTGCACCGTTGTTCGGTGCGCGGGTGGACATCGTGCCGAACACTATCGCCCACGATCCGCAAGGCTTGCTGGTGCATGTGCAACAGCAGGGCATCACCGTGCTGGAAAGCGTGCCGTCGCTGATCCAGGGCATGCTCGCTTCGGATCGCCTGAGCCTCGACGGTCTGCGCTGGATGTTGCCGACCGGTGAAGCGATGCCACCGGAACTGGCGCACCAATGGCTGCTGCGTTACCCGGAGATCGGTCTGGTCAACGCCTATGGCCCGGCGGAGTGCTCGGACGACGTGGCGTTCTTCCGCGTCGACCTGGCCTCGACTCGCGGCAGTTACCTGCCGATCGGTACGCCGACCGACAACAACTTGCTGTACCTGCTCGATGGCGCGCTGGATCTGGTGCCGTTGGGTGCGGTGGGTGAGTTGTGCGTCGCCGGCACCGGTGTCGGCCGTGGTTATGTCAGCGATCCGCTGCGCACCGCGCCAGTGTTTGTGCCGAATCCGTTCGGTGCGCCGGGCGAGCGGCTGTATCGCACCGGTGACCTGGCGCGCCGTCGCAGTGACGGTGTGCTGGAATACGTTGGCCGGGTCGACCATCAGGTGAAGATTCGCGGTTACCGGATCGAGTTGGGTGAAATCGAGGCGCGTCTGCATGAGCAACCGGAAGTTCGCGATGGCGCGGTCGGCGTGCAGGAAGGCGTCAACGGCAAGCATCTGGTGGGCTACCTGGTGGCCGCAGATTCCGCACTGAATCAGAGCGAACGGCTGGAGCGGATCAAGCAGCGCCTGCGCGCCGAACTGCCGGAATACATGGTGCCGCTGCACTGGTTGTGGCTAGACCGGTTGCCGCTCAACGCCAACGGCAAACTCGACCGCAAGGCTTTGCCGGTGCTGGAGATCGGCCAGTTGCAAAGCCAGGATTACCTGGCGCCGCGCAGCGAGCTGGAACAGACCCTGGCCGATATCTGGGCCGAGGTGCTAAAGGTCGAGAAGGTCGGGGTACGCGACAACTTCTTCGAACTCGGCGGCCATTCGCTGCTCGCCACGCAGATCGCTTCGCGGGTGCAGAAAGCCTTGCAACGGGATGTGCCACTGCGGGCGATGTTCGAGTGCAGCACGGTGGAGGAACTGGCCGGGTACATCGAAGGACTGGCGGCCAGCGACATTACCGAGGAGAAGGTTGATCGGCTCAATGACCTGATGGCAGAGCTGGAAGGCTTGTAGTCTTCAGCGTCAGTGAACTCAACATTTATCAACCGGTACATGGATGTACGTTTGTATAGTTGACGATCCCGAACCGGCAGCCCAGTCTGCCGGTTCTCTTTTTTGTCGCGGGGGTGATCGATGGCTTTCTTCGAAGTTGACGGACAGGCGCTTCACTACATTGATCAAGGCACAGGCCCGGCGGTGTTGCTGGCCGGCAGCTACCTGTGGGATCAGGCCATGTGGGCACCGCAGATCGCAGCGCTATCGGCGCACTATCGGGTGATTGCACTGGATCTGTGGGGGCACGGCGAATCCGGTCGCTTGCCTGAAGGCACCGCTTCGCTGGACGACATCGCCCGTCAGGCACTGGCGTTGCTCGATCATCTGGACATCGATCGGGTGACACTGGTCGGGCTGTCGGTCGGCGGCATGTGGGGCGTGCGTCTGGCGTTGTCGGCGCCGCAGCGGCTCAACGGTCTGGTGCTGATGGACACTTACGTAGGCGTCGAGCCGGAGCCGACCCGACAGTACTATTTCTCGCTGTTCAAACAGATCAAGGAAAGCGGCGGGATCTCCGAGCAACTGCTGGATATCGTGGTGCCGATCTTCTTCCGTCCGGGCATCAATCGAGAGTCGGCGCTTTATCAGGATTTCCGCGCCAAACTCGCCGGCTATTGCGCCGAACGCCTGCGCGAGAGCATCGTGCCGATGGGGCGCATCACTTTTGGCCGTGACGATCTGTTGCCGCGTCTGGGCGAGCTGAATGCGGCCACCACGCTGGTGGTCTGTGGCGATCAGGACAAGCCACGCCCGCCGTCGGAAGCACGGGAAATGGCTGAGCTGATTGGCTGTCCGTGTGTGCTGGTGCCGGAGGCAGGGCATATCTCCAATCTGGAGAATCCGGAGTTTGTGACCGACACGCTGCTGAAGTTTCTGGCTGAGCGGAAGTAACGAAAACGCCCACGCATTGCGTGGGCGTTTTTTTATTTCGGGCCGAGAATCTTCGCCAGTTTGTCCGGCGTCGGCGCGCCTTGCTGTTGTTGCAGTTCGCCCTTGTCGTCCATGTAGAAGATCGCCGGAGTGGCCTGCAAGTCCAGGTCTTCCATCAACTGCATGTTCGCCGCGAGTTTGGTCTGCACGGCGACCGGAATGTCCTTCAAGGCCTTGAGGGTGCTGGCCTTGCCGGCCTTCTCGTGATCTTCCAGGGCCTTGCTCGGGTCTTTGGCGGCGAGCAGGGCGGCGGATTTGGCCGGGCTGTCTTCGCGGATGATGCCGACCATGATGTGCCGCAACTGCACCTTGCCGGCCTTGACCCATGGACGGGCCTGTTCCCAGAACATGTTGCAGTACGGGCAGTTCGGGTCGCTGAACAGGTACACCGTGCGCGGCGCATCCTTGTTGCCGTCCTGAATCCAGTTGCTTGCTTCGAACTTGGCCCAGACTTCCTTGGCCATCGGCGCGTAGACCAGTTTTTGCAGCGGCGCGCTGCTCAGGTCATTGCCGTCGGCGTCGTACAGATTGCCCAGCAGCACATGCTTGCCGTCCGGCGTCAGGTACAGCGCCATGCCGCGGTTCTGGTATTGCGCGGCGTAACCGCGCAAGCCGTCCGGCGCGTCGAACTGGCCGACGATTTTCGCGCCCTTGGCTTCGATCTTCTTGATCGCTTCAGGCAGTTCTTCGGCGGCCTGGACCGACGGCAAGTGCAGCAGGGCTGCGCTCATGGTCAGCGTCAGCAGGTGGCGGAGGCGGGGCATGGCAGTTTCCTTGAAGAAGAGGTGGCCGGGTTCGGACTGGAAGCCGGGGTATCGAAGTTTTCCAGGGCGCGGGCCAGGCTGGCGTTCGACAACTCGCCCAGATGGCTGCCCAGCAGGCGACCGTCCGGGCTATAGAACAGCGTAGTCGGCAGGGCCATGGAGCCCACGGCCTGGCCGAGACGTCCGCTGCGGTCGAACAGCACGTTGTTCAGGCTCAGGCCCTGGGTTTCGAGAAAAGTCGCAACGCTTTGCATGCTTTCGGCCTGGTTGACGAACAGGAACGTCAGGTCCGGGCGTTGTTGCTGGGCGTTTTCCAGCACCGGCATTTCCCGTCGGCACGGCGGGCACCAGGTGGCCCACAGATTGATCACCAGCGGCCCGCCCTGATAGTCGGTGAGTTTCACGGTTTCCCCGGCGGCGTTGCGCAGGGTGATGTCCGGCAGGCGTGTGCCTTGCTCGTAGATGTTCAGCGACAGGGTCGCCAGCACCCAGAACGCCACGCCGCTGACCACGCCGAAGCCCAGCGGTCGACGCAAACCCGGCCGGCGCCAGCCGCGATACAGCGCCGCCAGCAACAGCACGATCACCCCCGGCCAGGCGAGAAAACCGCCGTCGCGCAAGTCGATGATCTGCCAGAGATCGTTGCGATAGTGCCCCCAGTACATGGCGACAAACGCCATGCGCGCCGCCAGCATGCCGAGCAGAAACAGGCTGAACAGCGCCGACTCGGGGTTGTCACCGCCGCGCTTGGCCACCCGCCAGCCGACGAAGGTCGCCAGCGCCAGCGCGCTGATCAGCAGCAGGTGGTTGAGTGCGATGGCAAAGGTGCCGAGGGTGAAGGTCAGCATTAACGGGCGTCTCGGGTGGTGGTCCAGCGTTGCAGGAAAGTATCGGCATCGACCTCGCCGGTGATGCGCTGGCTGCGGCGCTCTTCGCCGTCGGCGCCGATCCACACGAAACTCGGTGGCCCCGGCACTTTATAACGGCCGAGCAGTTCGCGGCTGGCGGCATTGTCGGCGGTCACGTCGAGTCGGAGCAAGCGCACATCGCTCAGGGCCTGCATCACCCGCGCCTGGCCGAACACCTGTTTCTCCATGACTTTGCACGACGTGCACCAGTCGGCGTAGTAATCGAGCAGCACCCACTGGCCCTGCGCTTTGGCGGTGTCGAGCTCGCGTTGCAGGGCGCCCGGATCCTTGATCGTCGTGAAGGCTTCGTGGCCGCTGGGCGCCGCAGATCCGACACGGCCGGCGCTGTACACCTGCAACGGCTGATACGGATCGTCACTGCCACCCGCCGCACCGACCACCAACAGACTGCCCCACAAGCCCAGTAACAGCGAACCGGCACCGAACAACTGCGCCACGCGACCGAAGCCTTCTGACTGTTTCCAGGCACTGTAAGCGGCGATCAACAGCAGCGCGCCGCACAGACCCAGCCACAGCGACGGATCCAGCACCGGACGCAGCATCAGCAGCGCGGTGGCGAGGAACAGGAAACCGAACACGCCCTTGAGCAGGTTCATCCACGCGCCGGGTTTGGGCAGGAAGCGATTGCCGACGGTTACCAGCAACAATAGCGGTACGCCGATGCCGATCCCGAGGGCAAACAGAATCAGACCGCCGTGCAGCGCGTTGCCACTTTGCGCGATGTAAAGCAGGGCGCCCGCCAGCGGTGCGGTCATGCATGGGCCGACCAGCAGACCGGACAACGCGCCCAGTACGCCCGCGCCGACCAGACTGCCACCGCGTTGACTGCGCGAGGCATGTTCCAGTCGATCCCGCAGGGCCACCGGCAATTGCAGCTCGAAGAAGCCGAACATCGGCAGCGCCAGAACCACAAATACGGCCGCAAAAGTCCCGAGCAACCAAGGGTTCTGCAACCACGCCTGCAGGTTCGCCCCCAGCAGCGCAGCGATGACGCCCATCGCCGCATACACCAGCGCCATGCAAACCACATAACTGCCGGCCAGCGCGAAACCGCGACGCGGCGTGGCGCCGCTGCCGACTACCATGCCGGCCAGAATCGGCAGCATCGGCAATGAGCATGGAGCAAAGGCCAGCAGCAGACCGAGGCCGAAGAACACCAGCAGACTCCAGCCCAGCGAGTGCTGTTGCAGACCGCTGGCCAGTGCCTGATCCGGCGCTTCATCTGTCGTTGCTGCGGCTTTGCCGCCGAGGTCGATCACTCGGGTTTGTGGCGGATAGCAAAGGCCGGCGTCGGCGCAGCCCTGATAGCTGACCTTTATCTGGCCCGTGGCGGCTGCGGGAATCTTCAGTTCCAGACCCTGACGATAAACCGGCTGTTCGCCGAAATACTCGTCGCTGTGGGATTCGCCCTCCGGCAGGGCCGGGACGTTTTGTGTCGCCAGCCCATCGAACTTCAGACGCTTCTGGTACAGGTAATAACCGTCGGCGATTTGCCAGAACAGCTGGGTCTCACCGGAATCCAGACGCTCAGAGGTCAGTACGAATGCCTTGTCGACCGGCAGGAACTCCGGTTTTGACGCAAAGGGATCATTCCCTGCCTGAGCCAGACTCGAAATCAACAGTGCAAACAATAGAAAAAAATGACGCATGGAGGAGCCTTGTCCCTGTGCAATTGAGGGGCACAATGGGCGGCGGCGATTAACCGGTGATTAACCGGTGATTAACCGGGTATATCCATGCGTCAAACCTGCGAGACGCTGCAGTATTGCAAACGAATGATGGAGTCAGAGACCCCGTGTCAGCCCGGCGAATGTACCGCTCACGTTGTGCACACCACCCTCGACTCGGCCTTTCTGCATGTTGTAGACCACGAACTGGTCATTGGTCAGGAAGATATACCAGAGGTTGTCGCTAAAGGTCGGATCAATCTGAGCCGCGGTAACAAGGCGATCTTTATAAAGTTCAAGTCCGGGCAGTACTGCTGTTGGATGGTGATTTACTTTTCGCGTTACAGTATCCAGCGTCAAGTGGGTCCCGTCATTCAACAAGAAGCGAAACAGATTTTTGTACCCGATGGCTTCCAGCCAAGTACCGGCAACGATTCTGTCGAAGTAGGGCAGGATCGGCGTCCACAGGGAGTTGGAAAGATTGTAAAAGGCATCAGCCTTTCCGGTGTCCTGGTTATAGGCGCAAACCATCGGGCGATCACCATTGTAAAAGAATAACCAGACAATATCCTTGTCGCCCGCCTGGGTCTGGGTGAAGCCGAACCGCAGATGCTTGGCATAGGCATCGAACCCTTCCCAGTGCCCCTTGATCGGTTTTGGATATTCGCCGGGTACTTCTTCGTCGCCATTGTTGTAGCAGGAAAAGGTTTCAGTATCTTTGAAGAAAAAGTAAATCCGGTCAGGGCCGGAGCGCCAGTCGATAGCAACAAAGTTGTTGAGTTTGGACATTTGATAGTTCCTTGGAATAGATAATTGGTTGTTTGGTGTTGTAGTAAGTGTGGTGTTTGTATGTTCTGCAGTTGAAGGTTAACGTGATAAATAACTTTTGCGCACTGATTATGTGATTGCCATTTGTGTCGCTTTGAACTTGATAAGTTATTGTCTGTTGGTTTTTAGTTGTCATCGCGATAATCGCTATTGAGAAAACCATTGCCCGCAGTCGTACACATCGGGAATCATGCTTTTCCTTGGCGCGGGCAGTGTCCATAATTGCCGCTTAATCCTCTCCTGCTTGAATCGCGTTTTTTCTCATGGAGCTCCCATGCACGTACTGGTTTGCGAAGACGATGAGTTGATCGCCAGCGGGATCGTCGCCGGGCTGACGGCGCAAGGCCTGACGGTCGAGCACGTCAACACCGCCTCCAAGGCGCGGGCGATTCTCAAGGTTGCCGAGTTCGACGTGATGGTGCTCGATCTCGGCCTGCCGGACGAAGATGGCCTCAAACTGCTGCAACAACTGCGTCAGCAAGGGCTGGAAATTCCGGTGCTGATCCTCACCGCGCGGGATTCGGTCACCGACCGTGTCGACGGTTTGCAGTCCGGTGCCGACGACTATCTGCTTAAGCCTTTCGATCTGCGCGAATTGTTCGCGCGTCTGCAAACCCTGCTGCGCCGGGTAGCCGGGCGCAGTGTCAACCTGATCGAACACGGTGCGCTGACCTACGACCCGAGCAGTCGTGAAACCACGCTGGCGGGCCGTCCGGTGGACCTGTCCCGTCGTGAACAATCCCTGCTGCAAGCCTTGCTGCACAACCGTGGCCGGGTGCTGTCCACCGAGCAATTGAAGGACAGCGTCTACGGTTTCAACGATGAGCTGGAGAGCAACGCGCTCAACGTGCACATCCATCACCTGCGCAGCAAACTTGGCAAAGGCATCGTCGAAACTGTACGGGGTCTGGGTTATCGCCTGGGCCCGGCCGATGGTGGAGAATCTGACAAGTGATGAGTCTGCGCCTGCGTCTGAGCCTGACCCTCGGCGCTGCGTTCGCGCTGATCTGGGCCCTGGCGGCCGCCTGGATGCTCAGCGACCTGCGCAACCAGATGATGTTTTCCCTCGACCAGCGCCTGGTGGCGTCGGCGCGGATGGTCGCCGGATTGCTGGAACAATTGCCGGCCATTCCGAGCAAAGGCGAAGGCACTCACTTCAGCGCCGAGCAACTGAACATTCCCGGCGGCATGGCCTGTCAGGTCAGCTCGTTGCGCGGGGAAATTCTTGCCCGCAGCCACAACAATCCGGAACAGGCGCTGGAAGCGCAGAAAATGGGTTTCCACGATCAGATGATCGATGGCGCGCCTTGGCGCAGCTTCACCCTGGCTCGGGGCGATGTGCGAATTACCACTGCCGACCGGGTCATCGAGCGCGAAGCCCTGAACATGTCGATCCTGCTGGCGGCCTCGGTGCCGGTGGGCGTGGCGCTGCTCGGCTGCCTGTGCCTGTTGTGGCTGGGGATCGGTCAGGGCCTGGCGCCGCTCAATCGCTTGCGTGAAGCCTTGATGCGTCGCAACGCGGATTCGCTCGAACCTTTGCAGTTGCAGTCATTCCCAAGCGAATTGAAACCGCTGCTCGAAACCCAGAACCAGTTGTTCCAGCGCATCGGCAAGACCATCGAACGCGAACGTCGCCTGACCGGCGATGCCGCCCATGAACTGCGCAGCCCGCTGACGGCGATCAAGACCCACCTGCAAGTGGCGCGCATGACCGAAGGCAGTGCCCGCGATCAGTCCCTGGCCCGGGCCGAGGAGGGCGCCGACCGCCTGCACCGGACCCTTGAGCAATTGCTGTTGCTGGCGCGGGTCGAGGGCAGTCTGTCGTTCGACGACGGTGTGCAGTGCAGCGCCGAACAGGTGGCGAAACTGGCGATTCAGGATTCGGCCAGTGACCAGCGCCAGCGCATCAAGCTGCACCTGCCTGAGCGATTGTCCGATGCGCCCCTGCAAATGCCGGCGGTGCTGTCGATCGCGGCTCTGCGTAATCTGTTGGACAACGCCCTGCGCCACACGCCGACCGACGGCGCGGTGGAGTTGAGCCTGGAAACCATCGCCAATCGTGTGCGTTTCGTGGTGCGCGATCATGGGCCGGGGATTGCCCCGGACGATCTGCAACACTTGACCCAGCGCTTCTGGCGCAACGGCCAGAGCACCGGCTGCGGACTGGGGCTGGCGATTGTCCAGGCCATCGTTCAGCGCTGCGCCTGCACCTTGCATTTCGACAGCCGCCCGGATGGTTTGCGGGTCGAGCTGACGATGCCGCTGCAACCGGTCTGAAAGGTTGCCAGGCACATCAAATGTAACCTCTCTCCATTAGTCATCCGCCGGCCGCGACGTTATTGTCGCCCCTGCCTTTGACTCAATGGATTGAGGGAAACAGCGCCATGGAAGCACCCATCCACATCTGTCCCGCCACATCCGCCGACGCCGGCATCATCAGCCGGATTCTCGAGCGCTCGATCCGTGTCGGTTGCGCGCTCGATCATCGCAACGATCCCCAACTGGTCGACCGCTGGGTTCGCCGACAATCGGCGGAACACATCAGCGGCTGGCTCGCCGATCCGCATCTCTATCTGAATATCGCGCTTCTTCACGATAAGCCGGTCGGGGTCGGCATGGCCGCCGCCAATGGCGAGATCACGTTTTGTCATGTGCAGCCGGAGTGGTTTCGTCGGGGCGCGGGCCGCGCGCTGGTGGGCGATCTCGAGGGTTGGCTGAGGATTCGCGGCCGGCCTTGCGTCACGCTCGCCAGCACGCGAACCGGCGAGGCGTTCTACCGGCGCCTGGGGTATCGCGAAGCGGCGTCTGCCTTCACGCATCACGGCGTTTTGAGCCTGCCGATGCACAAGCCGCTGGCATTGTCGGCCTGACATTCGATCAAGGGTGTAAATCCTCGACACGCTGGTGCGTTTCCAGAACAGGAAAACCTGCATGTGCGCCCCGCGACCGGAACGCGCACCTGCCCGGTGTGCAGTTTTGGTCACTATCCATAGCGTATTGAGGGGTCGAGAGATGTCAGTCGCCACCAGTCTTATTGAAGAGTCGTCGGCCCGGATCGCCTCCGCGCCGGCTGAAACGCTGTATCAGTTCAATGAATCACCGTTGCTGGCCCGGCAGAGCCAGCAGGAATCCAATGCCCGCAGCTACCCGCGCCGAATTCCGCTGGCACTGAAGCGCGCCAAGGGCCTGTACGTCGAAGACGTCGAAGGCCGTACCTTCATCGATTGCCTGGCCGGTGCCGGCACTCTGGCGCTGGGGCATAACCACCCGGTGGTGATCGAGGCGATCCAGCAGGTGCTGGCCGATGAACTGCCGCTGCACACCCTGGACCTGACCACGCCGGTGAAAGACCAATTCGTTCAGGACCTGTTCGGCCTGCTGCCTCCAGCATTGGCCAAGGAAGCGAAAATCCAGTTCTGCGGCCCGACCGGCACCGACGCCGTGGAAGCTGCGCTGAAACTGGTGCGCACCGCCACCGGGCGCAGCACCGTACTGTCGTTTTCCGGCGGTTACCACGGCATGAGCCAGGGCGCCTTGAGTCTGATGGGCAGCCTCGGTCCGAAGAAACCGTTGGGCGCATTGCTCAGCACCGGCGTGCAATTCATGCCGTTCCCGTACGACTACCGCTGCCCGTTCGGCCTCGGTGGCGCGGCGGGTGTGAAGGCCAACCTGAGTTACCTGGAAAACCTGCTCAATGATCCCGAGGCCGGCGTGCAGTTGCCGGCCGCAGTCATCGTTGAAGCGGTGCAGGGCGAGGGCGGTGTGATCCCGGCGGACATCGAGTGGCTACGCGGTCTGCGCCGCATCACCGAGAAGGTTGGCGTAGCGTTGATCATCGACGAAATCCAGAGCGGTTTCGCCCGTACCGGCAAGATGTTTGCCTTCGAACACGCCGGCATCACCCCGGACGTGGTGGTGCTGTCCAAAGCCATCGGCGGCAGCCTGCCGCTGGCCGTGGTGGTTTATCGCGACTGGCTCGACACCTGGCAGCCGGGCGCCCACGCCGGTACGTTCCGTGGCAATCAGATGGCGATGGCCGCCGGCTCTGCCGTGATGCGTTACCTGGTCGAGCACAAGGTCTGCGAACACGCCGCTGCGATGGGCGAACGCCTGAGCGAGCACTTGCACATCCTGCAGCGCGACTTCCCGCAACTGGGCGACATTCGTGGTCGTGGCCTGATGCTCGGTGTCGAACTGGTCGATCCGAACGGTACGCCGGACGCACTCGGCCATCCACCGGCGTTTGCGCGTCTGGCGCCGCTGGTTCAGCGCGAATGCCTCAAGCGTGGCCTGATTCTGGA
Source organism: Pseudomonas sp. GW458-11-26-14-LB4 (assembly GCF_059423925.1). Lineage (NCBI taxonomy): Bacteria > Pseudomonadati > Pseudomonadota > Gammaproteobacteria > Pseudomonadales > Pseudomonadaceae > Pseudomonas > Pseudomonas sp. GW458-11-26-14-LB4. Next base: position 266,245 of record NZ_JBWKYU010000007.1, read on the forward strand.
GCTGGGCGGTCGGCATGGTGCGGTGGTGCGATTCCTGCCGCCGCTGGTGATCACCGCCGCGGAAATCGACCGCGTCGCCGAGATCTTCGGCCGTGCGTTGAGCGCCGCGACCGCCGGCCTGTAAATTTTTCGCCGCGTCGAACGTTCTTTCTACATACCCGGCTGCACCCGTCGTGCAGCCCACCCTTACAGCGATGGAGACACAGCATGACTTCAGTATTCGACCGCGAGGACATCCTCTTTCAAGTCGTGGTCAACCACGAAGAGCAGTACTCGATCTGGCCTGATTACAAGGCCGTGCCGGAAGGTTGGCGCACCGTCGGCAAGAGTGGCCTGAAAAAGGAATGTCTGGCCTACATCGAAGAAGTCTGGACCGACATGCGCCCGCTGAGCCTGCGTCAGAAGATGGAAGCGCAAGCGGCTGCACAGTAAGTCTTCAGGCAAAAAGAAACCCGCTGGGCTGGAAACAGTCAGCGGGTTTTTTCATGTCTGGAAGATCGGCCTTGATGATCGTTCCCACGCGGAGCGTGGGAACGATCAACGGGGGGGCAACTGGCCTTAGGCGCCGCTCAGGCCCTTGAGCAGCACATCCACATTGCCTTCCAGCTCTGCCACCGGATCTGCCGCATCGGTGCTCAGCACCAGCAGATGACTGCCCGATTCGGCAATCGCCGCTTTCACCTCGTCCGACGGCTGCCGATGGTGCAGCACCACCGCCACGTCATTGTCTTTCAGGGTGGCGGTCAGTTTTTTCAGATCCTCCGGCGTCCATTCGGCATCCGCGCGGGCATCCTGTCCGATCAATTCCAGATTGAGGCTGCCGATCAGGTAACCGAAGTGATCGCTCAGGCTCATCACGCTCAGGTTGTCGGCACTGGCCAGACGCGCCTCGCTGTCGGCACTGAGTTTCAGCAGGCGCTGTTTCAGTGCCGCCAGATTGGCCTCGATCTTCGGTTTGTCCTTCGGTGCCAGGCGCACCAAGTCTGCCGCCATCACGTCGGCCATGCGCCCCATGTTGTTGCTCGCCAACCACGGCTGGCTGTTCAAACCGTCGACCTTGAGCCCCGGTTGCACGGCAATGCCGGGCAGGGCGCCGTCCACCGGGCGGGCAGCGTCGACTTCGACGATGCGGATGTTGCTGCGGCGGGCGATCGGGTACAGCGGATCATCGGCCCACAGCGAGCGCACACCGATCACCGCATCGGCGCCAGTGGCCAGTTTGCTCAGCGCCGGGGCGCCGCGACCGGTGAAATAGGCGGTCTGGCGGCTGCCCGGCAGATTCGCTGGCGCCGCACGTTCGAGGCTGATGTCGGTGCCCTTGAGCAGGACTTCACCCAGACCATAAGTGATGGGCAACGAGGCCAGCACTCGCAACGGTTTCTCGGCAGCCAGCAGAGGGCTTGAAACTGCACCGCTGAGGGCGATGGCCAGAGTCAGTTTTCGTAATGAAAAAGCCATTTATCCAAGGTTCCCTTTCAGACTGGGGACGACGCCCCGGGCAATCGCGGCGAGGGCGAAGGCGATACCGGCGACCAGGATGATCGCAGCGCCGGACGGAATCGGCAGGTCGAACACGATCGGCGCGAGAATCCCGCACAGCGTGCTGATCGTGGCAATCAGCACCGAACACCAGAAAAAGCCTTTGAGCGACTGGCTGAGCAGACGTGCTGCCGCCGCCGGAATCACCAGCAGCGCACCGACCAGAATCGCACCGATGACTTTCACTGCAGCAACCGTAATCAGCGTCACCAGAATCACGAACAGGTAATCCAGGGTCTTCACCGCGACGCCGCGCACCGCCGCCAGTTGCGGATTGAAGCTGGCGAGCATGATCCGGTTGTACAGCGGCAGGGCCAGCGCCATGACCAGCGAGCCGACAATCGCCAGCACTAGCAGGTCGTTGCCGTTGACGGTCAGCACCGAGCCGAACAGCACGTTTTCCAGAATGTGCACGTTGATCTTGCCCGCCAGAATCAGCAGCAGGCTGGCGCCTAAAGCGAGAGACACGGACAGGAACACGCCAATCAATGTGTCGGGTGCCAGACCGGTGCGGTTGCGCAGGTAGTTGAGCAAAATGCCGAACAGCAGGCAGTAACCGAACAGGCTGCCGTACGGCCCGGTGTAGGGCTCGCCGAGCAGAATGCCGATGGCCACGCCGGTCAACGCCGCGTGACCGACTGCTTCGGAGAAAAACGCGAAGCGCTTGACCACCACCAGCGTGCCGAGGCCACCGAGCACCGGGCCGATCAGCAGACCGGCAAGCAAGGCGTTGACCACAAACCCATAGGCCAGGGCTTCCGGCAGGTAACCGGAAGAGGCCCAGCCTTGCACCATCAAACGAAAGGCTTCGTAACTCATCAGGCAGCGCTCCTTGGATGGGTCGAGAACAGGGTCAGCAGGCGTTCCGGGGTCAGGGCCTGTTGTGGCGTGGCGTCGAACAGCACGCGGCGGTTGAGGCCGGTGACGCGATTGGCCAGACGCCCGACCGCTTCCAGATCGTGCTCGATCCACAGCACCGTGATGCCTGCCGCACGCCAGTCGCCGAGCAATCGCTCGAAGACCTGAATCCCGGCTTCGTCGAGGGCCGACATCGGTTCGTCCAGCACCAGCAATTGCGGGGCCGGAATCAGGCCTTGAGCGAGCAGAACCCGCTGGCGTTCACCACCGGATAGTGCGCCCATCCGGCGCTTGCGCTTGTCCTGCATGCCGACTCGCTCCAGCGCATCATCGATAGCGCCGGCGTAGCGTTTGCTCAAGCCGAGGAAGGCCGGGCGACGCTGACACATGGCGGCCATAAAATCATCGACGGTCATCGGCAGACCCCGATCGAATTCCAGCGCCTGCGGCACGTAACCGATGGTGCCGGGTTCGCCGGGCCATTGCAGACTGAGCCGGCCGTGATGCGGCATCTGCCCGAGCAGGGTCTTGATCAGCGAACTCTTGCCGCCGCCGTTGGGGCCGACCAGCGCATGCACGCTGCCGGGCTGCACCTGGAAGGTGACTTTGTCGAGGATCGTCGTGCGGCCGAGGGTCAGGCTGACGTCGGCGAAATCCAGGGTCGGGCCGCTATGTCTGATTGAAAGGTTTTCCTGAGCCGTCATGCGCCGGACTCCTGAATCGCCCGCACCACGGTGTTGAGGTTGCCGGTCATTTCCTTTTCGTACTTGTCGGCGGTGTATTCGCCATAGGAAATGTGCGACAGCGGGTACAGCTTCACACCGGATTCACGCTGGATGGTTTCGACGTAGGTGGACGGGAAATCCATCTCGGAGAAGATCACCTTCACGTCCAGCTCGCGCAGTTGGTCGATGGTTTTCTTCAACTGGCTCGGGCTCGGCTCGATGCCGTGGGCGGGTTCGACCACGGCGGTGACTTCCAGACCGAATTCGCGCAGCAGGTAGTCATAAGCGGCGTGCACCGTGGCGACTCGCAGTTCGGCGTTCGGCGCCTGGGTCAGTTTGGCCAGGGCGTCGGCGCGCATCTGCCGCAGGCGTTTGCCGTAGGCGCGGGCGTTCTGGGTGTAGGTCTTGGCATTGTCCGGGTCGAGCTTGCCCAGTTCCCGGGCGATGTTGTTGACTTGGGCAATCGAGGCACTGATCGACAGGAACGTGTGCGGGTTCACCACTTTGCCGGCGCCGCGCGCAGCAACCCCGGTGGCGGCCAGCAACGGCACGTTTTCGTTGGCTTCGATGGTCTTGATGTTCGGCGTTTCGCTGGCGGCGATCATGCGGTCGGCGAAGTCGTCATGGCCGACGCCGTTGAGCACGATCACGTCCAGCCCGCTGATGCGCTTGATGTCTTCGGCGCGCGGCTCGTAGGCGTGCGGGTTGAAACCGGCGGGAATCAGTGGCACGACCTCGGCCTTGTCGCCGACGATGTTCGCCACATAGCTGTAATACGGATGCAGTGTGATGCCGATGCGCAGGCGCTTGGCCTGATCGGCGCTGGCCAGCGGGCTCAGCAGGCAGGCGCACAGACCGATCAGCAGCAGGCGCAGGAAAGGACGGCGTTGAGATGAACTAGGCATGGGCAAGCGGTCTTCTCTCGAATGAAGGCGAGGGTTCAATGACGATGTTCGCGGGTCACCCCGGCATCGAATTGCGCGACGATCTGTTTCCAGCCGGCGGCGGACAGCGCTGCGTCGGACAGGTCTGCCGGCGCTTGCAGGTCGGTGGCGCGGTTGAGCCAGATGTCCGGCGCGGCGTCGTTCAGGCGCATCAGAAACGAACCGGCCACAGCCGGTGCCTGGCTGTGGCCGAAGTAGGCGCGGTCGGCCAGCAACTGCCAGGCATGACCACCTCGACTGACCGAGCTGGCGTCCTGGGCAAACGGGGCGAAACCTTCGTCCGCCAGGTTCTGCGGGGTCGGCAGTGTTTGCTGTTCTTCGCACAACAGGTGGATCTCGTCGAGGGTCACCCGCAGATCCGCATAGATGCCTTGCTCGCTGGCGCCTAGGTCGCGGCGGGCGTCCAGTTGATGGCTGGAAACCGGCTCCGGTTCGTGGGAAACGCCGCGCCATGCGACTACCGATCCGGCGACGGTGAGGATCAACAGACACATCAGCAGCACATTGAGGGTTTCGTGCCCGGCACCGGCCGGGCGTACAACCTGGGTGGTCGGCGTGGTCATGGGGCTTCGATATCCGCTTGGTCGATTTCGACCACGTGGCCAGGGCCGGCGTCGAACAGCACGTAGAACTCGGCGCCGGGTTTCTTGAAGGTCAGGGTCGAATCGGCGCCGAGCTTGCCTGGCACCAGAATGGTTTCGTCATAGCCGATCACGTCGAGGGTTACCCCCGGCGCGCCGCTGCCGTCGGAGAAGCCGCCGGTGCATTTGATCTGCTCGGCGTCGATGGCCTTGCACTCGCACATCGGGTTGTGGGCCAGGGCGCCTGTGCTGAAACCGGCAGACAGCACCACCAAGGCAGCGCTCAGCTGCAGGCGGAAGGGGCGTTGGGCATGACTCATGGTTTGGCTCCTTGTTTGTTCAGCCAGGCGAGGGTGGCAGGCGAGGCCTGGCGCAGCGGAATCGAGGCCTGGTGCATGCTGCCGTCCCAGCCTTCCATGGTGATCCACAGTTCGGCGTCGGCAGCGGTCTTTTCCGGCACCGGCAACTGGGTGCCCATGCGGTACGGCGTGCCGAAGAAAATCACCCCGGCCGCGCGCAGGCTGCGAGGTTTGCCGATGCGCAGGTACGTCGCCTTGACGTGGTCGACACAGGCGTCGCAGAGGGCGGCGCTGAAATCTTTCATGTAGCCGGCGGGGCCGGTCAGGATCGGGGCCTGATTGCGCAGTTCGGCCAGTCGCAGGCTCCAGGGGCCGACCTGGATTTCGCCGATCTCCCGTTCACCCAGTCCGCTGTCACCACGAAACAGCGAAGCATCGGCGAAGTATTTGGGCATGAAACCGAGCGGGATCAGCAGCAACAGGACGTTGAGGTGGAAACGCCATTTGTGCCAGAACCGGTTCAGGCGCGACGGTGGTGTTATTCCAATGTGGCTCACGGACGCACCTCCGAAGGTTCATGTCGGGACGTCGATCGCGGCGCGACCTTGCGGTTTCTCTTGTCTTCGCGCTTGAGTGCGTTGAGCGTGGCCAGGGCGGTGCGCTTGGTCCAGATCAGGAGGCCGCTGAGAACCATCATGCTCAGCAGCAGGCCGAAGAAGAACCAGATCAGCTTGATCCAGATTCCGCCGAAATCGCCGGTGTGCAGCGGACGCATCGATTCGGTGACGAACTCCAGGGCGGAGCGGTCGGACAGCAGTCGCGAGGCGGCAATGTCACCGTTGTAAGGGTTGAGCGTGGCGGTCTGGAACATCAGTGGATACCAGCCACGACCACCGACACTCATGTGGCTGTAGGCGTTGCCGGGCAGGCTGACGAAACTGGCTTCCAGCCCCGGGATCTTTTGTTGAGCGATCTCGATGGCCGAGTCGAGACTGATCCGCGGTGGCGGTGTGCCGTCGGCGGAGATCGGCACACTTTCCCTGGACATCGCCGGGATGATCGGTTCGCTGGAAATGGAAATCTGGAAGTCGAACAGCAGGGCGCGGATCAGGAACCACACGCCGGTAATGGAAATCACCGCGATGAACCAGATCGACCAGATGCCGCTGAGGCGGTGAAAGTCGCCCCAGAAAATCCGCGCACCGTGGCGAATGCGCAGGGTCGGGCGGAGAAAGCCTTTCCAGAAGCGCTTGTACACCACCAGCCCGGTTACCAGCGAAGCGAGCATCGGCAGGCCGAGGAACGACACCAGATACCAGCCCCAGCTGAAGCCGTTGGTGAACGGCACCAGCCACCAGCCATGCAGTGCGCGGGTGAACGCCTTGAAGTTGAAGGTTGGCGCGGGGCCCTGGATGACCCCGGTGTACGGGTTGACGTAGACCGTCAGCGAACGCCCGTCGGGGTAGCTGACCTCGACGTCGAGGGCAAAGTGCGATTCGTCCGGACGACTGACGCTTTGCACCACGGTCTGCGGTTCGGCCTTCTTGATCGCGGCCAGGACCTGATCGTAGCTGAGCAACGGTGCTTCGTCCGATGGGGCACTGGCGCGCATTTGCGGGTTGGCCAGCCAGACGATTTCCTGGCTGACCACTGCCAGGGTGCCGGTGACGCAGACGATCAGAACGAAAAACCAGATCGGCAACGCCAGCCAGCTGTGTACCAGGAACCACAGTTTCGAGCGGGATTTCTTCGACATGATGACGGGTCTTGTTTCAGTGAGAGGGAGCGGTACTACGGGCTTCGCAGCACGGGAGTCCCCTGAAAGGCCGGTCGTGGCTTTTGCCTACGCGACCAGCCCGCATTTCTATAAGACGGATGACCGAAGCAAATCCCGATAAACGATATGAAAGTAAATGTTTCGCGATTGCAGGTGGCTGTCGCGTGGGCGGATTTTTGCGGGGGAGGCGAAGCAGTCCGGCAGCGCATGCCGCCGGATTGAAGGAGGGGAATCAGCGGAGAAAGTCGAGTGCTTCGGTCAGCAACAATTCGGGCACTTCTTCGGCGAGGTAATGCCCGGCAGGCAAAGCCTTGCCCCGTACATCAGTGGCAACTTGTTGCCATTCCCCCAGCGGATCGAAGCAGCGACCGACGGTGCCCTCGGCGCCCCACAGCACGAGTAACGGCAGGTTCAGATGGCGGCCGACAGCAAGGTCGGCGCGGTCATGTTCCAGGTCGATGCCGGCACTGGCGCGGTAGTCCTCGCAGATCCCCCGAGCGCTGCCGGGACGTTCCAGGCAACGCCGATATTCGCTGAATGCCTCGTCGGTAAAGGGTGCAAGCCCGGCGCTGCGGCTGCCCATGACACTGCGCAGATAACCTTCGGGATCGGCTTCGATCAAAGTTTCCGGCAACGGCGCCGGGCGGATCAGGAAGAACCAGTGCCAGTAGGCCCGGGCAAAGGCTTCGTTGGTCTGGCTGTACATTGCCAGGGTCGGCGCGATGTCGAGCAGGACCATGCGCTGTACAACCTCGGGATGATCGAGCGCCAGGCGATGGGCAACCCGCGCACCACGGTCATGGGCAAGGATCGAGAACTGCTCGAAGCCCAACGCCTTCATCAATTCCACGCCGTCGCGGGCCATCTCGCGTTTGGAATAGTTGAGGTGAGCCTCATCGGCCGGCGGGCGACTGCTGTCGCCATAACCGCGCAGGTCGGCGGCGATCACCGTGAAGTGCTCCGCCAGTTGCTCGGCGATCTTGTGCCAGATGACGTGGGTCTGCGGGTGCCCGTGCAACAGCAGCAGGCCCGGGCCGCTGCCTTTGAGGCGGTAGCTGATGTCCACACCGTTGACGTGGCGCTGGTCTTTGACGAATCCGGCAAACATCGGGTGATCCTTTATTCAGGCGAGTGGCCTGCATCCTGAAATCGCCGGGCGTTCATGACAAGACGTGAAGCGTGGTTCGACGGTTCATGAATCGTGTTCGCCCATCCCCGCGCGCTGCGCGGGAATGGACAACCTGGCTTTGCTAACCCTGCTGGAACATCTCCTTCGCCCGCTGCTCGATTTGCGCCTGGGTCAGGTCTTCCTTGCGCGTGGCCAGGAACCACAGATGCCCGTACGGATCTTTCAACGTCCCGCTGCGGTCGCCGTAGAACTGATCCTTGACCTCGGACACCGAGGTCGCGCCGGCCTCCAGCGCACGCTGAAAGGATTTGTCGACATCGGTCACGTACAGATGCAGACCGACCGACACCGCTGTGTCCGGATTGCTCAACGGACCTTGATCGCATGGCGAGCCGAGCATGATCGCGCTGTCGCCGATGCGCAGTTCGGCGTGGCCGATGCCGCCGTCGGGCATGCTCAGGCGCATGACTTCGGTGGCACCGAACGCCTTTTTATAGAAGTCGATGGCTTCGGCAGCTTTGTGAATGCCGAGGTACGGGGTAATGCTGTGGTACCCCTCGGGAATGGGTTTGACGCTCATGGCGATACTCCCTGTTATTTGTTGCCTGGTTTTTATTAGTGGTTGAAGGTGTGCCTTCGCCGGGGTTGCCGGTCGCTCAACTATAGATCCGTGCCGCCGTCGTGACCGAGTAGCCGACGAGCAGGCCTCGCACTGTTCAGCCATCGACAGCGAAGCAACAGAATGCGCAAGTTTTCATCGCCAAACGCCCTGAAGTTCCGTTGCAGCCCCCGTAAAACAAGGCCTTTTCGTCAGGCACAGAAGCTGCAATGACCCGGTACAACACCGATACCGAGAGTCATCCATGTCTGAATCTGCCGTTTATCCGATCAACCCGCCGACCGCCCACCGGATCGCCGACGACGCCGAAGCCTTGCGCGTGGCTGCACAGGTCGCCGCCGTCTTGCAGGAACACGCCGCCGAGCGTGACCGCAACCGCGAAGTACCCGCCGAGATCGTCGATCTGTATTCCAACAGTGGCCTGTGGGGCATCACCGTGCCGAAGGAATACGGCGGCGCGCAGGTGTCCTGTGCGGTGCTGGCGCAAGTGATCGCGATCATTTCCGCCGCCGATCCGTCCCTCGGGCAGATCCCGCAAAACCATTACTGCCTGCTCGAAGACATCCGCCTGCAAGGCACCCTGGCGCAGCAGGCGCATTTCTTTGAGCTGGCGCTGCAAGGTCATCGTTTCGCCAACGCGTTGTCGGAAACCGGCGGCAAGAATGTGCAGGATATTCAGGCGACCCTCCGTCGTTATGGCGACGGCTTCGTGATCAACGGCCGCAAGGGCTACTGCACCGGTTCGCTCTACGCCCACTGGCTGGCGGTGCTGGCGCTGGATGAAGAACAGAAGGGCCAGTTGGCCTTCGTCGAGCGCGGCACGAAAGGGCTGGTGATCATCGATGACTGGGACAGCATCGGCCAGCGCACTACCTCCAGCGGCACGGTGCTGGCGCAGGATTTACAAGTGGCACCGTTCAATCTGTTCCCGACGTACCGTTCCTACGAGAACCCGACCCTGGCCGGGCCGTTCGCCCAGTTGACCACCGCTGCCATCGACGCCGGCATTGCCCGTGCGGCGCTGCGCGATACGGTCGAATTTGTCCGCCAGTTCGCCCGGCCATGGATCGATGCGGGTGTGGACAAGGCCAGCGAAGATCCGCTGACCATCATTCAGATCGGCGCACTGGAAATCCGTCTGGAAGCCGCCGAGGCGTTGCTGGAACGCGCCGGTTGGGCGCTCGACGCCGCACGTCCGGCACCCGATGAAGACAACGTCGCACTGGCGTCACTCGCGGTAGCCAAGGCCAAAGTGCTGACCACCGAAATCGCCATCGAGGCCAGCAACAAGTTGTTCGAACTCGGCGGCACCCGTTCGACCCTGAAGAAGCACAACTTCGACCGCCACTGGCGCAACGCCCGGGTTCACACGCTGCATGATCCGGTGCGCTGGAAGTACCACGTGGTCGGCAACTGGCTGCTCAACGGCGTCAAACCGCCGCGCCACGACTGGTCCTGATCATGGCCGAGTGGTTCAAACACATTTACTGGGCCGACATCGCCCAGGCCTGTCTCGACACCCTGAGCATGCTCGGCGCGGCGCTGCTGTTCACGGTGTTGTTGGGCTTGCCGCTGGGGCTGCTGTTGTTTCTCACCGGCAAACGCCAGTTGCATGAAATGGTCGGCCTGTACCGGGTGCTGTCGGTGATCGTGAACATGCTGCGTTCGCTGCCTTTCATCATTTTGCTGATCGTGCTGATTCCACTCACCACGCTGCTGGTGGGTACGTCGCTGGGCGTGCCCGGGACCATTCCGCCGCTGGTGGTCGGCTGCACGCCGTTCTTTGCGCGGCTGGTGGAAACCGCGTTGCGCGAAGTCGATCGCGGCGTGGTCGAGGCGACCCAGGCGATGGGCGCCAACACCTGGCAAATCATTCGCCACACCTTGCTGCCGGAAGCCCGCGGCGGGTTGCTGGCGGCGGTGACGGTCACCGCCATCGTGCTGGTGGATTACACGGCGATGGCCGGCGTGATCGGTGGCGGCGGGCTCGGCGATCTGGCGATCCGCTACGGATATCAGCGCTTTCAGACTGACGTGATGGTAGTCACCGTGGTGTTGCTGCTGATTCTGGTGCAGGCCCTGCAAATGACCGGCGACCGCCTGGTGGCGCACTACAGCCGACGCTGAAAAAACAAGTTCACCCATAAAGGCCCCACGTTCACCCCACGACGGCCACTCAAATCTGCCTTGGAGCACAGCATGAAAAAGACCCTGGCCGTACTGGCTGCCGTTCTGTCGTTTGGCGCCCATGCCAACGAAAAACTGATCGTCGGTGCCACCCCGGTGCCGCACGCGGAAATCCTCGAATTCGTCAAACCGACCCTGGCCAAGGAAGGCGTGGATCTGGACATCAAGGTCTTCACCGACTTCATCCAGCCCAACCAGCAACTGGCGCTGAAAAACCTTGACGCCAACTACTACCAGTACCGGCCGTTTCTCGATGATTTCAACAAGACTCGCCACACCGATCTGGTGCCGGTGGTCGGGGTGCACATCGAACCGTTCGGTGCTTACTCGACCAAGATCAAGAACATCTCGGAGCTGAAGGACGGCGCCAGCGTGTCGATCCCCAATGACCCGGTAAACACCGGTCGCGCCTTGGTGCTGCTGCACGAGGCGGGGCTGATCAAGCTCAAGGATCCGAGCAACACCCTGGCCACCCAGCGCGACATCGTCGAAAACCCCAAGCACCTGAAAATCCGTGAGCTGGAAGGCGCGTTGCTGGCTCGTTCAGTGAGTCAGGTGGACCTGGCGTTCGTGTTCGCCAACTACGCGCTGGAAGCCGGGATCGACACCAACAGCGCGCTGATCGTCGAGAAAGGCAAGAGCCTGTACATCGAGTTTCTGGTCGCGCGTCCCGACAACATCAACGACCCGGGCCTGCAGAAACTGGCCAAGGCGTTGAATTCCGATGAAGTGCGTCAGTTCATTCTGACCCGCTACAAAGGGCAGATTGCGCCGGGCTTCTGATGGATCGAATTGAGGGTTCCCACGGCATGGGAACCCTCACTTGGGTACGTCGAGAAAGTGCGCCCCCGGCCCTTGCTCGCCCAGCACATCGCCCTGATTGCGCAGCGGGCAGGCTTCCATCGACAGGCATCCGCAACCGATGCAACCGGTCAGCCGGTCCCGCAACAGCATCAACTGATTGATCCGCTCGTCCAGCTCCCGCCGCCACTGCTCCGACAACACTTTCCAATCCGCCGCCGTCGGCGCGCGGTTGTCCGGTAGCTGTTTTAACGCCTCGCCGATTTCCGCCAGCGGAATGCCCAGGCGTTGCGCCACTTTGATCAACGCGACCCGCCGCAGCACTTCCCGTGGATAACGCCGCTGGTTGCCGGCATTGCGCTGGCTTTTGATCAAACCCTTGGATTCATAAAAGTGCAGGGCGGTGACCGCCACGCCGCTGCGGGCCGCGACTTCGCCCACGGTCAATTGTTTGTGCACATTTTGCGCAGTGATCATCTGCAAATTGCCCCTTGACCTCTAGTTAACTCGAGGTTTTACCCTGCAGGCCTTCGAATCGCAAGATTCGTCTGACAGAGTGGGGATGTCATGCAAGCACCAGCGAAAAACCGCAGCTTTACCCAATTGATCGAATTTGAAATCGAACCCGGCCAGCAACCGGCGCTGGTCTCGGCGCTGGCGGTGCAGACCGAACGTCTGGCCCAGCGTTACGCCGGTTTCGTCAGCGCCAGCGTCCAGGCCAGCGACGATGGCCGGCGAGTGTTGAGCTTTCTGCAATGGCAGTCCCGCGAGGCGGGGGAGGCGGCGTTCCAGAGTTTCGAAACCGGTGAGCAGGATTTCTGGCAACTGATCCGCACGCATCAGGCGCGAACCGTGACCTTCGGTTCATTCCAGGTGCTGAGCAGCATCGCCCGCAGTCACGACGATGGTTTGCACTGCCAACTGGTCGGCTAGATCGACAGCTGGATCAAGCGCTCGCCTTGCAGGTTTTCCGTGGGCCGCCGCTTGTTCACCGCCAGTTCGCCGATCTTGATCAGCCGCGTGCGGGTGACGTTGCGGCTAAGTCCGAGCAGGGACGCGGTGTGCACCTGGTTGTAATGGCAGAAGCGATAAGCTGCGCGCAGCAACGCGTCTTCGACCTTCTCATGCAGGGCGCCGGCCTGTTGTTCGAAGAGTTTCTGGAAGGCGCGTTCCAGCAGCGCTTCCGGTGAGTCGTCGGCAGTCGTGTGCTGATCGTCGGGACGATCAATGCGCAGGTTCGACAGGCGCAGATCATCGCGTTCGATCACGCCGTTACGGCAGATCAACAGCGTGTGATGGATGACGTTTTCCAGTTCGCGGATGTTGCCCGGCCAACTGTAGCCGCGCAGCTTGTGCTCGGCGCCGGGGCTGATGGTGATGCGTCCGTAACCCAGGCGCTGACTGTAGGCCGCGATGAAATGCCGGGTCAGCGGCAGGATGTCGCCGGGCCGCTCGCGCAACGGGCTCAGTTCCAGATTGACCACGTTCAGCCGGTAATACAGATCCTCGCGGAAATGCCCGGCGTTGATGGCTTTCTCCAGTTGCACGTTGGTTGCCGCCAGCACCCGCACATCGATGGGGATGCTCTTGCGCGAACCCAGGCGCACCACTTCACGCTCCTGCAAGACCCGCAGCAACTTGACCTGAATGGCCATCGGCAGATCGCCGATTTCATCGAGGAACAAAGTGCCGCCATCCGCCTCTTCGAACCAACCGGCCTTGGCGCTGAGGGCACCGGTGAAGGCGCCTTTTTCGTGGCCGAACAGTTCGGCTTCCACCAGCGATTCGGAAAACGCCCCGCAGTTCACCGCAATGAACGGTCGGTTGCGCCGGTTGCTCAGGTTGTGGATGTGCCGCGCCACCAACTCTTTGCCGGTGCCGGTTTCGCCGATGATCAGCACACTGGCTTCGCTCGGCGCGACCTGTTGCAGATGCGCAAGCAGGGCCTGGGATTTCGGGTCTTCGAACACCTGGGCGGTGGCGCGAATCGAAGTGGCCAGGGCGGGTGAGGGCGGCAGGGTCAGCAGTTGCATGGGTCTCGCTCCACGAAAGGAAATCAGGAATAGAACGTCGGCACCGGCAGGGACTGGTTCAGTGCCCAGTCGCCCAGCTCGTGGAGTTTGTAATCCAGCGGGTCGTGCAGGGTTTGCGTGCGCAGGTTGCGCCAGTGTCGGTCGAGGCGCAGCGAGGCGTGGGTCGAACGGGCGCCGGTGACTTCGAACAATCGGCTGCAAATCTCCAGGCCCTGGCGGCTGGCGGCGACCTTCGCTGTGGCAATCGCCGTGGCCAGATGGCCGCGTTCTTCGGCGCTCAGGTTCGGGCCTTTGGCCCAGGCCTCGTCGAGCAACGCAGCGGCGCGTTCCACCAGCAATCGGATGCCTTCGAGGGCGACCCAAAACTCGCCGTAATGGGCCAGCACATAAGGATCCTCACGTACCTCGCGCACCGAGGATTTGTGCCAGACACGGGTTTCGCTGAGGGTGTATTGCCGCGCTTCTTCAAAAGCCCCTTCGGCAATGCCGAGAAACATGTGGGTGAACGTCAGTTGTGCGATCAACGGGCGCAGACAGGCGAACGGTGTACTCAGCGGCCCCGGATCCAGCAGCAGTTCCGATTCTTCGACCCGCACCCGTTCGAACGTGGCGCTGCCGCTGTCGGTCTGGCGCTGGCCGATGTTGTTCCAGTCGTTGTGCAGGGTGATGCCGCTGCGGCCGCTGGGGATTGCCGCGATCAGCAGTTTGCCGCCGTTGCTTTCGTCCACCGCCGAGGCGATCAGCATTTGCGAATCGCTGGCGCCGGAGCAGAAGCTTTTCTTGCCGGAAAACTCGCGCCAGCCGCCCAGATCCTTGACCACGGTGCGGGTGTCCAGCGGATTGAGCGCGTTGCCCCAGAACCAGTTCTGCCGCGCGGTCTGTTCGAACCACGGTTGCCATTGTTCCGGGCGGGAAAACAGCCGCACGGTGGCGAGCATCAAATGATGAAAACCGAAGACGTGGGCGATCGAGCTGTCGACCCTGGCGAACTCGCGCACCACTTCCAGCGTTTCGCTCCAGCGCGCGCCGAGGCCGCCGTAACGGGTGGGAATGCTCAGGGCCAGCAGACCGCTGTCGCGCAGGGCATCACGTTCGGCTTTCGGGGTGCCGCCACGCTCGTCGCGCTCGACGGCGGTCAGGGCAAATTCGGCGGCCAGTTGGCGGGCGGTCTGCAATGGGGAGAGCAGGGTGCTTTGCGGTTTGGCAGTCACTCGGTCTTCCTCAGGTGTTGGCTTTGGCGGGCAAAACATCGTTGGCGATCATTTCGCCAAACGGCCCGGTGAGGTTGGTCACGCCGCGTCCGGCCAGGCTTGCATACGGCTCGGGCAACAACGGGAACACCAGCTCGGCAAAGCGGTAGGCCTCTTCGAGATGCGGGTAGCCGGAGAAGATGAAGCTCTCGATGCCCAGATCCGCGTATTCCTTGATTCGCGCCGCCACCTGCTGCGGATCGCCGACCAATGCAGTACCGGCACCGCCGCGCACCAGGCCGACGCCGGCCCACAGGTTGGGGGCGATTTCCAGGTTGTCGCGGCGCCCGTCGTGCAGGGCGGCCATGCGCCGCTGGCCTTCGGAGTCGAAGCGCGAAAAGGATTTCTGCGCGGCCTCGATGGTTTCGTCGCTGATGTGCTCGATCAGTTTGTCGGCGGCTTTCCAAGCTTCTTCGGCGGTCTCGCGCACGATCACGTGCAGGCGGATGCCGAACTTCACTTTGCGCCCGTGACGCGCGGCGCGTTCGCGTACATCGGCGAGTTTTTCGGCGACGGCGGCCGGTGGTTCGCCCCAGGTCAGGTACACGTCAACCTGCTCGGCGGCCAGATCGTGGGCCGCGTCGGAGGAGCCGCCGAAGTACAGCGGTGGATAGGGTTTCTGCACTGGCGGATACAGGGCTTTGGCGTTCTGCACCTTCAGGTGTTTGCCTTCGAAATCCACCGCTTCGCCTTGCAACACCCGGCGCCAGATTTTCAGGAATTCGTCGGTGACTTCGTAGCGTTCGCTGTGGCTGAGGAAACTGCCGTCGCCACGGTTTTCGTCGGGGTCACCGCCGGTCACAACGTTGATCAGCAAGCGGCCATTGGACAGTCGATCCAGGGTCGCGGCCATGCGCGCCGAGACGGTCGGCGAGATGATTCCCGGACGGATCGCCACCAGATAACGCAGGCGTTCGGTGAGCGGCACCAGCGCCGAGGCGATCACCCACGAGTCTTCGCAGGAACGCCCTGTGGGAATCAGCACGCCGTGGTAACCGAGGCTGTCGGCGGCTTGCGCCACCTGTTTCAAGTAATTGAGGGTGACCGGGCGCGCGCCTTGGGTGGTGCCCAGATAGTGACCGTCGCCGTGGGTCGGCAGGAACCAGAAAACATCCATGAACAGCTCCTTAAGCGATTTTCAGCAACGGTTTGAGGTGAGTGCCGAACAGCGGCGCCGCGCGTTCGGCGGCCAGGCGGATGCGCGCTTTTAGCGGTTCGCTGGTGATCTGGTAGTCGGCGAAATCGGCTTCGGTGGCGTACACACCGATCGGCAGGGTCACGGCCTGGAAGAAACTGAACAGCGGGCGCAACTGGTGATCGAGCACCAGCGCATGGCGTTCGCTGCCACCAGTGGCGGCGAGCAGCACAGGTGTGTCGATCAGCGCATTCAGGTCGATCAGGTCGAACAAATGCTTGAGCAGCCCCGGATAGGAGCCGCGATACACCGGCGCGGCGACGATCAGCAGATCAGCCTGTTCGATGGCCTGCAGCTCGGCTTCGATCTCGGCCGGCAGTTCTTGACGGGACAGTGCGGCGCCCAGCGGGCGGGCGATGTCACCGAGTTCGATCAGGTGACTCTCGACCGGCAGGTGCCCGGACAATTCGGCCAGCAGGGCCTGGGTCAGCACCAGGGTGCGGGACGGACGCCAGGTTCCGCCGGACAGGGCGACGACTTTCAGTGGACGCGACATGGTCAGTTCCTTTTTCAACAGTTGCTCGGCGAGCAGTGAGTAGTCACTGGAGCAGAGCAAGCGCTGTACCAATTCCTGTAAGGCCCGTATTCCGGGGCTTTGAGCGTTTTCGGTGGCTGTGCTCATGTGACTTTCAGGCCGGTTTGTTGAACCACTGTTGCCTGGGAAACAGTTGCTGGAGCAACAGTGCCGAACGCGATGAGGGATTTATAAAGGCTGACTTTTATTCCGTAAAAGACTGTTAATTGATATTGATAGGTCTTTTTAGAATATAAAGGGGAATACTGTTCGAATTCTGATAGCCACTATTGAGAGCGTTGATTTCTGCCAAAGCGTGCCCGGGCGTAGCCTTTCTCCATCGACCCACACTGCTCGCCAGGACGCTCCCATGAATCGTTTACTGACTGTTTCGCTGATGCTCGCTGTCTCCGTTCTCGCCGGTTGCGCGAGCCATGTTTCCCCGGAACTGCGCCCTTACACGGCGGAAGAAACCCGCGAACTGGCCCTTGAAACCTTGAACCGTCGCGGTCTTTCCTTCGAGGAATATCATGCGAAAAAAGCCGAATTGCTCGGCCAGCCACAGAAGACTTTCGGGTTTGATAGCAAAGGTGAGATGAGCGCCGAGCGGGCCGTACAGCTGCACGGTCGTCCAAGCTGATTCGTAACTGTACTGCTTGAAGTTTTACCCAACTGTCCGTGGGTTTGCACGGCGCCGTGGGATAGGGTCAACACCTGAATGACCCTGACGGACTGCCTGCCATGACCCTCTCGCTCGACCTGCTGCTGGGCTTCGCCCTGTTTGCCCTTGTCACCTCGATCACACCGGGGCCGAACAACACCATGTTGCTGGCATCGGGCGTGAACTTCGGCTTTAACCGCACCATTCCCCATATGCTCGGCATTACCTGCGGTTTCTTCGTGCTGGTGGTGGCGGTGGGTTTTGGCCTGGGCGCGGTGTTTCAGACTTATCCGCTGCTTTATACGGTTCTGCGTTACGTCGGCGCGGCGTACTTGCTGTACCTGGCGTGGAAAATCGCCCATTCCGGCCCCGTCGGCGACAGCGAGCAGGGCGAGGCAAAACCGATCAGCTATCTCGGTGCGGCAGCCTTCCAGTGGGTCAATCCCAAGGCGTGGATCATGGCCATCGGTGCCATCAGCACCTATACGCCGATGCAGGGTTATTTCACCAACGTGATCGTGATTGCGGCAGTGTTCGCCATCATCAACCTGCCGAGCGTCGGCGTCTGGGCCGCGTGCGGGACTCTGTTGCGCAACGTACTGAAGGATCGCCGCTGGTTGCGGGTGTTCAACTGGGGTATGGCGGCGCTGCTGGTGATTTCGCTGTATCCGTTACTCCTTGAAAGCTTTAGCTGACGCAGTGCTACAACCGCCGGCCTGATGCCTGTTAAAGTCGCGTTCAGGAGCGTTCCTACGCACTTTTAAATGAAGTTGTTCTTCTTTAACGGCATCCGATCAGGTATTGATGACGCTCTCGAACCCGGACGCAGCTCACAAGGCTGCGTCGTGCCGTTTGTAGACACGAGCTTCCTGATCCCGGAACACGCTCTGCGAGTCTTTTTATGAACACACGTCCGCTGTATTTCGATTACGCCGCCACCACTCCGGTGGACGAGCGGGTCATCCAGGTGATGATCGAGTGTCTGGGTTTCAACGGTAACTTCGGCAACCCGGCCTCCAGTTCCCACGCCTTCGGCCAGCAGGCCCGGCAAACGGTCGAGAACGCTCGCCGGCAAGTCGCCGAACTGGTCGGCGCCCAGGCGCAGCAGATCGTCTGGACCTCCGGCGCTACAGAATCCAACAACCTCGCCCTTAAAGGCGTGGCTCAGGCTCGTGGTGTGTCCGGCGGGCACATCATCACCAGTCAGATTGAACACAAGGCCATCCTCGACACCGCCCGGCAATTGCAGGACGCCGGTGTCGCCGTGACCTATCTGGTACCGGACGCCGAAGGCCTGATTACCCCGCAAGCGGTCAGCGAAGCGATGCGCGATGACACCTTTCTGGTGTCGCTGATGCTGGTCAACAACGAACTCGGCACCGTCAACGACATCCCGGCCATCGGCGAAGTGGTGCGTGGGCGTGGAGCGTTGTTCCACGTCGATGCGGCCCAGGGCGCCGGCAAGGTCGCGATCGATCTGGCGCAATGGCCGGTGGATCTTATGTCGTTCTCGGCGCACAAGCTCTACGGCCCCAAAGGCATCGGCGCGCTGTACGTCGGTCCGCGTGCGCAGCAGCGGTTGCAGGCGCAGATTCACGGTGGTGGCCACGAGGGCGGCTTGCGTTCCGGTACCCTGGCGACTCACCAGATTGCTGCCATGGGCTCGGCATTCGCCTTGGCCGCCGAGGCGTTTGATGACGAGAAGAAAACCATCGTTGCGTTGCGCGAGCGACTACTCGAACAACTGTTGAGCCTGCCTGGCGTACGCCTCAATGGCAGTTCCACCCAACGTATCCCGCACACCTTGAGCCTGACCTTCAGCGAAGGCGAGTTCAATCCGGCGGCGCTGAACCATTCGATCGCGTTTTCCGCGACCTCGGCCTGCAATTCCGCCAGCAACACACCGTCCCACGTCTTGCTGGCACTGGGGCATGACGCCCACCTGGCGGGACGCACGATTCGTCTGAGCCTCGGTCGTTTCACCACCGCCGAGGACATCGACAAGGCTGTAGATCTGATCAAGACCGCCTGCGCCAGTGCTCCGGCATTCTGGGCGACAGGGCTTTAACGAGCCGGCTTCGAACGGCACCGAACAATAACGATGAAGTGATTGGCAGGAGACATGATGAGTACCCAGACTTTGACCGAAGGAACGGTTCCCCAGCGCCTCGCGCACACCCGTGAACTGATGCGTCGCGAAGGTATCCACGCGTTGCTGGTGCCGTCCGCCGATCCGCACCTGTCGGAATATCTGCCGGGTTACTGGCAGGGCCGGCAATGGCTGTCGGGTTTCCATGGCTCGGTTGGCACATTGATTGTCACCACCGATTTCGCCGGGGTCTGGGCCGACAGTCGCTACTGGGAACAGGCGACCAAGGAACTCAAGGGCAGCGGCATTGAGCTGGTGAAACTGCAACCGGGTCAGCCGAGCCCGCTGGACTGGCTGGCCGAGCAGACACCGAAAGGCGGCGTGGTCGCGGTCGACGGCGCAGTGATGGCCGTCGCATCGGCGCGTACGCTGGGCAGCAAGCTCGAAGCGCGGGGCGCCAGTCTGCGTACCGACATCGACTTGTTGAAAGAAGTCTGGAGCGATCGCCCGGCGCTGCCGAATGCGCCGATCTACCAGCACCTGCCACCGCAGGCGACTGTCAGCCGTGGCGAGAAACTCGGCAAACTGCGCGAAACCCTGCAGGAGCGCGGTGCTGACTGGCACTTCATCGCCACCCTCGACGACATCGCCTGGCTGTTCAACCTGCGCGGCGGCGATGTGTCGTTCAATCCGGTATTCGTTTCCTTCGCGCTGATCAGCCAGCAACAAGCCACGCTGTTTGTGGCACTGAGCAAGGTCGATGCTGAGCTGCGTGCCGTGCTGGAAAAAGACGGCGTGACCCTGCGTGACTACAGCGAAGTCGCTGACGCCTTGCGTGCTATTCCGAGTGGCGCGAGCCTGCTGGTGGATCCGGCGCGGGTCACCAGCGGTCTGCTGGATAACCTCGACACTGGCGTGAAGCTGGTCGAAGGCCTGAACCCGACCACACTGGCCAAGTCGCAGAAGAGCCTGGCGGATGCCGGGCACATTCGTCAGGCGATGGAGCAGGATGGCGCGGCGCTGTGCGAGTTTTTCACCTGGCTGGAATCGGCCTGGGGTCGCGAGCGCATTACCGAGCTGACCATTGACGAGAAACTCACTGCTGCTCGTGAGCGTCGTCCGGATTATGTGTCGCTGAGTTTCAACACCATCGCCGCATTCAACGCCAACGGCGCGATGCCGCATTACCACGCCACCCCGGAGGAGCACGCGGTGATCGAGGGTGATGGATTGTTGCTGATCGATTCCGGTGGTCAATACCTGGGCGGCACTACCGACATCACGCGCATGGTGGCTGTTGGTACGCCAACCGAAGAGCAGAAGCGCGATTGCACTCGTGTGCTGAAAGGCGTGATTGCCTTGTCCCGCGCACATTTCCCGAAAGGCATTCTGTCGCCGCTGCTGGATGCGATTGCCCGCGCGCCGATCTGGGCAGAGAACGTCGACTATGGTCATGGCACCGGCCACGGCGTGGGTTATTTCCTCAACGTTCACGAAGGTCCGCAGGTGATCGCCTATCAGGCGGCGCCGGCGCCGCAAACTGCCATGCAACCAGGGATGATCACTTCCATTGAACCGGGCACTTATCGTCCGGGCCGCTGGGGTGTGCGGATCGAGAACCTGGCGATGAACGTTGAAGCGGGAAGCAGCGAGTTCGGCGAGTTCCTCAAGTTCGAAACCCTGACCCTGTGCCCGATCGACACTCGCTGCCTGGAGCCGTCGTTGCTGACGCAGGAAGAGAAACAGTGGTTTAACGCCTATCACGCCGAAGTGCGCGAGCGCCTGAGTCCGCTGCTTGAAGGCGCGGCACTGCAATGGTTGAACACGCGTACTGCTGCTATTTAACAGGTTGAAGCTCGGGCGCTGCAGCCAGCGCCTGGGTCATGAAATCGACAAACGCGTTGACCCTGGCGGACTGGCGACGGTTCGCCGGGGACACGGCGTGAATCGGCAGCGGTAACGTCTGGTAGTCCTGCAACAGGGCGACCACTCGACCCGCCTTCAAATCTTCGCTGAACAGCCAGACCGGTGACAGCGAAATCCCCAATCCTCCCAAGACCATTTCTCGGATCGCTTCCGAGTTGTTGCTCTGGGCGTTGCCCTGGATGCGTACGTCGTGGTGCTGGCCATCCCTCTCGTAGGTCCACAGGTTCTGAGTGCTGAGCAGGTTGAATTGCAGGCAGTTGTGCTGCGCAAGATCCTGAGGTGATTGTGGGTGACCGTTGCGTTGCAGGTAATCGGGCGTCGCCACCGTGAGCCGGTGGGTGGTGCCGATGCGTCGGGCGATCATGCCGCTGTCGTTCAGCTCACCGATGCGCAGGCTGACGTCCAGGCCTTCGCTGACCAGATCCAGATTCTGATCGCTCAGTTGCAGGTCGATCTGCACCTGCGGATAGCGCTGCAGAAATTCCGCCAGTCGCGAGGCGATCTGCAAACGGCCGAAACTGACGGAGGAGCCAATCCGTAAAGGACCGGCCACGGTTTCCCTGCCGGACTGGAAACTGTGCTCGGCGGCATCCACGGCGGCGAGGATATTTCGGCATTCGTTGTAGTACCGCTGACCTTCATCGGTCAGTGACAGCTTGCGTGTACTGCGGGCAATCAGCTTGCCGCCCAATTCATTCTCAAGGGCGCGCAGGACTTTGCTGATGGTCGGCTGGGTGGTGTGCAGTTCCCGGGCAACGGCGGAGAAACTGCCGCGTTCGACCACCCGGACGAAGATGGCCATTGCGTTGAGCTTGTCCATGAAGCGCCTCATTCATGCCGATTCGGCATGCTCACTATAGTCATTTGACGTCTTATCGGCATGGGTCTGCTGCGGGAGCATGGCTTCACTTTCTCCCACAGGAATGACCGAAATGACTGACTCACTCAACATGAAAGCCCTGATAGTGGACACCGCGAACGGGCCGTTACGCTTGGTTTCCCTTGAGCGCCCCGTGGCAGAGGCCGGGCAGGTACTGGTGCGGATCAAGGCCAGCGGTGTGAATCCGCTGGATCTGAAAATCCGTGCGGGGCAGGCCGCCCATGCCCGGCAACCGTTGCCGGCGGTATTGGGGCTGGATCTGGCGGGTGTGGTCGAAGCGGTGGGTGAGGGCGTGCAGAATTGGGCGCCGGGCGACGAGGTGTATGCGTTGGCCACAGGCATTGGTGGCGCGCAAGGTTCGTTGGCCGAGTTTGCAGTGGTGGACGCACGACTGCTGGCGCGTAAGCCTTTGAACCTGAGCCCGCGCGAGGCCGCGAGCCTGCCATTGATATTGGTCACGGCGTGGGAAGGCCTGGTGGATCGGGCTCGGATGAGTGCGGGGCATAAAGTATTGATTCACGGTGGAGCGGGCGGCGTCGGGCATGTGGCTGTACAACTGGCCCGTGCATTCGGTGCTGAAGTGTATGCAACGGGTTCTGCGGGACAACGCTCGATCATCGAGGGGTATGGCGCGACGTTCATTGATTATCGAGAGAGCTCGGTGGAGAACTATGTCGCCGAGTTCACGGCGGGGGAGGGGTTCGACATTGTCTATGACACGGTCGGGGGCGATACGCTGGACGCCTCGTTCAAGGCCGCACGGATCTACAGCGGGCATGTACTCAGTTGCCTCGGTTGGGGGCAGCACAGTCTTGCGCCGTTGTCGTTTCGTGGGGCGACGTATTCGGGCGTGTTCACCTTGTTGCCGTTACTGACCGGCAGGGGCTGTGAGCATCATGGCGAGATTTTGCGACAGGCTGCCGCGCTGATTGAGTCCGGTCAGCTGCGACCTATGCTCGATCCGCATCGGTTCACGCTGGAAACCGCCGGAGAAGCCCATGAGCTGCTGGCAGCGAAAGCAGCTCAGGGGCGTGTGGTCGTGGAGATTTAGCGAAGGGCTTCCACAACGAAGTCGAGCCGGTCCTGACCGAAGAACAACTGGTTGTCGATGAACATGCTCGGCGCACCGAAGACGCCACGCTTCACGGCGGTTTCGGTGTTGTCTTTGAGCGCAGCCTTGACTGCTTCATCGTTGGTCAATGCCAGTACTTCTTCAGGATTGAAGCCATGTTCGGTGAGCACGGCGGCAACTGTTGACGGTTCATCAAGGGCGCGGCCTTCAACCCACAGCGCTTTGAACAGGCAATCGATGAACGCCTGAAAGCGATCGGGATCACGCAGTTGAATGCCGGTGACCGCACGCATCAACATCAGGGTATTGATCGGGAAATGCGGGTTGAATTTCAGGGGCACGCCGTAGCGTTTGGCGTAACGGTCCAGGTCCTGAAACATGTAACGACCCTTGGCCGGGATCATTGCCGGCGACGCGTTGCCGGTGGCTTTGAAGACGCCGCCCAGCAACATCGGAATGTAGATCAACTGGCTGCCGGTTTCAGCGCAGATTTTCGGCAGTTGGGTATACGCCAGGTAGGTGGCGGGGCTGCCGAGATCGAAATAGAACTCCACGGTTTTGCTCATGTTCGCTGCACTCTGTTTTTGTTATTGGGGGGATTACCAGCGCTCGTTCCACGGACGCAGATCCAGTTCGAACGTCCAGGCGTCCCGTGGCTGGCTATGCAGATACCAGTAGTTCTCGGCGATGTGGTCGGGATTGAGAATACCGTCCTGATCCTTGGTGGCATATTTGTCAGGGAAATTGTCGCGGATGAAGTCGGTATCGATGGCGCCGTCGACCACGACGTGGGCGACATGGATGTTCATCGGGCCAAGCTCTCTGGCCATGCTCTGTGCCAGAGCCCGGATACCGTGCTTGGCTCCGGCGAATGCGGCAAAGCCTGAGGCGCCGCGTAATCCGGCAGTTGCGCCGGTGAACAGGATAGTGCCGCGGCTACGGGTCACCATCCGTTTGGCGACTTCCCGGGCATTAAGGAATCCGGAGAAGCAGGCCATTTCCCAGATCTTGAAATACTTGCGTGCGGTTTCTTCGAGGATGCTGCAGGGCACGTTGGCGCCGATGTTGAAGACGAATGCTTCAATCGGCCCGAGGCGGGTTTCGATGTCTTCGATCAGCGCAATTACATCTTCTTCCTTGCGCGCATCGCAGGCAAAACCGTGGGCTTCACCGCCGTCCGCCTGAATCGCCTCCACCAACGGCTGCAATTTGTCGGCGCTGCGCCGCGTGACGCACGCGACGAAACCTTCCTTGGCGAACCGCTTGGCGATGGCGCCGCCCGTGGCATCACCTGCACCGACAACCAATACGACCTTCTTGTTATTCATGGGCGGATCCCTTTAGTAAACGATCGTTAAGTGAACGAACGTTATGCTAGGATTTGCTCAGCGTCAAGGCACTCAATGTGAGGACAAATACATGCGGTATTCCGCCGGTCACAAGCTGGAAACCAAAGAAAAGCTCCTGCAAAGCAGCTCGCTGTCTGCGAAAAAGACCGGGTTTTCATCAATGGGCGTCGATGGCCTGATGAAGGCGATCGGCCTGAGCGGGGCCGCGTTCTACAGCCATTTCTCGTCCAAGGACGCCCTGTTCGCGGCTATCGTCGAGCGCGAGTTGTGCCAGAGTCTTGAACGCTTGGGCGGGCAGGGTACGCAGGATCGCGAACGGCTGGAGCGGTGCCTGAAACTGTATCTGAACATGGCCCATGTCGAGCAGCCTGAGCTGGGCTGCGCATTGCCTTCACTGGGCGCCGAGATAGCGCGGTCGGATATTGTTGTGCGGGAGCAGGCCGAGCTTTGGATTTGTAAGCTTCAGGAAAGTTGGGCGCAGATTCTGGAAAGCGACAGCCTGGCCTGGGCGATTCTGTCGCAATGTGTCGGGGCACTGGTGGTGGCGCGTATGTTGGCGTCACCGAAGATTCAGCAACGGGTGCTGAAGTCCTGTCATGAGGAGATCGGACACCAGCTCGCCGCTTCGCGAACGCACTAGTGGCGATGGTTTATTTGCAGATGACGATCATGCTGCGGCTGGTATAGCCGGCGGGGTTGAGGCCGAAGGGGTAATCACCCGGTTCTTCCACGGTATCGCCTGATTTGGCGATTACCTTGTAGCCCTTCGGCGCGCAAGAGTTTGCAGCGCTGGCGTAGCACTTGTCCCAAGAAGAGGACAACCCCGAACAGTTGATGTGCAGCCCTTTCTTGCCATGCTTGACCTGGGTCTTCGACGTCGCCGCGCAGCCCGCAACGGCGAGTATGGCGATCAGTATCAAAATTCGTTTCATTACCGTCCTTATGGCGGCCTCGAGTCTGGCGCTCGGGTCTGCCTGTATGCGCTCTCGCTTGACGCGTTCCGATGTCCCTATCCGAAAAAATCCATGTCTGGCATTGGGTTGCGAGGCTAAACATGGCCTAAATGAGCGCCAAATGCCAGACCTTCGTTCAATCCCCTTTTAATCCGCGGCGATGGCGGGTTTGGCAGTGCTGCCCATGGTCATGGTTGCACCGACGGAGGCCAGAATAATGCACAGGATCGCCATCCATTGTGACAAAGAAAGGTATTCCTGAAGGAATAGCAGGCCCGACAGCGCGCCAAAGGCCGGTTCGATGCTCATCAGCGTGCCGAAAGTGCGGGCGGGCATGCGGGTGAGGGCGACCATTTCCAGTGTGTAGGGGAGGGCGGTAGACAGGATCGCGACGCCGATAGCGATCGGGATCAATGCCGGAGTCAGCAGTGCGCTGCCGGCATGGACGATGCCGATGGGGGCGACGAACAGGGCTGCGATCATCACGCCAAGCGCTGCGGTGGTCACGCCGTTATCTGCGCCGGCCTTTTGGCCGAACAGAATGTATAGCGCCCAGCAAACGCCGGCTCCCAGTGCATAACCTGCACCGACCAGATCGATGCCCGCGGACGTAGCGCCAGTCGGTATCAATAGCAACAAGCCGATTGCAGCCAGGGCAATCCAAACAAAGTCGATTGCGCGACGTGAGGCATAGATGGCGACCGCCAGCGGGCCGGTAAACTCCAAGGCAACTGCGATGCCGAGCGGAACAGTGCGTAGCGACATATAGAAGAGGAAGTTCATCCCCCCCAGCGCCATCCCGTAGACAATCACTGTGCGCAGCGACTTGGCTGTCAGCTTCGCCCTCCAGGGTTTGAGCAGTAACAGCATGATCACGCTGGCGAAAATCAAACGCAGCGTCGTTGTGCCTTGGGCGCCCACGATGGGGAACATGCTTTTAGCCAGCGAAGCGCCGGACTGGATTGATGCCATAGCTATTAATAGAAGGCCAACCGGGAACAGGGTTGAGGCAAGGCTGCGAGGTTGGTCGTTCATTGCGTGGCATCATCCGAGGAAGTAGCTGGTGTGTTGGGCAATATAGTGCGCACTCACTGCGTTCGCGTCTATATAGGAGCAGCCTTTTTCCCTCTCTTGATAGAAAACGCAAATTAGGGGTTGACGGCAGATTTTGAGTCTCTATAATTCGCCCCACTTCCGGCGCAGTCGAAACGGAAAACTCCTTGAGATTCAATGAGTTAAGTAGGTT